>JAQUPC010000053.1 GCA_028716765.1 Alphaproteobacteria bacterium | reverse complement strand
CGGCCCTATGGTGACTTGCGTTCCGGGGAACAATTCCTGCACGGCTTCGGCCATGATGTGCGCCGTGCTGTGACGCAACAGATCAAGCGCTTCCGGGGATTGCCGCGTGATGATCGTGACCTTGGCGTCTTTTTCGATAGGGCGCGCAAGATCGCGCGTTTCACCGTCGACCGTGACGGCGAGAGCGGACTTGGCAAGTCCGGGGCCAATACTGGCCGCCAGTCCGGCGCCGGTAACGGGAGCGGGGAAAGATTTCACGCTGCCATCCGGCAGAGTGAGATTGATGGAGGCAGTCGCTGCAGAAGGTGATTGTTTCATGTCCGGATCATTGGCCAATGGGTTTGCGCCGCGCAATGTTCTTTGATTTTAAAAGAGTTACAAAAGCGAACGGCTATCTTCACACTACCATAAGAGTCTTTCTTGTCACACTCACAGATTGGTTACCATATGGTTAATTATCGGCGTTGCCCGGCGAATCGCTTTTTCGTACACGAAGGAAAGCGATTCGCGAATCATTGATTCGCAGGAGTCAAGGGAAAGGCGATCACGAGCATGAAGCCGCTTTTGGTATTGTTTCTGTCCACAGGCAACGCCGCGCGAAGCTTAATAGCCGAAGCCTTGTTAAACGCCAAAGGAAGCGATCGTTTTACGGCCCGGAGCGCGGGCTATAAGCCGTTGCCGGAGGTTCATCCGGAAACGGTTGCGCTGTTGAGGGCCGAGGGGCTAGCGACCGAAAACCTTCATACCAAGGGCTGGGGCGAGTTTCTGGCTTCCGCCCACATTCTTAAGGCGGACGTCATCGTCACTTTGTCGGAAGAAGCGCGGCAGAATTGTCCGGCATGGCCCGGCGATCCGGTCAAGGTTCACTGGACGGTTGACGATCCCTTGGGCGCCGAGCGGCCCGATGTGCGCGAGTGGAAATTCCGGAAGTGCTTTGCCACTCTGGAAGCGCGCGTGAACACGCTGGTCCGCAGCCGACTGCCCCAGACGCCTGGCGAACTGTTCCTGCAGCTCAAGGACATCGGAATGGTGGTCTAGGGTCAGGAGTTCGGGCGCTCATAATGCCGCATATAGCGGCTGGTGATAAGGTCGGTCTTGACGATGATGCAAACGTCGGTGGTGTTGAACTGCTCGTCGATTACCGCGCCGTCGCCGACGTAGCCCCCGACGCGTAAATATCCTTTGATAAGAGGCGGAAGGCTGTTGCCGCCGCTGCGCGGATCCAGCTTCATGCTGTTCAGGGCTACGGCGGGGTCGAACGCTTCGCGGGGCAGTCTTTTCATGTCAATGTAGCGCTCCGGCAGGGCCTTGGCGCGGAGCGCCGGAGGCGCCAGATGATGATAATAAAGATAGGATAAGGGTAAAGCGTGGGCTTCGGGGTCGATGCCCGGCAGGCTGGCGCACCCGAACATCAGCGTGATGTCGTGTTCAACGATGTAACCGGCGAGACCGCGCCAGAGCGTTTGCATGACGGTGCCGATGCGGTGTTCCGCGTCGATGCATGAACGTCCGAGTTCCAGAACTTCGCCGGGGTAATTCACGAGCGGCGTAATGTCGTACTCGCTGGAAGAATAAAAAGAGCCTTGTTTTGCCGCCGCTTCGCGCCGGATCAGACGATAGGTGCCGACCACCTTGCCGCCGGGGGCGGCAGCGTGGTCGATGACCAGAAGATGGTCGCAATAGTCGTCAAAAGCGTCGAAATCGCGCTGTTTTAACTGCATGGCCTGCGTGGGCGCGGCGCCCATTTCATCATAGAAGACGCGGTAGCGCAGAGCCTGCGCAGCGTCGACTTCGGCCGCCGTTTCCGCAAGGCGGACCTCAAGTGCTCCTGCCGCAAGGTCTTTGCGATTCTGGTCTGTCGTTTCTCCGGTGCTCATATTTCCCGTTTGTTTCAGCCTGTTGGAAATCAGGCAAATGGGCCGTTATTTTAACGTAAGGGCGCGCATCAGTTCTATTTGACCGATCTCTTACCACAAAGCAGGGGAAAGAATCCATGCCGCCGCGTTTTGTGAATAGATGGGCTCAAAAAAGAATTATAAATCAAAAAGATAAGGCAGGGAGCCTAACTCCCTGCCTTATCGAACGGTTGAACGTGAAAGAGATTTTATCAGGCCGCTCTTTTTGTGCGGCGCGACGTGCCAAGACCGATTTGCTTGGCCAGCTTGCTGCGTTGCTTGGCATAGTTGGGGGCAACCATCGGATAATCGGCGGGCAGGCCCCAACGTTCGCGATATTGGTCCGGCGTGAGGTTGTAGGACGTCTTGAGGTGGCGCTTCAGCATTTTCAGCTTTTTGCCGTCCTCGAGACAAATGATGTATTCGGGCGTAACGGAACGGCGGACCGGCACGGCAGGTTCGGTGCGGGCTTCGGCGGTTCCGAGGCCGGAACAAATGCGCGACATGCTCTGATAAACCGTAGAGATCAGGGAAGGAAGTTCGGCAGTTGGCACGGTATTATGGCCGACATGCGCGGCCACGACTTGAGCGGCCAGGGCCAGCAGGCGTTCGTTCAGGTCTCTTTCTGTCGCGGCCTTTTCGTGGGAGATTTTCTCGGGCATTGAATAGTACTCCTGATGCTTTTGCCCCGTACTTAAAGAGGGCGATGGATATTTGTTGAACGTTTTTTATGCCCATTTCATGTGAATCAAGTCAAGCTCTATAATAAAAAAAAGTTAGATTATGACGAAATTCAGGCTTAAGCCGTTTAAACATTGGTTTTTGGTGTAAAAGCAAAAATAGATATATGTGAGAGCTTGTTAGTTTTGTGCGGCAATAAGTCCATCATTTAACTCGCATACGCGATCCATACGCCCGGCAAGGTCGTAATTGTGCGTGGCCATCAATAGGCCCAGTTTTTGTGAGGATACAAGCTCCTGCAAAACGGCAAAGACGTTTTCGGCCGTGTGGGGATCGAGATTGCCCGTGGGCTCGTCCGCGATGAGGAGATGCGGCCGATTGGCCAGCGCCCGCGCGATCGCCACGCGTTGTTGTTCCCCCCCGGACAAACGTGCGGGACGGTGACCGGCGCGTTGAAGTAAACCGACGAGGTCTAGCAGTTCGTCAGCCCTTTTTAAAGCCTCCGCGCGAGGGACGTTAGCGATCATTTGCGGCAGCGCGATATTTTCACGCGCCGAGAACTCGGGGAGCAAATGATGAAACTGATAGACGAAACCGATCGTTTCCCGCCGGAGGGCCGTGCGGCTGGCATCGTTCAGGGCGGTTGCTTCGCGTCCAGAAATGAGAACGCTGCCTGCGTCCGGCTTTTCCAAAAGCCCCGTGATATGAAGCAGGGTCGATTTGCCCGACCCCGAAGGGCCGATCAGGGCCACTTTCTCCCCGGCGCGGATCGCAAGCGAACACCCGCGCAAGACTTCAAGGCGGTTTTCGCCCTGAATGAACGTCCGCCGGATATCGCGCAGCTCAAGCACCGCACTTTCCGATTCCCGATTATTCATAGCGCAACGCCTCCACCGGATCGAGCCGGGCGGCCCGCCACGAAGGATACAACGTGGCCAAAAACGACAGCGTCAGCGCCATCAAAACCACCTGGGTCACTTCGCCCCAGTCGATAACGGCGGGCAAGTGGGTCAGAAAATAGATCTCTGCCGAGAAAAGTTCGGTGTGGGTCATGTGCTGTATGGCTTGCCGTACGCGTTCGATGTTGCCGGCGATCAGCAGGCCGAGGCCGAGGCCAAGCAGCGTGCCCAATACGCCGATGCTCGCGCCGCTCAGGAAAAAGATGCGCATGACCATGCCGCGCGTTGCGCCCATTGTGCGCAAAACTGCGATATCGCGTCCCTTGTCCTTCACCAGCATGATCATGCCCGAAATGATGTTGAAGGCGGCGACCATAATGATGAGGCTCAGGATCAGAAACATGACGTTGCGTTCGACCTGCAGCGCCGTGAAAAAGCTGGCGTTGCTCTGCTGCCAGTCGAGAAGGCGCGTGCTTGTGCCTTTCAGCGCCTCGACGATGCTCGTTTTGACGCGGCTGAAATCGTGCGGCGATTTGACAAAGACCTCCAGAGACGAAATGCCTGTGCCGGTACGGAAGAAAGTCTGCGCGGCCTTGAGCGGCATGAAGATAAAGCCGTTGTCGTATTCGAACATGCCGACGTCGAAGATAGCCGCAATGGGATAGGCCCGCATGCGCGGGGCCGTGCCAAAAACCGTGGTGTTGCTGGTCGGCGAGATCAGCGTCAGGCTGTCGCCGGCGCGCACGCCAAGGCGGCGGGCCATGCGCGCGCCGATAATAATCCGGTCGTCCCCGAAATCGTCCAGAAGTCCGTCGACGATATGCGAGGCGATGAGCGCGCGCTTTTTGAAAAGCTCCGGCTCGACGCCGCGAACCAGCGCGCCTGAGGCCACGCCGTCCTTTGTAATGAGCGTTTGGCCTTCGATGTTGGGCGAGACTTCAAGAACGTCGGGAATGGCGAGCAGTTTTTGCACAAGGGGCGCATAGTCGAACAACATGCCATCCTGGGCGAAGACGTTCATATGGCCGTTAAGGCCGAGCACGCGCGAAAACAATTCGGCGCGGAAGCCGTTCATGACGGCCATGACGATAATCAACGTCGCCACGCCGAGCCCGATGCCGAGCAGCGAAAACCAGCTTATGACGGAAATGAATCCTTCCTGCCGCCGCGCCCGTAAATAGCGCATCGAAACCATGCGTTCGAAGGGGGAGAAGATCATCAATAAGCCCTTGCGAAGATGACGTCTTGCGTCGCGGGCTTGCCCGTGAGCACGCAGACGCCCGTTTTGCCGTCCTGATCGAATGGGATGCAGCGCACCGTGACGCCAAGCGGCTCCAGCTTTTCCAGCGACGCTTCGTCGCCCGACCACTTGGCGCGCACGAACCCTTGGCCCGAAGAAAAGGTGTTGTCGGCGTCTTTGGCAAAGTAGACCTCGAAGGCGGCCCAATCCTTGATGTCAGTAACGAGGCGCGATTTCTGAAAGGCAAGAGCAGCATCAAACAACGCCTTCTGTATGGCGGCCAATTCGGCGCTCACTGTTCTTACGAACTCGCCGCGCTCGATAAAACGCTTGCCCGCAGCCAGCTGATCGCGGCGCGTGACGCAGACTTTTCCGCCTTCGACGTCGCGCGGGCCGATCTCGAGGAGAAGCGGCGCGCCCTTCTTGATCCATTCCCAGCGCTTGTCGGCGGATTGGATGCCGCGAGAGTCAAGCTTGACGCGCAACGGCAGGCCGTCAAGCGTTTGTGCCTTCAGCCCGGCTTGCAGCGTTTCGCAATACTGCATGACGGCCTGTTTTTGGGCCTCGTCCCGCACAATGGGGATAATGACGATTTGCCAAGGGGCGATGCGCGGCGGCGTTTTCATGCCGTCGTCGTCGGCGTGGGTCATGATCAGGCCGCCCAAAAGGCGCGTCGAAACGCCCCATGATGTCGTATGAACGTATTCCTGCTTGCCCTCGCGGCTCTGGAACATGATGTTCATGGCCTTGGCGAACGTAGTGCCGAGGTAATGCGACGTCCCGGCCTGCAAGGCGCGGCCATCCTGCATCATGGCCTCGATGCAATAGGTGTTCACCGCGCCGGGGAAACGCTCGGCGGCGATCTTCTCGCCGGGGATAAGCGGGATCGCAAGATAATCCTCGACGAACGCGCGGTAGACCTCAAGCATCTGCATGGTTTCGCGCATCGCCTCGTCTTTGGCCTCGTGGGCCGTGTGGCCTTCCTGCCAAAGAAACTCGGTTGTGCGCAAAAGGATGCGCGGGCGCATTTCCCAGCGCACGACGTTGGCCCATTGGTTGATGAGCAAGGGCAGATCGCGGTACGACTGAACCCACTTCGCCATCGACTCGCCGATGATCGTCTCGGACGTCGGGCGGATGGCCAGAGGCTCTTCCAGTTCGCCGTCGGGCACCAGAACGCCGTCTTTTTTCGTCAGGCGGTGATGGGTGACGATCGCCATCTCCTTGGCGAAGCCGTCGATGTGATCCGCCTCGCGCTGGAAATAGCTGAGCGGGATGAATAAGGGGAAGTAATAGTTCTCGTGCCCCGTTTCCTTGAAGCGGCGATCCAGATCGCGTTGCATCAATTCCCAAACGCCGTAGCCCCACGCCTTCAGAACCATGCAGCCGCGCACGCCCGAAAGTTCGGCGAAGTCGGCGGCGCGCACCACCTTTTGATACCACTCGGCGTAGTTTTCCGCGCGGATTGGCGTGACGGCGGTTTTAGGCGTTGAGGGCTTGTTCGGCTTGGCGTTGTTCATAATATCCCGGCGTTATCGTTTTGGTTTGTCCGTCGTTAATGGCTTCGGCGCTTCGGTTCCGTCCGGCTTCAGGCACAGGACGGCAAGGTTGTCCTGCTGATCGCTGGTCAGCGGCTGGCCGTTATAAAGAACGCGGCCGCCGTCCACCGTCAGTGTGCCCAGATTTATATCGGTTCGCCCCATCGTGTTAAAGGGGAAACTGTCCGCGGGGAAGTTTAGAAACTTCATCAAATCCGCCGTGAGCGGGATGGAAATAGGGTTTTGCACCTGAAAATCGGCGCTGCCGGGCAGATCGGCGGGCGCGACGGGCCTGCCGTTAACATCCACCCCGGGTCGATAGGTCACGTCGGCGTCCGGCACGTGCTTGACCAGCGCGCGGCAAAAGACGGGGTCAACGGTTGGCGGCGAGGCGGCAAGAGTGGAGAAATTCATAAAAAAAGCCGCGAAAAAAAAGAACGTCATTCCGGAAGAAATCGCAAAACGCCCCTTTTGGCGATTTGCGATTTTTGTCCGGAACCCAGTAAATATCTCCAACGGAACGTCCGTACAGATAGCATTACTGGATCCCGGATCAATTTTCTTTCGTCTGCTTATGCAGACGAAAAGAAAATTATCAGGGATGACGTTCTTTTTCATCCCGCCAAACTCTTCCGCGCCGCCTTGAGCTTTTCCAGCATGGCTTCGGCTTCGGCCTTGCGCCCGCGATGTTCGGCGACGACCTCCTCGGGCGCGCGGGAGATGAAAGCTTCATTGGCCAGCTTGGATTCCAGCTTGCGGATTTCGGCGGCCCATTTCTCGCTTTCCTTGCCGAGGCGCGCGCTCTCCTGATCGAGATCGATCACTTCCGCCAGCGGCAGAACAATCGTCGCTTCGTCCAGAACGGCTTGCGCCGAGCCGGGCAGAACTTCGGCCGTTTGCGTGACGCTCGAAAGGCGCGCGAGGCGCTGGATGATCGGAAGATACATGCCGAGCCGTACGCGGCTTTGCTCGCTGGCATCCTTCAGCTGAAGCGGGATTTTCGCCCCGGCCGGAACGTTCAGTTCGGCGCGGATCGTGCGGACCGTCGAAATAAGGCGGACGGCCCAGTTCACTTCATTCTGCGCCTTTTCGTGAACGAGCGCGTCCGGCAGTTGCGGCCAGCTTTCGGTCATCAACAGCTTGCCGTTCGGAACGAGCTGGCTCCAAAGTTCTTCAGTGATGAAGGGCATGAACGGATGCAAAAGCTTGAGCATCTGCGCCAAAACCCATGCCGTCGTCAGCCGGGTTTCGATTTTGGCCGCTTCGTCCGCGCCGGAGAAGACCGGCTTCGTGAACTCAAGATACCAGTCGCAAAACGTGTTCCACGCGAATTCGTAAACGGCATGGGTCGAAAGATCGAAGCGGTATTGGTCCAGTAGCGACGTAATCTTGTCCGCCGCCGCCTTCGTTTCGCCGACGATCCAGCGGTTGACGGTGTGCTTGACCCTGGCGGGATCGAAATCAGGCCGCCATTCGCATTCGTTCATCTGGCAGAAACGGGCGGCGTTCCACAGCTTGGTGGCGAAGTTGCGGTTGCCTTCGATGCGCGCGGGGGCGAGGCGGATGTCGCGGCCCGGCGTCGACATGTTGGCGAGCGTAAAGCGCAGCGCATCGCAGCCGTATTTGTCGATCATGTCCAGAGGGTCGATGACGTTGCCCTTGGTCTTGGACATTTTCTGGCCTTTTTCGTCGCGCACCAGCGCGTGGATGTACACATCGCGGAACGGCACGTCGCCCATGAAATGCAGGCCCATCATCATCATGCGCGCGACCCAGAAAAAGATGATGTCGAAGCCGGTGACGAGAACGTTCGTGGGGTAATAGCGCTTGACTTCCGGCGTTTGCTCCGGCCAGCCGAGCGTCGAAAAAGGCCATAGCGCCGAGGAAAACCACGTGTCGAGCACGTCTTCATCGCGCTGCAGCGTTGTCGCTTTGCCATACGTCTTTGTGGCTTCGTCTCTAGCGTCGGACTCCGTCTCGGCCACGAAGATTTTGCCGTCCGGCCCGTACCACGCCGGGATCTGATGGCCCCACCAAAGCTGGCGGCTGATGCACCACGGCTCGATGTTGCGCATCCAGGCATAGTAGGTGTTTTCCCATTGCTGCGGCACGAACTTCGTGCGGCCGTCCTCGACGGCTTTAAGGGCTTCGACGGCAAGCTTCCCCGCGTCGCAATACCATTGCTCGGACAGCCAAGGCTCGATCGGCACGCCGGAGCGGTCGCCGTGCGGTACGGTGTGGACGTGCGGCTCAATCTTGTCCACGAGGCCGAGCTCTTCCATGTCCGCCACGATAAGCTTGCGCGCCTCGAAGCGGTCGAGGCCGCGGTATTTTTCCGGCACCTCGTTGTTGAGCTTCGCTTGCTTGTCGAAAATGTTGATCATCGGCAGCTTGTGGCGGCGCCCGACTTCGTAATCATTGAAATCATGTGCGGGCGTGACTTTCACAGCGCCCGTGCCCTTTTCGGGATCGGCGTATTCGTCGGCGACGATCGGGATGCGGCGGCCCACAAGCGGCAGGATCACGTTCTTGCCGATCAGATGTTTTAGTTTTTCATTCTCGGGATGTACGGCGACGGCGGTGTCGCCCAGCATCGTCTCGGGCCGCGTGGTGGCGACGACGATGAAGTCATCCGAGTTTTCTATCGGGTACTTGAAATGCCAAAGGTTGCCTCGAACTTCCTTCTGCTCCACCTCAAGGTCGGAGATGGCCGTGAGCATCTTCGGATCCCAGTTCACAAGGCGCGTGTCCTTGTAGATCAGGTTTTCACGGTAAAGCTGCACGAAAACCTTCGCCACGGCGCGGCTCAGGCCTTCGTCCATCGTAAAGCGTTCGCGCGCCCAATCGGGCGAAGCGCCGAGACGGCGCAGCTGCTTCGTGATCGTGCCGCCGGACTCGGCCTTCCATTCCCAGACTTTTTTCAGGAAAGCTTCCCGGCCCATTTTGCGGCGGTCCAGCCCTTGCGCCGCAAGCTGGCGCTCGACGACCATTTGCGTGGCGATGCCCGCGTGATCGGTTCCGGGCTGCCATAGCACGTCGAACCCCTGCATGCGCTTGTAACGAATCAGGACGTCCTGCAGCGTGTAGCTGAGGCCATGCCCCATGTGCAGGCTGCCGGTCACGTTCGGCGGCGGGATCATGATGCAGTAAGGCTTGGCTTTCGATTGCGGATTGCATGCGAATGCGCCGGACTTCTCCCAAAGGGGATACCATTTCGCCTCGGCGGCGGCGGGATCGTAGGTTTTGTCGATAGGCATGGGTTTTCTTGATCTTTAGAGGTGCAGGAAGCCTTTCATATCACGGCGTAACGCAAACGTCACACGCCGTTATTTGGCCTGAACGCTTTGGTGGCCGGGGGCGACAGGAAGGACCAAACCATCTTCAAAACCGTATTTCCTGATAAGCCTGGTTACGTAACCGCTGTCAACCAGTTCATCGAGCGCGCTGTCGATCATGAACTTGAGCATCGATTCATCGCGCGGAACGGAAAAATTTATCGGGACGGTGCGAATTTCGAAAGGTAGCCGCCTTAATTTGCCGGGATTGCTCGCAATGACCTCCTTGGCGCTCATTGCGTCGAAGATAGCCACATCCGCCTTGCCGTAAACGACCGCCATTGGGATGTCCGAGAAATTCATGCTCGCCGAAAGCTGGTAGGTTTTTGTCAGGGGAAATTCATGCTCGCGGTAATGCACACTGAAATCGCCATCCATGACCGCCACCGTGACATCCGGCCTGTTGATGGACGCGAGCCCCGAGTCGAAACGCGTGTCATCGGCGCGGACATAGGCATATGTTGGCGCATAGCCGTAGGGGCGCGAATACAGGACGAATTTGCCCCGCTGTGCGTTGGGAAACCCTCCCGAGCATTCAACGTCGAACTTTCCTGCGTTCATGTCTTCAAGGTATGTGGCGACGTTAAGTTCGCTCACATAATCGATTTTCAGCCCTAGCATTTCGCCCAGCTTTATCGTCACGTCGTAGACGATGCCGCCGAAGGCGCCCGTGTTAGGATCCTTCGTAAAGCCCGGGTCCCACACGGCGTAGCCGCAGCGGATCACGCCCGTCCGCATGATGCGGTCATAAACGGATTCGCGTTGAGTGCTTGCTGCTTCCGGTTTTGCAAGCCGGGTAGCCAGTTCGCCGCCCCCGAAACCGGCAACAAGAGCGAGCAAAACGACAAGGGCGATAGTCTGGCGCTTCATGTGCGCTCCTCATGACAGATGGCAAAAAGACCTATAGGATCAGCAGAATAGATGAGCACAGCGCATGGACGAAAACAAGGCTGAGGGAGAATGCTATGGGGTATGTCGAGCCGTCGCTTCAGGAAATTCAAGTGCTTTTGGGGAAAGTTCGCACCATTGCTATGGTGGGGGCGAGCGATAATCCCGCAAGGCCAAGCCACGGCGTCATGCGTTTTATGCAGGGACGCGGCTACCGCGTCATTCCCGTCAATCCGGCTTTGGCGGGGCAGGAGTTGCTCGGCGAAAAAGTCTATGCCGCGCTGGCCGATATTCCGGAGCCTGTCGATATGGTGGACATTTTCCGCAATTCGGAAGCGGCGGGGCTGGTGACGGACGAAGCTATCGCCATCGGGGCCAAAGTCGTATGGATGCAGTTGGGCGTCGTCAACGAGGCTGCGGCGAAAAGAGCGAAAGCTGCCGGGGTTGACGTTGTGATGAACCGTTGCCCGAAAATAGAGCTGAGCGCAAATTAGAAGGTTCCGTGGTTTTCCAGAGTTGCCTCATTTCCGGAATGTGGAGAAGCACAATGTCGCGAAGCGCCGCCCACGAATGGAGTTCACTTTCTTTATTAGCGTCAATGGCGACCTTATTTTCGCCCTCATAAAAACCGTCAGGGGTAATTGTGCTTTGCTTAACAACTTCGCTCAAATCCTTGCAGGTAACTGAAAATATACCGCTTTTCACATCGCAAACGTCAATGGTCACATCAACAAGCAAGCGTCTGCTGGCCCGTAGGTCCCGTTCGATCCATTTTTTTCTTTTTCTCAGCGAAGGCCTGAATAAGGAGGCAATTATTGAATCCTTCGGAGCTTCTTGGGTGCAGGCTTCCTTGAGACGGCCCCATGGATAATCGCCGGCAAGATTATGGGTTGTGAGCATTTTCCGATTTTTTATCATTTTCATCCTCAAATAAGTTAATTATTCAACGCTTCTTTATATCATTTCGGATGAAAAACCAAAAATATTTTTTCGGATAACCCTACATTAACCAAAGAACTAACGGCGTTTCGGTGGAGTTTTCTTTGGTTTAGAGGGCTTTGGCGCAGGCTCGCTCGTAACCTGCGGTGTCTCAGTGACCGGCGCCTTTTCGGGTACGGCATCTTGCCGCTTGTGGTGTTCCGCCGCGATGAGAAGAACGACCGCGGGATGCACGAACAATGTGAACAGCGTGCCGAAGAAAAGTCCCGTGGCGATCACCAGTCCCATGTTGTAGCGCGACAGCGCGCCCGCCCCGCTGGCCGTAATCAACGGCACAACGCCAAGCACCATCGCGGCCGTGGTCATGAGGATCGGGCGCAAGCGGATGCCCGAGGCGTGGATGATGGCCTCCTTTTTCGTCATCCCCTGTTCCATGAGGCGGTTGGCGAACTCGGCGATCAGAATGCCGTGTTTGCTGATGAGTCCCATAAGCGTCACAAGCCCGACCTGCGTATAGATGTTGATGCTTGCGCCGCCGATTCCGGCGGCAATGAAAATAAGCGCGCCTGAAATCGCCATCGGCACGGAAATCAAAATCGTGACGGGATCGCGGAAACTTTCGAACTGCGCGGCCAGCGTCAGGAAGATGATAATCAGCGCGAACATGAACGTGATCACGAAGCCGCTCGACTCCTGCTCGAACTGGCGCGATTGCCCGGCGTAATCGATGCTGTAGCCTTCCGGAAGCGTGCTCCCCGCCAGGTCTTTCATGTAAGTTAGGGCGTCGCCGAGGGCTATGCCGGGGTACATAACGCCGGAGATGGTCGCCGCGTTGAGCTGCTGAAAGTGGTTGAGCGTTTCCGGCACGACCTGCATCCGGATGTCGGCAATGGTCGAAAGCGGCACGGATGAGCCGTCGGCCGTTTGAATATAGTAGTTTTTAAGCTGTTCGGTGTTCAGGCGGTGTTGCTGCTGCACCTGCGGAATAACTTTGTAGGAACGGCCATAGAGGCTGAAATAGTTGACGTAGCCGCCGCCGAGCATGGCGCTCAAGGCTCCGCCAACGTCGTTCATCGTCAGGCCAAGCTGGGCCGTCTTGTCGCGGTTGATGTTCACGGTCGCTTGCGGCAAATCGATCTTCAAATCGGAATCGAGGAAGATAAACCGGCCGCTTTTGCGCGCTTCCTGAAGGAAGTTCTGGGCGACCTCGTCGATCCGTTCGAACGGCTGGGTCGAGGTGATGACGAATTGAACCGGCAAGCCGCGCGCGCCCGGCAAGGGCGGCGGCTGAAAGGCGGCGGCGCGGATGCCCGCGATGTCGTTCAGGTCTTTTTGTATGATGGGCTGTAAATCGTTCGAGGTGCGCTTGCGCTCGTCCCACGGCTTTAACACCATGCCGGCGATGGACTGCCCCGGGATATCAAGTTGAAAAACGTGATCGGTTTCGGGAAAGCCGGCAAAGAGCTTGTACACCTCACGCGAGTAAATCTGCCTTTGTTGCAAGGTCGCGTCGGGCGCGGAAGTGGACATCGAAATGACCACGCCTTGATCTTCCTGCGGCGCAAGTTCCGTCCGGGCGCTTGTGTAAAGAAAATAGATGCTGCCCAGAATGATGGCCGCGAACGCCATCGTGACGGGCAGATAGTTAAAGCTTGAGCGCAAAAGATTTTCATAGCCGCGGCGCAGTCTTTCGAACTCGCGGTCGATAAAATCGATGAAGTTTTGTTGCCAGCCGTGCCGCGTTTCGCTGCGGGGCTTGAGAATGCGCGCGCAGAGCATAGGTGAAAGCGTCAGGGCGACGACGGCCGAAACCGTCACGGCGCCCACAAGCGTGAAAGCGAACTCGGTGAACAGCGCCCCCGTCAAGCCGGACTGGAAACCGATGGGGACATAAACGGCGATCAGCACGATGGTCATCGCCACGATCGGCATGGCGAGTTCGCGCGCCGCCTTGATCGCCGCATCCATGGGCGTCATGCCTTCGTCCATGTGCCGGTTGACGTTCTCGACGATGACGATGGCGTCGTCCACGACAAGGCCGATGGAGAGGACGAGGGCCAGCAGAGTCAAAAGATTGATGGAAAAGCCGAACATCAACATCATGATGAAGGCCCCGATGATCGACAACGGTATGGCAATCGTCGGGATCAGGACCGAGCGCGGCGACCCCAGGAAGGCGAACACGACGCCCGTCACGATCAACAGCGCTTCCAGCAGCGTCCAGATAACCTCGTCGATGGAGCTGTTCACGAATTTCGTGGAGTCGTAAACGATGCTGCCGTTCAGCCCTTCCGGCAGTTCGGCCTGAATTTGAGGGAATTCCGCGCGCACGTCCTTGATCACGTTCAGAAGATTGGCGGTGGGCGTGACCTGAATGCCGATATAAACGGCCTGCTTGCCGTCGAACCCGACGCGGGATTCGTAATCCTCCGATCCGAGCGTGACGTTGGCGACGTCCTCAAGCCGGACGATCGCGCCACCTTCCTGCTTGACGACAAGGCGGCGGAACTCTTCAAGCGAGTGCAAGCCGGTCGAGGCGGTCAGATTGATCTGAACCATCTGGCCCTTGGTGTTGCCGAGGCCGGAGATGTAGTCGTTTTTTGCCAGCGCCTGATTGACGTCCGAGGCGGTCAACCCGTAAGCGGCCAGTTTTTGGGGATCGAGCCACGCCCGGAGCGCGAAATTCTGCCCGCCAAGAATCTCGGCGACTTGCACGCCGTCGATGGCTTGAAGTTTCGGCTGCACGACGCGCAAAAGATAATCGGTGATGCTGTTTTGCGGCAGAACGTCGCTGTTGAAGCCGATGTACATCGCG
>JAQUPC010000052.1 GCA_028716765.1 Alphaproteobacteria bacterium | reverse complement strand
CGAAAGATTGTTGGGGCCACTCAACGTAAGGTCGGCCTTGTTTGTGGCCACGTCTATAAACAACTGATCTTCACCACCAAACTCGCCCTTGTAAACGCGCTGGGCTTTCGGAAAAATACTCTGTGCAATCTCTTCAGAAATATCGCCCGCATTGACTTCGAGCCGCACCTCTGGCCGGTTGATAAGATCAACATTGCTGTCGAAGCGCTTGTCGTCCTGGCGTACATAGGCCTCAATGGTGCCAAAGAATATAGGCGTCGATCCCGCCATAACGCGCCCGCGTTTCGGCGTCATGTACATGGCGGAGCAAAAGGCATCGGCTTTGCCGGATTGCAACGTAGCGGCAATGTTGCCCCAGTCGATTTCCGGCCCCCACTCGACTTTAAGGCCGTTGGCTTTTTCGAACTCAGCCATCAAGTCGGGCATAATGCCGCTGATTTTTCCGGTGTTGGGGTCTTTGCTGACCCACGGGGAATAAAGGGCATAGGCGCAGCGAAGCGTGTTGGTACGCATCACGCGATCATAGGCGCTTTCCTTTTGCGCAGGAGCCTCGGCAACACCCGTCTTGGCCGGGGCAATGATATAATTCTGGAGACCAAGAGCGACAAGAACGGCCGCGATAATGGCAAAAAGCGTTTTTGCGTTCATGTTAGACTCTTTCCTCCTCCGCGCCATTTTCCGTTTCCACGTCCAATAAACCCATCTGCCGCCCCTGAGGCGCCGTTATCCCCAAATGGCGATAGCCACCGTCCGTCAAAACGCGTCCACGCGGGGTACGTTGCAGCAAGCCTTGCTGAAGCAGGAAAGGCTCGATCACCTCCTCCAGCACGTCACGCTGCTCGGACAGAGCCGCCGCCAGCGTTTCCACGCCAACAGGGCCGCCGCCATAATTGTCGGCAATCATGGCAAGATAACGGCGATCCATGGCATCGAAGCCCAAACGGTCGACTTCCAGCCTTGTTAACGCTTCGTCGGCGGCCTTGGCGTCGATGGATTTGTGGCCGTCCACGGCGGCGAAATCGCGCACCCGCTTGAGAAGCCGTCCGGCGACGCGGGGCGTACCCCGGGCGCGGCGGGCGATTTCCCCGGCTCCCTCGGGCGTCAGCGGCGTATCGAGCTTTCCGGCCGCCCGGACGATGATTTGCTGCAACTCATCGGGCGTATAGAACTGAAGGCGCAGGGGAATGCCGAAACGCTCGCGCAGGGGGCGCGTGATGAGGCCGCTGCGCGTCGTGGCGCCGATGAGCGTAAACGGCGGCAGATCGATCCGCACCGACCGCGCCGAAGGCCCCTCGCCGATGATGAGGTCGAGCTGGAAATCCTCCATCGCCGGATACAGAATTTCCTCGACCGCCGGAGCGAGGCGGTGAATCTCGTCGATGAAAAGTACGTCGTGCGGCTGCAAATTGGTGAGCAACGCCGCCAGATCGCCCGCGCGCGCGATGACCGGCCCCGACGTGGCGCGAAAACTGACGCCCAGTTCCTTGGCGATGATCTGCGCCAGCGTCGTTTTGCCGAGGCCCGGAGGCCCGGACAAAAGCACGTGATCCAGCGCCTGTTTGCGCCCTGCCGCCGCCTGAATGAACACCTTGAGGTTCGCGCGCACAGGGGCCTGCCCCACGAACTCGGCCAGCCGCTGCGGGCGCAACGCGACATCTTGCGTATCATGGCCCGGCGCTTCCTCAAGCAACGGCGAGGCTGTGACGAGGCGATCAGGAGCGTGAGTGGATGAAGTCATTTGCGCCTCACCTTATCCCTTGGAGCGTAATAAAATAATTTGTAACCGTCATTGCGAGTCCCCTTTTGGGACGAAGCAATCCAGTCCTATCCTCAATTATAGGCGCCTTCATCCCGGGCAGGACTGGATCGCCGCGCCGCCTTTGGGCGGCTCGCGATGACGCTCCATGATTGCTCCCAATCTCATCACGCTCCAGCGTCATTTACGCGAACCCCCACTGCGTCATTCCCGCGAAAGCGGGAATCCGGTTTCGCAAGGGTGGGGACAAATTATCACCCCCCTTTGTTATAACAATTTGAAACGGGTTGGAGGCAAAGACTTTCATCTGTCCGATATTTTCGTACAGTTGTACGACAAAATCGTACAACTCAATATGCTGTCTCATGCCACGTTCTCCTTGCGGCTCAGTTCGGCCAGAGAGGCGCGGATGAGGGCGTCGATTTTGGCGTCCGCGCCGAGCGTTTGCGAAGCCCTCGCCACGGCGGCGAACGCTTCCATGCGCCGGTAGCCGAGGTTGATGAGCGCGGAGACGGCGTCGCTGGCCATGCCTTCGGCGGCGGCCGCCGCCCGGCCCGACGCCCCGGCGGGCAGGGCGGCCGGAATGACGAAATGCGCCGCCTTGTCTTTCAATTCCGTCACGATGCGAAGCGCCAGCTTGGGGCCGACGCCTTCCGCCTGCGCCAGCGCGGCCTTGTCCTGCGCGGCGATGGCCTGCGCCAGACGCCCGGGCGGCAAAACGCTCAGGATGGCCAGCGCAACTTTAGCGCCCACGCCTTGCACGGTCGTCAGGAGGCGGAACCAGTCGCGCTCTTCCGCGCCGGCAAAACCGAAAAGGCTGATCGAATCCTCGCGCACCTGCGTTTCGATGAGAAGCGAGGCCACGTCACCCGCCGTTCCGATCTGGCGCAACGTATGCGCCGAGCATGCGACGACATAGCCCACGCCGGAGACGTCGATGACGATCTGGTTGCCCGCGATGCTGTCGATGGTGCCTGTGAGCTTGCCGATCATTCGAGGCCTTGAGTTAGATGCTCTGGGTTCGGGATACGGGGTATGGGATACGGGGCACGGGAAAAAAACACTTAACTCTTTCTCCCGTAACCCGTACCCCGTGTCCCGTGCCCCGTATGATGCGCATGACAAATGGCAACCGCAAGGGCATCGGCGGCGTCCGCCGCCAGCTTACCCGAGCCCGGCAAAAGGACGCCGATCATGGCCTGTATCTGGTCCTTATCCGCGTGGCCGTAGCCCGTCACGGCCAGCTTGACCTTGTTGGCGGCGTATTCCGCTACGCCCAGCCCGGCCTGCGCCGCCGCCAGCATGGCGACGCCCCGCGCCTGTCCCAGCTTGAGCGCCGAGGCCGCGTTTTTGTTCACGAACGTCTCCTCAAGCGCCGCTTCATGAGGATTGTGCAAGGCTATGATCTTGCTCAATTCCTCCGCCAGCGTTTTCAGCCTTTCCGCCATCGGCAGATCGGGATCGGGGTTGATCCGCCCCGCGGCCACGAAGCTCAGCCGGTTATCCCGTTGCCCGATCACGCCCCAGCCCGTGTGGCGAAGGCCGGGGTCGAGGCCGATGATGAGGCGAATCGCATTCATACAATCTCTTATGACGCGCCCGGAATCATCAAACAAGCGGGTTTTGTCTTGTTTTTTCCACTGGTTCGCCTATCAAGAAAGCCGTTAAGAATTTTCCAGCCGCATGGGGTCACAAAGCATGATGGAGCTTTTGCAAGGTTTGCTGTGGTGGCACTGGGCCATTGCCGGTTTCGGCTTCATCCTCGCCGAACTGTTAATGCCGGCGTTCGTGATCTTCTGGTTCGGGCTTGGCGCGTTTCTGGTCATGCTGGCGCTTTTGCTGGTGCCCGATTTGAGCCCGACCGCGCAGATCCTGCTGTGGTCCCTCTCTTCCGTCCTGATGGTCGTTCTGTGGTTCAAGGTTTTCAAGCAAAGCCTCCATAAAATCACGATAGGCCGCTCGTCGGCGCACATCGAAGGCGAAATAGGCTTGCTGGCCGAACCCGTCGCCCCTTTCAAAAAGGGCAAGGTGCGTTTCCAGAAGCCCATTCTCGGCTCCGATTCATGGGAATGCGTCGCGAACGAGCCCATTAGCGCCGGATCGCGCGTCAAGGTCGTACAGATCGAGGGAAGCCTTATCACCGTCGCCAAGGCGGATTAACTTTTTCCAACCCCAAGGAGAACCGTCATGGCCCCATCGCTTATTGTCGTTATCGTCCTCTTTATCTTCGTGTTCGTGACGCTGCTCAAGGGCATCCGCATCGTGCCGCAGGGCGAGGAATGGGTGATCGAACGCCTCGGCAAGTACAACGAGACGTTCATGCCGGGGCTGAACCTGATGATCCCCTACATCGACAACGTGTCGCAGCGCGTCGTGACGAAAGACGTCTTGCTCGACGTGCAGGAGCAGGAAGTCATCACCAAAGACAACGCCGTGATCCTCACCAACGCCATCGCGTTCGTGAAGGTAACCGACCCGGTCAAGGCGGTTTACGGCGTCGTCAACTTTGCGGACGCCATCCGCTATCTGATCATGACGACGTTGCGCTCGATCGTCGGCGAGATGGAACTTGATCAGGCGCTGTCCTCGCGCGACAAGATCAAGGCGCGCTTGCGCGAAAGCATCGCCGACGAAGTTCTGGATTGGGGCCTTACGGTCAAATCGGTCGAGATCCAGGACATCAAGCCCTCGCCCACGATGCAAAAGGCGATGGAACTGCAAGCGGCCGCCGAGCGCGAACGCAAAGCCACCGTGACGCGCGCCGAAGGCGACAAGCAGTCCCAGATATTGCAAGCCGAAGCGCGGCTCGAAGCCGCCAAGCGCGACGCCGAGGCGCAAGTCACGCTGGCGCAAGCCTCGGCCACGGCGATTCAGAAAGTCATGGCGGCGGCCACCGGCGCGGACACGCCGTTGCTCTATCTGCTGGGCGAGAAATACATCAAAGCCATCACGCAAATGGCCGGATCGGCGAACAGCAAAGTCGTCGTCCTTCCCGCCGACATTCAGGAGACCGTGCGCGGGCTGTTGGGGAAGTTTAAGGCGGGGTAAGCCCTTCTTTTCACACGGCGAAAGTATTATCTCCAAAATACCGTTTTTCCGGCGCGGTACCGCTCTGCTATAATGCGGCGGATATTTTTTGACTTTTTTTAAGAAGCCGATTGCCATGAGCGAAGAAACGGAAACACTCGCCCCGGAAGAACGCCGCGAAGCGATGCGGTTGCTCGGGGAAAGATTCGCCGGCTATTCCTTCGGCAATACCATCGGGCCAAAGCGCTATCTTGTCTACGATACCGCAGGCCGGGTTTTGACGGTTATCAATATGAGCCCCGGCGGCGAAAAGCAAAAACGGCGCGCAAAAATGGCGTTCGTTCTTGCGCCGCCCCTGAACGACGCGGAGACGCAACTTGTCGCGCGTTTTCTCGAAGGGCGCTTCCGGGATTATTACGCCCCCGGCATGCGGTTTCTTGCCCATCGGGCCGGGGAAGAAATCGCGGTGCGGACGAAAGAAACCGGCGTCAAGAAAGGCACGCAGCTTATATTCGAGCATTCCTTTATTAACCTTCACCGCCTGCCTGCCGACGCTAAAAAAGTCATGGGAACAAAATGGGAGGAAGCAAGAGGCCTGGGTTTTCTCGTTCTTGATTTCGCCGCGACCGTTGCAGGGTGGAAAAAATGGGCGCGCGCGAACCCCTGCACTCCCGCAAAGCCCTTAAGCCCGAACGGCCCGGGTTGACGAAAACGACAAAACGCTTGCAAGGCGGCATTTGGCCATGCCATTTTACCGGACATGCAATAAAAAGTATTTTTTAGGGATAAATTGATCATGAAAAGATTTGCGGAAGTACAGCCTTTTTCGCAAGAACAATCGCCCGCCGCAGAGCGGCTTTTGGTTGAAAAACTTCTCGGTATCCGTCTCGGCGAGAGTTCCAGTTCCAATGAAATTTCTCATTTCGCGCCGGGGCTGGAAAAGAGCATGACGCCCCACAGACGGCACGGCGCGGGCGCGAACGCCTGGGAAGCCGACAGCATCGGCGTCGAGCTCGTCTTCGTGGCCCTTAACGAGGACGAAATCCCTTTAGCCGTCTCTTACATTGAACATCGATTCAGAAATTGCCCGGCCCGCAAAATCGATTTTTTCGCACGGACCGCCGAAGGTGTCGTGGTCAACATCGACAACCCTCCTCTTAAAGTCGACGGAACGCGGATTATCTTTCAACATCCCTTCCTCGACGTCAGCAAGGTTTCGGAAGGCTTTCAGCTTGTCGATCTGACGGGAATGCTCGGCACTATTATGCGCGAGGTTGGTATTTTGCGGCGTCCCTTGCTGAACAATGCCCGCCCTCTCCTGCCGCCTTGCGAACCGGGCTAAACCAATTACCGCCCGCAAAGTCAGGCCGTTTCTTTTTCCGTGCGCCAAAAGCGCAGCGCATGAATGCGGCCCAGAAAAACGTCCGCCGTTCCGTAAAGCACCACCGACAGGAAAATGACGAAGTTGCCCCCGATCGCGGAGGAAACGAGCACCGGCGCGCGGATGACGAGGGACAGAAACGCCACCAGAGGCTGAATAACGGAAGCCGTTTTCAGAAGCCGGGCCGCGAGAGCCGGCCTTGCGCCTTGCAAGGCGACGCCCGCGCGTTCGATCGGGTAACGGAGCGCGCCGAGAAACCACGCGCCCGAAGCCGCCATAATGAATAATCGCAGGGCGGCATTGCCTTCCGTCGCCACCGAAGACACGACGAAATAACCGCAGGCGCTTATAAGCGCGCAGGCAACGGAATAACCGGCTGTTTTGTGCCCGTACCGCGCGAACACGGCTTCGGCCAAAAGGGAAAGGATCATGGCCGAGACGCTTTGCGCATCGCCGCCGAATCCGAGAACCAGAGTGCCCGCCAGACTGATAACGCCGCCCCAGTTCTCGGCGCGCATTTTCCTGAGCAGGGTTAAAAAGTGGGGAACGGATACGGGCATAGCTCTTTTTGCTCCGGAAAGAATAGCGTTAAACGTCCTTAAAATCCCCTGGAGGCTAGAAGCAGGCTTCGTTTCTTGCAATAGGCACTTTCCCCGGCCTTCGACTCCTGATACCTGATAACCCATGCTCGTTCTCGGCCTTGAAACAAGTTGCGACGAAACGGCGGCGGGTATCGTCGAAGACTCCCCCGATCCTTCGCTTCGCATTCGCGCCAACGCCGTGGCCACGCAGCTTGCTGAGCACAAACCCTACGGCGGCGTCGTGCCGGAGATCGCGGCGCGCGCGCATCTCGACCGGCTCGACGATCTGATCCTGCAGGCCTTGAAAGAAGCGAACGCGACTCTCGGCGATCTTTCAGGCGTTGCCGCCACCTGCGGCCCCGGCCTTATCGGCGGGGTGATGGTGGGATCCATGACCGGCAAGGCTATCGCCGCCGTGCGCAAGTTGCCCTTTGTGGCCGTCAATCATCTCGAGGCGCATGCCCTGACGGCGCGTCTCACGAACGATGTCGCGTTTCCGTATCTGCTTTTGCTGGTCTCGGGCGGACACTGTCAGTTGCTGCTGGTGAAGGGCGTAGGCGATTACCGCCGCCTCGGCACCACCGTCGACGACGCCGTCGGCGAATGCTTCGACAAAAGCGCCAAACTGCTCGGCCTCGGCTATCCGGGCGGGCCGCAGATCGAAAAGGCGGCGGCCGCCGGAAACCCGCGCGCCTTTAAACTTCCGCGCCCGATGATCGGGCGCAAAGGATGCGATTTTTCCTTCGCCGGGCTTAAGACAGCGGTGAGGATGATTGTCGCGCAACCGTCCGCCTCCCCGACTTTCGTCCCCGATATGGCCGCCAGTCTGCAAGCCGCCATCGCCGACATTCTGGCGGACCGCACGAAGAACGCTTTCGATCTCTTGCGGGACGAAAACCAGCCCGTCTCGGCGCTCGTCGTCGCGGGCGGCGTAGCGGCCAACAAGGCCCTGCGCGAACGCCTCGCGGAACTTGCGGCGCGTTACGGCACGCCGTTCGCCGCCCCTCCCCTTGCACTTTGCACCGACAACGGCGTGATGGTGGCATGGGCCGGGCTTGAGCGCCTGCGCCTTGGCCTGACGGATAATTTCAGCGTTGCCGCGCGTCCGCGCTGGCCGCTGGAGAACGGAATACGAAGCACGGGATAAGGGGTGCGGGATTAAGTGTCCTTTCCTCTTTGATAAAAGAGAGCTAATAATAATCTTAGGCCAAATACTTACCCTCAATCACGTATCCCGTTTCCCATGACCCCTTCTCTCCAACATTTCGGCATTGTCGGCGGCGGCGCATGGGGCACAGCTCTCGGCCAGGCGCTTTTGCGCGCCGGGCGCGACGTGACTCTCTGGGCGCGCGAAACCGACGTCGTCGCCGCCATCAACGCCCGGCATGAGAACACGAAATTCCTGCAGGGCATCGCTCTCAATCCACGCCTTAAAGCCACCGGCAAACTCGAAGACATGGCCGCGTGCGATGCATGGATCCTCGTCGTGCCGACGCAATTTCTGCGCGCTGTTTGCCGGCAGCTTGCGGAGGCCGCGAAAACGAGCGCGGCACCGGTCATCATCGGCACGAAGGGCATCGAGCAAAACACGCTGGCCCTTCCTTCGGCGATCGTGGCCGGGGTTTTGCCGTCGCATCCGCTCGCCGTTTTGTCCGGGCCGACGTTTGCAACCGAAGTCGCCAAGGACCAGCCCACGGCGATGACGCTGGCCTGCGCCGATGCCGGGCTCGGCGGTCAACTGGCGCAAGCGATCAGCAGCCGTTCGTTCCGTCCTTATCTGAGCGCCGACGTGACGGGCGCCCAGATCGGCGGCGCCATTAAAAACGTACTCGCCATCGCCTGCGGCATCGCCACGGGCTGCGGCATGGGCGAAAACGCGCGCGCCGCGCTTATCACGCGCGGGCTCGCCGAAATGATGCGGCTGGCCGCGGCGATCGGCGCACGGACGGAAACGCTTATGGGCCTATCGGGGCTCGGCGATTTGATCCTGACCTGCTGCGGCACGCAATCGCGCAACATGTCTTTGGGGCTTGCGATGGGACAGGGCGCGAAGCTGGACGACATTCTCGCCGCGCGCAGCAGCGTGGCTGAAGGCGTCTTTACGGCCTCCGCCGCACTGACCCTGGCCAACAGGCATGAAGTCGAAATGCCCATCGTCGAGGCGGTGGACGCCATCCTCAATCACGGTGCCAGCGTCGAAGCCTCGATCGAGGCGCTTTTGGCAAGACCCTTGAAAGACGAGCGGGCGTAATTTTCTGTCGCAATCACCCCAAAAAGCTAGGGCCCGCTTTCGCGGGCCCTGCCTTGTGCCGTTTCCGGCGAAAGGGTTAAAGGGATTACACGGCGCGCAGTTGCGGCGGAAGCGTCATGCCCACTTCATGGACGGCGCGAACGATACGTTCGCCGATGCTGCCCACGCGCGCGGCGGCGGCTGTGTAGCTGACGGACGCGCGGCGAATGGCCGCCAGCGTTTTGTCAAGCGCGACGAGATTGGTCTGGTTCGTCATCGTCACCAGCCTCTCGAGAGTTTCGTCCGCCGATGCGGGGACAAACTGAAATTCGCGTTCCTGGGCCATGATGTTTTCTCTTTCGTTTGTCAAAGGACGTTAGCATTCACTTGAGTCACGATTTTCTCTTTCCGATGATTTAACCTTACAGGCGATTGCTGAATTTCGAGTTAATGCGAACATTTTTTTTGGGGGCGAATGCATTTTTTTTGGCTCATATCTTCAATATTTCGTAGGTATAGTTGAGAAACTATTAATCATAATTTGCTATAGTGATGATAAGACGCGATGCAATTTTTGGAGGAAATCCCTTATGTCCGAGGCTCTTAAGATCGCTGTTTCAGGTTTAAATGACGCTGTTTTGCGAATTGCTAACGCGGCGTCAAACCTGGTTAATTCTTTGTCAACGGGGCGCTTGCCGGAAAAGCCGGGAGAAAAAGCGACGAGCTACCCGCCGCAGGATGTCGTGACGCTGTCTGATTCGGCGGGCGATCATGCGCTCGGCGTCCGTTCGACGTTGCGCCCACGCGAACCGGCGTACGTCGCGGCCACGGCCCCTCATTCGCCTGACGCCAACGCTGCAGGCCTCGTCGCCGCGCCGAACGTGGACATGGCAACGGAACTTGTGAACGCGAAGCTTGCGGAAGTTTCGTATCGCGCCAACGCAGCCGTAATCCGCGCCGCGGAAAAAAACGATAAAGAGCTTTTGGATACGCTGGCTTAAAAAAAAGGGACAAGGGGTACCGGGTAAATTTTTTACTAATCACGTACCCCGTGTCCCGTATCCCCTACTTCATCGCTTCCTTCGCCAGCGCCTTGCCCAGCTCGACACCCCACTGATCGAACGAATTGATTTCCCACACAACGCCCTGCACGAACACCTTGTGTTCGTAAAGCGCCAGCAAAAGGCCGAGGCCGCGCGGATCGAGCCGGTCGAGCCACAAAAGAGTGCTGGGGCGGTTGCCGGGATTCGTACGCCGGGGATCGTCCGCCTGTCGCCCAAGCTTGAGCGCTTCGGCCTGCGCTTCCATGTTGGCCAGTAGCGCGCGGTGATGTTCCGGCTTTCCAAGATCGTCTTCGCGGACCCCGATGAAATCGGCAGGCGTGACGTCCGTTCCCTGATGCAGCCACTGGTGAAAGCTGTGCTGGCCGATCGTGCCGCATTCGCCGAACAGGGCGGGGGCCGTGGCGTAGTCTACCGCCTCGCCCTCGCGCGTGACGGATTTGCCGTTGCTTTCCATCTCAAGCTGCTGGAGATAACGCGGCAGATCCCTCAGCCGCTCGCTGTAAGGCAAAACGGCAAGGCAAGCCGAGCCCCTGAAATTCCGGTTCCAGATCCCGGCCAGCGCCATCAGAACCGGCACGTTGCGCGCAAGCGGGGCTGTGAAAAAGTGTTCATCCATGACCGCAGCGCCGTCCAGCAACGCTTTGAAATTGTTCCAGCCTATGGCAAGCGCCACGCTGAGCCCGACGGACGACCATAGGCTGAAACGCCCGCCGACCCAATCCCACATCGGAAAGACATTGGCGTCATCGATCCCGAATTCTTTAACCGCTTTCAGGTTCGTGGAGACGGCCACGAAGTGCCGCGCCACCGCGGCCTCGCCCAGCCGCCCAACCAGCCATTGCCGCGCCGTGGCGGCGTTGAGCAAGGTCTCCTGCGTCGTAAAGGTTTTCGATACGATGGCGAAAAGGGTCGTGGCCGGATCGAGCCCCTCCAGAACGCCGAGCAGGTCGGCGGCATCGGCGTTAGCCACGAAATGCACGCGCGGCCCCGAAGCGAACGAACGCAAAGCGCCAACGGCCAAACGCGGGCCAAGGTCGGAACCGCCGATACCGATGTTCACGACATCGCGGATCGGTTTGCCCGTCGCGCCCAGCCAGCGCCCTTCGCGCACCTCGCCCGTAAACGCCGCCATGCGTTTTTGCAAAGCCCGCACGTCCGGGATCACGTCGCGGCCATCGACCGTAACGGGTTTATCGGATGGCGTCCGGAGCGCCGTGTGAAGAACGGCGCGGTCTTCCGTATTGTTGATCTTGTCGCCGCGCAACATCCGCGCGCGCCAGTCCGCAAGATTTTGCGCCTCGGCCAGCTTGACCAGAAGAGAAACGGTTTCATCCGTCAGGCGATGGCGCGAGAAATCGGCCGCGAGGCCGTCAACTTTCAGGGAAAAATGTTCCGCACGTTTTGGATCAGCCGCGAACAAATCGCGCAAGCTGTCCGCGCGCGTTTTATCGCAGTGCGCTTCCAGCGCTTTCCATTCCGGTTTTTCGGTGAGTTTTGCGCTCATGTACGGCCCTTCCACATTATCCCGCACTATCGGGATGACGCAAAAAGCCTAGGCCGTCAACTGCCCTGCCTTCGCTTTGAAGGGAGCCAGCTTTATCCGGTAGTGTGGTTCAAGCAGTTTATTAAGCGTTCTGACGTGTCCCCTAAGCTTGTCCACAAATTCGCCGAAAGTCTGCTCGCGGCGCCCCCTCTCTTCTTCCTCTATAGCCGGAAACAGCACCCAAAGGGGATGAACTCTTTCATATGCCGACAAATGCTCCGCGGCTTCATGCAAAGCGTCCGCGATTATAATAACGCTTTTCCTGTCTGAAATCGGGCGTCCCGGCCTTAGCGGAAAGCCATGAACTATTGAACCCAAATGCGTCTGAGCCTCGGTAAGAGCCGCCGAAACCGGAAGACCACATGTTATATCGCGCGCCAGCAAAAGATCGTCGGTAATGATCGACTCCAGTTTATAAGCATTCGGAACGGTTCGTACGATCCCCATAGATTCTCTCCATAATAACTGGCTTCCCCGATTTTCTATTTGGACTTGGGACCGGAGACAAGGACTAATATGAGGCTTCGCGCGC
This sequence comes from Alphaproteobacteria bacterium, assembly GCA_028716765.1. The sequence goes on along the minus strand of JAQUPC010000052.1, from coordinate 2,536 downwards.
CTGGCATGAATAATTATTTTAACCAAAACGCCTTTTTCTCTTATTCTTTCGTCGGCTCTTTTGTAATCGTCGGGGTTACGCCTTCCGGCTCGCCGGCAAGAGCCAGCGTCAATCCCCCGGGATTAAACCAGCGTTGAATGACGCGGTGCACGTCTTCGGCACTCACCCTTCTAATCAATTCGTCGCGGCGGTCGAGATAATCGCGGCCCAGTTTATCGAGTTGCATTTCCAGAAGCACCCCGGCAATGGCGCCCGTGGAAGTTAGCTTGAGCGGCAATGAGCCGGTCAAATAATCCTTGGCCGCCCCGATCTCTTCATCCGTGACGCCGTTTTCGTACAAGCCGCGCCAGACTTTCTCCGTTGCCTCCCACGCCTTGCCTGCCTTGGGATTGTCCGCCGCCGCCTCGCCGATCAGAACCGACGCGAAGTCCATCGGCGCCAGCGCCGTATGTATGCCGTACGTAAGGCCGCCCGCTTCGCGCACTTCGTGCATCAGGCGCGAGGAAAAACCGCCGCCGCCCAAAATGTAATTCACGATCTCGGCGGCGTACCAATCGGGATCGTCGCGGCGCAGCATCGGCACGGCGAAAAGCATATCGGTCTGCGTTCCTTCGCGCGGCACAAGAATCACGGCTGGTTTTTCAGGCCATGCGGCCTCGCCCACCGGCGTCAATTGCGCATGGGCAGGCAAAGCGCCGAAAATCTCATCCAGCCTTTTTGCAAGCTCGCCGGGCGATATATCCCCGGTAACGGCGACCAAAAGATTGTCGCGCGCAAGGTGTTCGGCGGCAAACGTCTTCACATCGTCGCGCGTCAGGCTCTTAAGCGTTTGCGTCGTGCCAAGACGGCGCATGGCGTAGGGATGCCCCTTAAACACATGGGCAAACAGAGCGTGCCGCGCTTGCCAGTCGGGGCTGCCCAGTTCGAGGCGAAGTTGCGTCAGTTGTTGATTGCGCACGCGCGCGACGGCGTCCGCGTCGAAACGCGGTTCCGCCAGCGCAAGCCGCAGCAGCTTGAACGCCGTTTCCTTCGTTGCGCTCAGGGTTTTCAGCGAGCCTCTTATGGCGTCCCGTCCGGCCGATATTCCCATCTGAATGGACTGATCGGCCAGCGTTTGCTGGAACGCCTCCGAGTCATACGGCCCTGCGCCTTCCGTCAAAAGCGAGGCCGTGAGTTCGGCAAGACCCTGTTTGTCAAAAGGATCTTGTTCGACGCCACCGCGAAAAGCGAAGCGCATGGCGATCAGCGGCAGCTTGCCGTCCTGAACGAGCCACGCCTTGATCCCGCCCGGACTCGTGACTTCCTGAATACGGACGGTGGAAGCCTCCGCAGGAACCGCGAAGGATAACAAGAATAAAAGAACGGCACAGGCGTTTCTCATCGAATATCCTCCCCGCCTTGAGAGGAAAGCGCCGTGGCCCCAGCGCGTTCCGGCGGCGCGTCCGGATCGGGAAGGAGAAGGCCTGTCACGTGATAGGGACTTGCCACAAGCTTGCGCAACGCAGCATTAACTTGTTCCGCCGTCACGGCGCCAATTCTTGCGGGCCAGTTTTCGACGTCTTTCACCGTCTCGCCCACCGCCAACGCCTCGCCGAAAGAATAACCGGGAGCCGTCAGGCTGTCGCGCGCGAACACGGCCGCGCGCATCAAGCGGCCTTTGGCAGCTTTAACGGTGGCCGCATCGAGCCCTTGCTGCGCCAGCCGCTTCACGGCGGCGTCGAGCGCGCGTTCCAGATCTTTTATGTCGCGGCCGGGTTGCGGCGTCGCGATTAAGACAAAGTCCGCCGGACCGCGCGCCTCGGGGTCATAACTCGTCTCGACGGCGCTGGCGACTTTTTGCTTCATAACCAGTTGGCGGTAAAGAACCCCAACTTCGCCACCTCCAATCGCCTCGCTCAGAACCTCGAGCGCATAAGCCTCGTCCTTTTTCCCCGCCGCATAAGACGGCGCGATGATATGCCGTTCCAGATGGGGTTGTTGAACGCGGGCATCGGTCATCACGATACGCGTCTCGTTAGGTTTTTTGGGGAAAGAAACGGGTTTCCGCGCCGGAACGGCGCGCGGCGGCAAGCGGCCATAGGTTCCGGCGGCAAGCCGCAGGACGTCCGCAAAGTCCACGTTGCCGCTGATGACGACGACCGCGTTGTTGGGCGCGTAGTGATGCCGGTAGAAATCTTCGGCGGCTTCCGGCGTTATTTTTTCCATCTCGGCTTTCCAGCCGATTACGGGAATGCCGTAAGGATTTTGCGGGAACAAGGCCCGCCGCACCTTTTCCGCAAACAGGCCTTGCGGGCTGTTATCGGTGCGTTCCTGACGCTCGGCCAGTACAACGTTGAGTTCCGTGGCCGCTGTTTGCGGATTGATGTCCAGATTCTGCATCCGGTCGGCTTCCATTTGCATGATCATGCCAAAACGGTCCGCCGCCACCGTTTCGTAGTAAGCCGTGTAGTCATGACTTGTAAAAGCGTTGTCGGCGCCGCCCTGCTCCGCGATCAGGCGGCTGAACGTGCCCGCCGGTACGGCTTCCGTGCCGCGG
>JAQUPC010000051.1 GCA_028716765.1 Alphaproteobacteria bacterium | reverse complement strand
CGTCACCATCGGCAACAACGACGTCTACCTGAACGTCGCGGGCGGTTTGCGGATAACTGAACCTGCGGCCGATCTGGCCGTCGCCGCCGCCCTGCTCTCCTCGCTGACAGGAATCCCGGTGCCTTCCGAAGCCGTCGTTTTCGGCGAAATCGGCCTTTCGGGCGAAGTGCGGCGAGTCGCCCAGCCCGAAATGAGGCTCAAGGAAGCCGCGAAACTTGGCTTTGCAAAGGCTATCTTGCCGAAAGCCGACCGCTCCCCAAAACAGGCAACGGAAACGGCCATCCGGCGCATTGAAATCAGCCGTCTAAGCGAACTTTTGCCGCTATTTCAAACGTCCCCGAAGGTAAAACGGGCCTGAAGATTTACGCTTGAAATCTTCAAGAAAACCTACACATTGCTGTGATCTGTGCTAAACAGACCCTGTTTTTCGCGTGAGGAACGATGGGATCCATTAACACTTTTGACCTTGGCGTGGCAGGCCTTCTCCTGGCGTCAGGGGTTTTCGCGTTCCGGCGCGGGTTTATAAAAGAAATTTTTTCGCTCGGCACATGGATCGGCGCGTCGATTATCGCGGCGACGTACTATCAAGCCTTGAAACCCTGGGTCATGAGTCACCATATAAAGAACGAGCTGGCAGGAAGCGCCATCGCGGCGCTTGCCCTGTTTGGCCTGTCGCTTCTGGTTTTGATTTCCACCGGCAGCCTGCTGACGGGCATGATCAAGGGGCCGACGATGACTTCCATCGATCGTTCGCTGGGGTTCGTTTTCGGTCTGTTGCGCGGGCTTCTGGTTCTGAGCCTGATCTACCTCTGCCTGACGTTTGTCTGGCCGAAGGCGGATGAACAGCCGGTCTGGCTTGCCGAGGCGAAGACAAAGCCCCTTTTGGCGGACGGCGCCGACATGTTGAAGAGTTTTGTGCCCAAGGACGAACGCGAAGAAGCCGCCGAAGAACTTGAAAAGAACCGCGAAACAGCCACAAAGGCTCTGGAAGACGCCGAACGTCTGGATGAAATGTCGACTCCCGTCCCTTCCGCCGGGAAAAAGGGCCGGAAAGATTCCTCCTACGACGACAAACTGCGCAATGTCATGGACGACTTGACCAACTCGAAAAGCGAAAAACAATGACCCTCACCACAAATCCTTTCGACGACGACAAACTGCGCGAGGAATGTGGCGTATTCGGCATCATCAACAACGACTCGGCCGCGGCCTTGACCGCCCTCGGCCTTCACGCGCTCCAGCATCGCGGACAGGAAGCGGGCGGCATCGTCAGCTTTGACGGCGATCATTTCCGCGCGCATCACACAATGGGCCTGATCGCCGAAAACTTCGGCAACGAAACCATCATCAAACGCTTGCCCGGCACGGCGGCCGTGGGGCACGTGCGCTATGCCACGACGGGCGAAACGGCGCTGCGCAATGTCCAGCCGCTGTTCGCCGATTTCGACTTGGGCGGCTTCGCCCTCGCCCACAACGGCAACCTCACCAACGCCTATACCCTGCGCAAAGCTTTGGTGAGCCGCGGGTGCCTGTTCCGCTCCACGACGGATACCGAAGTCATCATCCACCTCATGGCGATGGAGCACAAAGGCACCGTCGTCGACCGCTTTATCGAAGCGTTGAAGCAAGTGGAAGGCGCTTATTCGCTGATCGCGATGGCGCAGGGCCTCATCATGGGCGTCCGCGATCCTTACGGGGTGCGGCCATTGGTTCTCGGCCGTTTCGGCGAGTCCTGGGTGCTGGCGAGCGAAACCTGCGCGCTCGACATCATCGGCGCGACGTTCGAGCGCGACGTTGAGCCGGGCGAACTGGTCGTTCTGGACGGCACTACGATTCAAAGCTTCAAGCCGTTTGAATCCACGCCGCGCAAGTTCTGCATTTTCGAATACATTTATTTCGCGCGGCCCGACTCCCTCGTGGAAGGCCATTCGGTTTACGAGGCGCGCAAGCACATCGGCGTCGAACTGGCGAAGGAATCGCCGGTAATGGCCGACATCGTCGTGCCCGTTCCGGATTCTGGCGTTCCGGCCGCTATCGGCTTCGCCCAGCAAAGCGGCATTCCGTTCGATCTCGGCATCATACGCAACCATTACGTCGGCCGGACGTTCATCCAGCCGACCGACCGCATCCGTCATTTGGGCGTGAAGCTGAAGCACAACGCCAACCGCAGCTTTATCGACGGCAAACGCGTCGTGTTGATCGACGATTCCATCGTCCGCGGCACGACCAGCGTCAAGATCGTGGAGATGATACGCAACGCGGGCGCGCGCGAAGTGCACTTGCGCATCTCAAGCCCGCCGACGAAGTTCAGCTGCTTTTACGGCATCGACACGCCGGAGAAGGAAAAGCTTTTGGCGCACCAATACACGGTGGAGAAAATGGCGCGCTTCATCGGCGTGGACAGCCTCGCCTTTATCTCGCTCGACGGGCTCTACCGCGCGCTGGGCGAAGCGAAGCGCAACGGCGGCCTGCCGCAATACTGCGACGCCTGCTTCAGCGGCGAATACCCCATCAAGCTGACCGACTTCGACGACAACGCCATGCAGGGCGAATTGTCCTTCCTCGCCCGGGCGAGCGAGTAAAACCAACAATCCGTAGAACTGATTTTTCATCAAGAACTGTCGAGTCCCCCTCCCCTTGGGGAGGGGTAAGGGGCGGGGTATGTAAAAAGTTGACCCCTCACCTGCAAAAGCTAAGGACTTACGTTGTAAGTCCAAGCTTTTGCTTCCTCTCCCCAAGGGGAGAGGGATACTTTTCTTCCTCGCCCGGGCGAGCGAGTAAAACCAAGCCGCAGCGATATTAAACAAAGTTCTTTCTTAAAGTCTGGGCCGTATAACCTGACCCCATCGGGTGGAACGGTGCAGACTTTTTTTTCAGATTTTCGCGCGGGCCTCTTTCTTTAACTCTATCGGCCGCGACTGTAAGACGCGGGGTCAGTCTGGAAAAATAGCGGTGTCCGCCGAGAGACTCCGGTTTTTTCACCGGGTTCTCATCCTCGCCTTCGGTCTCGACAATGTAGAGAACAGGCTCCGGCACACCGTCTACCTTGGCGTACTGCCGCATGATTGCTTCGGAGTTATCGCCGGGAACATACCAAAAAGTTATGTACTTTGTTTTGGGTTCTTCAGAGGACATATCAATCTCCTTTTTGAAAAAATGTTGCCCTCATCTAGCGCCGCGATTTCACAAAATCAACGGCAACAAATGTTTCAAATTGTTTCGTAAAAATGTTTTGGTTAACGCTTGGTTTTTTTGCCCTCGTAAGGATTTTCGCCCTTCTTGAGCAGCCAGCGAATCGGCACGCCTTCCAGTCCGAACGTCTTGCGAAGGCCGCCGGTAAGAAAGCGCACGTAGCTTTCCGGAAGACCGACGGGCTTGTTCACCCAAAGCGCGAATGTCGGCGGACGGCTTTTGACCTGCGTCATATAGCGCAGCTTGACCCGGCGTCCTGAAACGATAGGCGGCGGATGATCGGCCTCCATGCCTTCCAGCCAGCGGTTAAGCTGCCCCGTCGACACGCGCTTGTTCCACACCTCGTAAAGGCGCGTAATTTCCCGCATCAACTTGTCGAGTCCCTCGCCTTTCAGCGCCGAAATCGGCACCAGAGGAACGCCCGCCACTTGCGCCAGCGAGGCCTCGATCTTCGCCCGTATCATACGCGAGACGGCGGTTTTTTCCTTCACCGCGTCCCACTTGTTGACGGCAATGACAAGGGCGCGGCCCTCTTCCACGACATGCTGAGCGATCGTGTAATCCTGTTTGTCGAACGGCTGCTCGGCATCGAGCACAAGCACAACGACGTGCGCAAGCCGGATCGCGCGCAGCGTTTCCTGCGCGCTCATCTTCTCCAGCTTTTCCTCGATGCGCGCGCGGCGGCGCAGGCCCGCCGTGTCCACGAGACGTATAGACTGGCCCTTGTATTCCCACTCGACGTGAATGGCGTCGCGCGTCAGTCCAGGCTCCGGACCCGTCAGCAGCCTCTCCTCGCCGATCAAACGGTTTACAAGCGTCGACTTCCCTGCGTTCGGCCGCCCGACGATAGCGAGGTGAAGACGTTTGGGTTCTTCAGAATCCTCTTCGGTTGAATCACTCTCACACGGCAGGCGCGACGGAATTCCCTCCCCCTTGAGGGGAGGGTTAGGGAGGGGGGAGAGCGACCTGGGTGAAAGTTGGAGATCAAAACCGGAAGTCTCAGCAAGGCTGTCCCCCCCCCCTCCTGACCTCCCCCTCGAGGGGGGAGGAATATCGCCGCGCATATAAGGCAACAACGCTTCATAGAGTTCCGCCAAACCTTCGCCGTGCGTGGCGGAAACGGGAAGGATGTTCTCGAACCCGAGGGCCGAAGCCTCGTCGAAACCGTGCGGCAAACGATCCGCCTCGCACTTGTTGACCAGAAGAATGACCGGCTTCCCGGTTTTGCGGATTTCGCGGGCAACGGTCTTGTCGTCGTTCGTCAGGCCTTCGCGGCCATCGACCATCAGCAAAATGACGTCGCATTTCGCCAGAGCCTCGTTCGTGCGCGCGGCCGTGCGTTCGGCCATGCTGCCTTTCGGACGGCGGTTTTCGAGCCCCGCCGTATCGTAAAGGCGAAAACGCAAATCGAACAGCTCGCCCTCGCCTTCGCGCCAGTCACGCGTGACGCCCGGCGTGTCGTGGACGAGCGCCATCGCCTTTCCGATCAGACGATTGAACAGGGTCGATTTGCCGACGTTCGGACGTCCGGCTATGGCGAGGGTGAAGGTCATTAGTGTGGCCGAAATAAAGGCTTACCGCGCAATCTTGAGCCACGTTCTATACTAAAAAGCACACCCCATCAACATGTTGTGCCCAATTTGCATAAATGTCGATAAAGCCTAAACCGTCATGGAAACGGTCGTATGCGCCATTTCGTCTGGTTTTTCCTTGTCATTTGCAGCCGTCACACCGCTCCGGGGGTGCTGATCCTGATAGGACGTGGTGGCTTTAGTCCGGTCTGGCGCGGTCGTTGTAACTTTCGTAGTGCCGTCTTCGTAAACGGTTGTCTTTGTCGTCGATCCATCGGCATTCTTGACCGTTGTCTCACTCTTCACTTGGGCAGAGCTGCTGCTGGAAGAACTGCTTGAGGAAGAGGAAGTCGATGATGAAGGAGCGCTTCCGCTTTTTTTGGCACTCGGCGTATCGCTTGTCGTTTGATCGCTCGACGTTGTGTTTGTCGCGCTCGCCGCGCTTTGCTGCGCGACCGTGGATGATGTAATGCTTGAAACCGCCGACATGTTCGCCTCCCTAAACGTACAACTACAGTCATTGCACGTTGCAGCCGGCGAATCCCTGCGCTTTATGGGTAAATAAATTTAGCCTCTATTTATTTCAGCGCCATCAGCCGCCCGTTGTCGCTCAGCAGATACATGACGTGATCGGCGACGATGGGCGGCATGTAAAAGGCCTTGCCGACGTCGCGGTCCACGAGTTCGGCGCCGTCTCCCGGCGAAAAGGCGGCCAGATGGCCGAGCGAATTGGTGAGCCACAGCCGCCCGCCCGCCAGCACAGGGCCCCACCAGAGAACCGGCGTGGAGTCGCGATCATCCGGGTCTTTCAGGCGTTGCAACTCTTTCACCCAAACGATGCGTCCGCTGCTGCGCGTCAAAGCGATCAACTCGCTATTATTGCTGAGAACAAAAACGGCATCGCCCGCGACAAGCGGCGTATTGACGCCGCCTATGTCCGCGTCCCAAGCCCGGTCGCCCGTGCGCTGATCGACGGAAGCCATCCGCCCGCTGTGGCTTACGGCAAAAACGCGGCCGTGTTCGATAACCGGAAGCCCGCGGATGTCGGCGATCGCCGGCAGCGCGCCGACCTTTTCCGGAACGGCCAAAACGTCCGCCCAGGCAACGCGCCCGTTCTGGGCTCTCAGGCTGAAAATCTCGCCCGAACTGTAGGCGACGACGACGCTATCGCCCTCCGCCGCCGGGTTGGATGCCCCCATAAGCGTAGCGCTTTCGGTAATACCGCCATGTTGCCATAAAATCTCGCCGTTCCTAAGAGAAAGCGCTTTCAACTCGTTGTCGATGGTCACCACGAATACCCGGCCGCTGGCGATTGTCGGCGCCGCGCGCAACGGCTTGCCGACGTTCTTGCGCCACAGCACCACGCCGTCCCCGGCCTTCAACGCCAGAACCTCGCCAAAACCCGTCGTGACGTAGACCACGTCGCCCTCGACGCCAACGCCGCCACCCATCGTCTCGCCGCTGCGGTCTTCCGGGGTCGTGTCAAAACGCCACAGACGGTCGCCGTCCCCGGCATCGAAAGCCGCCACAACACCGCGGGAATCAAGCGTAAACGCCTTGCCGCCGCTTACGACCGGACGGGCGAGAAGCTTGTAATACTTGCTGGAGCCGTCCCCTATGCTCGCCGTCCACTGCACTTCGGGATCTTCCGCCAAAGCAAGGTTTTGTGGCGCGTGGTCGGGGTTGCCTCCGGCTTGCGGCCAGTCCTTGTTGGCTACGGCGGACGGCAATGTGAACTTGACGTCGCTCACTCCCGAGTCGGCTTCCGGTTTCTTCGAAAGCTCAAGAATAGCAACGCGTTTGCCTTCGTTTTTCGTTTTTTCGGCCTCGTCATCGTCGCTGCCGAATAAGGTGTGGCAACCCGAAAGCGCCACGAGAAGTAGCGCCGCCGCTAACTTGGTTCCGTGAAAACGCCCTGCCTTCATCGGGTTACGACCCCTCGTTCAGCCAGCGCGCCATATCGGTCGCGCGCTGGATCATGGAATGTGGTGCGCTCGCGTCCTTCGAAAGCTCCGTGTAAAGCGTTTTGGCTTTTTCCTTGTCTCCGGCGCGAAGGGCGAGCAAAGCGGTAAATTCCTTGGCGGTGACGCGCCAGGGGCTGTCCGTCTCCAACGGTTGCAGCCGGGCCTGCAAGGCCGCCGGTTCCCCGGTGTCCAGCTGCGCCTGCACGGACAACAGATCGGCCAATTGACGGAAGGGAAGTTCGACCGTCATGTCGTTTGCCATAGCGTCGTAAATGGCTACGGCCCTGTCCGTCTTTCCGTCCTTGAGGGCTATCGAGGCTGCCTGAAGGTGCGCCAGAAAGGCTTGGCTGGCTCCCGCGTGAACGCGGGCAAAGGATTCGAGGCTATCGACTTGCTGGGCCTTATCGGCGATCTTGCCCTCGACGAGACCAAGCAACCCGGCCGTGGCCTTCTGTTCCGAATAGGTGCGCCAGGAGCGCCAGCCGCTAAAAAGCGCCGTTGCGAGCACAATCGCCAGCGCAGCCCCGATGATATAATGGCCGTAGCGCTTCCACATCGCTTCAAGCTTTTGGCGCTGCAGGTCTTCGTCGATTTCTTGAAAGAGACTGGATTCGGTCATAGTGTCATTCCACCTTTGTGCGGACGGTTCATAAGCTTCCTAAGGTCTTAAAGAAGTGTGGGCGGCTGCGCAAGATGAGGGTGCACAACAATCAGGGCAGAAATCAGGCATATCATGGCAAAACCCTCCCTAACCGCCCTTACCGGAGCCCTCGTTTTTACGGGCGAGGCCTTTGTCGAGGGGCATGCTCTTCTGCTTCAGGACGGCCGCGTCCTTGATATCGTTGCCGAAGGCCGTTTACCCCCGGAAGCCGAAACGATCGCTTACGATAATTGCATTGTCGCACCGGGGTTTATCGACTGTCAGGTCAACGGCGGCGGAAATCTCCTCTTTAACGCCGCAACGGACGTCCGGACCGTTGCCGCTATCGCCGGGGCTCATGGGCGGCGCGGCACGAGCCGTATGCTCCTCACCTGCACCAGCGACAGCCGGGCCGTAACGGAACGAGCGCTTAAGCTTGCCCGCGAAGGCCGCCGCCTCTGCCCCAACGTCCTCGGCATTCATTTTGAAGGGCCGCATTTGAGCGCCGAGCATCGCCGCGTGCATAAGGAAGACCGGCTGCGCGACATGGAGCCGGACGATTTACAATTTTACAAGCCCGAACCTGACGAAATCATGCTCGTTACCGTCGCGTCCGAACGCGTGACGCCGGAGCAAATCCGGCAACTGCGGGCGCAAGGCGTTATCGTCTCGCTTGGGCACACCGCCGCGGCGCCGGATGCGGCCCGCGCCGCGCTCAGGGCCGGGGCAACCGGCTTTACGCATTTGTTCAACGGCATGGGATCGCTGAGCGCACGCAGCCCCGGCCCCGCGGGGATAGCTCTCGACGACCGCGACAGCTGGTGCGGCATCATAGCCGACGGGCATCATGTCAGCGATGAAATGATCCGGCTGGCGCATCGCGCCAAACCGGAAGGAAAGCTGTTTCTTGTAAGCGACGCCATGCCGCCCGCAGGCGCGGACGCCCCGGAGCCTTTCCGGCTTTATGGCGAAACGGTCAGCGCAAAGGACGGCCGCTGCCAGACGAGCGAGGGGCGTCTTGCCGGAAGCGCCTTGACGTTGGCGGAATGCGTCCGTTACGCCATAAAACACGTTGGCCTTGAGCCCGCAGAGGCGCTGCGCATGGCCTCTTCTGCCCCCGCCGCCTTTCTGGGAATCGGCAACCGTTTCGGAAAGCTGCTGCCCGGCTATGCGGCTGATTTAGCCGTTTTGAATCGCGATTTCAGCATAAATGCCGTGTGGATTGACGGCGTGCTGCAAGAGTCCGTACGCAAATAAGCACGGCCTCACGGCAAGCCGCAAACGAAGCGTCATTTAGCGGGCGCCAATTCCTTTGGCAAAGGCGTGGCCGTCGGCGCAAGCGCAGGCTTCTTCGTTTCGTCTGTCACTCCGGTAACGGGCTTGGCAGGCAAAAGGATCGACTTTCCCGCGTCCGCAGGCACCTTAAAAGCGGCGCCCGCGTCTTTCGAGGCCGTTGGCAAGGGGGACGGCGCGGTTGGCGTAGCCGTCTGCGTTCCCAGCTTTATTCCGGTCACAGCCTTGTCCGTCGTTGTCGGCGTTTCCGGAGCAGTCAACACAGGTTGCGCCGAAACTTCCGGCTTGGCTTCTTGTTTGACTTTCCTGGGCGCTGCCTTTCTGGCTTTTTTCTTAACGGGTTTTTTTGCGTGCTTCGCGGCTTTAAGTTTCTTGCCTTCAATCAAGTCGCCCGCCGTGGCGCGGTGAGCCTCGAAACTGGTGCAACCGTTGATGCCCTGGAAAAAGCCGCTGAATGTCCTGGCCGCGGGATCGAAGCTTCCCATCATAATCGTATTGTAATAGCTCTTCGGCCGTTCCAGCCATTTTCCCGGATTGATCAGGATGCGCTGGGATTCGCTGTCATACTCGCCGTAGACTTTATAGCGTCCTGTCGCCACGTAGGGGTTCTTGGGCGTCGGATAGAAGCGGAACGTTCCTTCGAACTGATCGCCGCGCAAGCTGCTTATGGAGAGCGTGCCGCCGGTCGTTCCCTGATGGCAGGTGTAGGTGCCGACCCACTCGCCGAGAGGGGAAAAACCGTCCATAGCCCTTTTGCCGGTGCGCGTGAGGGGCAACGGCTCCTCCGTGCTGTAAAGGCCGGGCCCGCCGCTTCCGGACATGCCGCGCGAAGGCGGCGGCGTCATTGTCGAGGTTACGATCGAACGCGAAGTCGGCGCCATCGGAGCCGACGTTTGGCACAGCACCATAGCAAGCCCGATTTCACCCGCCGAAAACATAAAGAGCAAATGCTTGTCGGGGCGGTCGGCGGTAAATATCGTTACGTCGCGCGAAACGGACGTAGGCGATTTCGACTCGACCATAAATCCTTGCGCACGCATCCGGTCGATCGTGTTGTTGAAGATCTGGTTGACGCGGTCCTGCTCGTTGGGAGCCATGCGCCAGCCATAGGCTTCCATGTGGCCGCAGCTGCGGCCCAGCTCGCTGCTGGCGGTCAGCATCGCCATCTGGAAATTGCGCTGCACGGGAAGAAGCAGCGGCCGGTCGTCGAACGTAATGCCCGCCGTCGGCGATCCCGCCGCATGCGGCATATCGCCTGCGAGCGCTGCCAGAGGCGCTATGGCCAGACTGAAGCTCAACAATGCAGCCCCGAAAATTTTTCCAAAGCAACGCGTTCCGGGCATTAGGACCTGCCCATTCATGTGCTCGCTCATCTGCCGTACCTCTTGCGAATCGTGCTTTCCCGCGGACTTTGGACTATGCCGGGCCTTGACGTCTGAAGCAAGGGCGTCAAACCTTTTATCGATCATACGGAACGCCCGCTTTACGGGGATAGCCCCGGCTTGATAGCGCCCTTGCGGCCCTTGCGCCTGTTTTCCAAATTCGCCATCGGGACGGCCTCAAGCCCGCGCATGCCGACGAAAAAACCGGTAAGATCAAGCCTAAGGCAATTATAGACCTGCACAGGAATAAACCCGGCCTGTGCCACATAAAAAACCAGTTCCCGCATCATGCCATATAAAGTTTTATCATCGACCCTATCAGCCAGATGAATCACAAGCGAATCCGGATTTGCTTCGATCAGGGTATTATGCTGGCATTTTTTATGCGCCGCACCGTCACGGGAAATGAAAAAAGGGGCGACGCCGGCGAAAACATCGTTATGAACCTTCGCGGCGATATTCCTTTTGTCCCATGAATCCATGTCGGCCTGAAAGCCGAGCGTTATCGACACGCCGTTCTTCCGCGTATAAGCGCATTCAATGCTTTCGATTTTCGTGGACGCGAAAGCCGCCCAAAAACTTTTCGGCGACAGCGACAACTCGTAAGGCAACGGCGGCGATCCGTGAATAATCGGCCTGCGCTTTTGCCCTGAAATCATAGTTGCGAACCTCGGTTTGAGTTCGAACCCTTCGGATCAGCAATAACACAATTCGTCATGCCCGCGAAACGGTCATTTCGGCGCGTTTGCCGACGATTATTAACCAAAAATGCCGGGCCTGCGCCAAATTTTCAGGCCGCAAAGATTCATGACTCTTACGGCCTGCCCTTGGCCACGATCTCGTTGCCCCTTGTCACGACGTTCGCCAACGGCTCGACGGTCACCTGCATAACCGTGGCGTTGGCGTTTATCAGATGATCATGGCTCGTCATGATCCCAACGTGAGGCGCCGAACCCGCGTGGGGCGGTGCGAAGAATACGATATCGCCGCGCCGCCACGTGACGTCGCGCCAGTTTTTCTCCAGCGGCTGGCCGAAAGCTTCGCGCTGCTGGTCGCAATCGCGCGGAGCCTCGATTCCCGCCATTTCCAGCGCAAGCTGAACCAGAGCCGAGCAATCGATGCCGAGCGGCGTCCGCCCGCCCCAAAGATACGGCGCGCCCAGCATGCGGCCGGCCGTAAAAACGTAGTCCGGCGTTATCATGTCCCCGGTGGCCAAAACATGCCCGGCAAACACGAATCCGCCGCTCGCGAGTTCAAGAAACCCGCCGGCCTTTCTCATCACGCTGACGTAAGAACCGAGCGTCAGCCGATCCAGCAAAGGCGATTTAAGATCAGGCTCGGCATAAACAAACGTATGCAAGGCCTTGATCCTGTTGGACAGAGAGGCAATGGATTCATTTAAAACTTCAGGAGATGGCAGGTAACCCACATAACGGTCGCTGCGGTTCTGAACCCAGACAAAACCGTCTTTGCGGTCCTCGAATACGTCCAGAAACTCGCCGTAGCGTATTTCGCTGACGCGCCGGGCGTCTTCTTTCGGCTCGGCCAGCAGGGGCACCACGCCTTGAATGCATTGGCGCGGTTTCGGCTCGACATACCGCTTGGCAGTCACCCGGCCTTGCAGGGAAACGTCGGCCAAATCGGGCCGGAAGGCGTTCACGCGGGGATCAAGCTTTGACGGATCGGTCATAAGCCACGTTATACCCGTGCTTTTAGGTGCTGCAAACGGCGATTTTCAGGAAACTCGAAGGGGCCGTATCAAGCCGCCGCTTCGGCCCAAACGGCTTCGGAGGCACCGGCGGAGGGCGTTGAAGCCGTTTCGGCCTCGACCCCGAAATCGATTTCCCGCATCGGCATCGATTCCACGATCGCATTCGCCTCGACAATCAACGCGGCAAAGCCCTTCAAAAAGACCGCTCCCGTTCCCGTACGCTGCACCAGCACGTTACGGCGGTCGAGCTCGTCGCGCTCGCGGCGCACGTAATTAAGTTCGCCGAGACGATCCAAAGCGCGGCTGATAGCCGGCTTGGAAATCTTCAAGGCCTTGGCAAGACCCCTTACGGTGTGGGGGCCTCCCTCCATATATACAGAAAGAAGAAGCGCCATTTGCCGCGCCGACAAGTCCGGTGCATCGCCGCGTACGCTCGCCACCAAACTATGCCGCCACAATTCTAGAGCCTTTAGCTGAGTGCTCACGGGTTCGCCCTTTATGTCAAAAGTTCATATCAAGATATGGCGATACTGTGTCAGAGGTTTACGATTCGCAAGACGTAGAATATTTTTCGAAAAGTGATTCACCCTCTTTACCATCTTGCCATTCCGGTCTTAGGCGATTCATCCGAATCTTCCGGCGCCGCGAACTTCAAGTTCTTGTTGAAGTTGAAGTCGCCGCACTTCTTTTCGTGATTTATCGGGTTTGCGCGCGCTTCTCGATCAGCCGATAGACGGCCCTCAACCCCATGGCCTCGCCGCCTTCCGGGCGGCCTGGTTTCTTGCCAAGATTCCACGCCATGAAATCCAGGTGCGCCCAGGGCAAATTTTTACCATAAAAGCGTTGCAAAAAGAGCGCAGCCGTTATGGCTCCGGCATAAGGCGAATCCGGACAATTATTCAAATCGGCCACTTTGCTGTCGAGCATCGAATCGTAAGTTCCTTCCAGAGGCAGCCGCCAAAGTGGATCTTCCGTTTCCTGTCCTGCGGCAAAAAGCTCTTCGGCCAATTTGTCATCGTTGGCGAAAAAGGCCGAAATCTCCGTACCTACTGCCGTGCGCGCCGCCCCGGTCAATGTTGAAAAGTCCACGGTCAAATCGGGCTTTTCGTTCGTTGCCTCGGCAAGAGCCTCAGCCAATATCAGGCGGCCTTCGGCGTCCGTGTTGGTAATTTCGACCGTAAGCCCGTTCCTCATCTTAATGACGTCCAGGGGACGAAACGCATTGGCCGCCACCATGTTTTCCACGGCCGGGATCAAAAGCCTGAGCCGCACGGGCAACTTTCTTCCCATCACCATCATCGCTGTGCCCAGCGCGATTGCCGCGCCCGCCATGTCCTTTTTCATAAGGTTCATTGCGTTTTTCGGTTTGAGATCGAGTCCGCCTGTGTCGAAGCACACGCCCTTTCCAACCAACGTGACATGCGGATGTTTAGGATCGCCCCACGTGAGATTGATGAGGCGCGGCGCGCGCGGACTGGCACGTCCGACGGCATGAATGCCGGGATAATTCTTTTTAAGCAGATCGTCGCCGGCAATTTGAGTTACTTTTGCACCGTACATCTTGCCAACTGCGGCTGCTGCCGCCGCCAACTCCGCCGGCCCCATATCTTCCGAAGGTGTGTTGATGAGATCGCGCGTAAAAGCGATGGCCTCGGCCATACGATAAACCATGTCGAAGTCTATCCTGGCTGTGACGGCAAGTTTGGAGGGATCGGCTTCTCTCTCTTTATACCTCGTATAGTGATAGGAACCGAGCAGCCATCCCAACGCCAGCTTCTCTTGATCGGCTATCGCCACATCGCCTTCGAGGCGATAAACTCCTTTTGGCAACGCGCACGGCAGCCCGGCCATATCCCAGAGGCTCGCCGGATCGGAGAGCACGGCGAGAACCCGCGCCGCTTTTCCCTTAACATCGGGAATAACGCAAAAACTCGCGGGCTTCGCGCTATACCCCAAAGTCTTCAGCCAATTTACGACACGCTGCGGTTGACGCTTTACCCAAGCCTTATACGTTTTCGCAGTCAGAAGCGTTATAGGCACGGCCTGGCGCGGCGCGCGCGGCAATAGCAGGTGTTTCATGTGCGTATCCTTCAAAATGACGGTGAAAGCTCAGCGCACGGCTTTGCTGCAGGCAAGGTCATTGCCCGAACTACCAGTCGGTAAATAGCAATAACTCACTTCGCCCGTATTGGTGTCAAGACGAAACACGCCCGCGTTGGCAGCCGTGTTGCTATGATGCATAAGCTGATAGGGACCGGCAGCCCCGCCGTAGGCAGCGGCGGGACTGATGAGGTTAGCAATGAAAAGGCCGGTGGCGATAAACAGGGCGCCGGTCAAAATGGCTTGGGCATGCGACATGGCAAATCCTCCAGAGTTGATGAATGGGCAGGAATCGTCTCGGCCCGGCATTGTGCCGGATTAACCGTACAGGCGGCAAGCACAGGCTTACTGCCCTCTATTGCCTGCACTTGATACATATATAAACACTCTGTTAGAACTATGGGCGTTTTCATTTTGCGTTCCGGAGACCTCTTATGCCCTACGTCATCACCGATGCCTGCATCCGCTGTAAATATATGGACTGCGTCGAAGTCTGCCCCGTTGACTGTTTCTATGAGGGCGAGACGATGCTGGTCATCAATCCGGAAGAATGCATCGACTGTGGGGTGTGCGAACCCGAATGCCCAGCCGAGGCCATCATGCCGGACACGAACAAGGCCGCTGAGAAATGGGCCGGGCTGAACCGCGAGTATTCGACCAAGTGGCCCAACGTCACCCATAAAAAAGACCCTGCCCCCGATGCCGATGAATGGAAGGACAAGGCGGACAAGTACCCCGCGCAATTCAGTGAGAAACCGGGCTCGGGTTCCTAAGGCAGTCGTCGTTTTGGAGGGCATCAATACCTATTCCCTCAAGCCCCCGAACGCTCTAGAAGGAATACATGCGCATATGGGAAGTTGAAGACAACCGGTCGATCCCTTCGAATTTAGTGCTTGAGCAGGATTTCATCCTGCGCATTCGCCGGATTCATCGCGTTGGCGCGCTTTATCTGGCCATCAATATACCCTTAACCGCTATCGACATCGCGCATGGCGGACGCGGTCCGCTCGAGGAAGTCCAGGAGCGTCTGCAAGCCTTCGCCAAAGACAGCGCCGGCGCTTACGCCGAAATG
>JAQUPC010000050.1 GCA_028716765.1 Alphaproteobacteria bacterium | reverse complement strand
CGGCAGGTTGACGAAGCCTCGCCGCATTCCGGCGGTTTTCAAAACGAGTTCCAGCAATTCGCGGAACGTATAAACGGACGGACCGCCGAGTTCATACGTTTGTCCGCGCGTTTCCGGATTCTTAAGCGCCGCCAGCGCGGCCCTCGCCACGTCGCCGACGTAGACAGGCTGGAATTTCGTTTGGCCGCCGCCGATAAGCGGCAACACGGGCGAAAACCGCGCCATGCGGGCAAAGCGGTTCAGAAACTTGTCGTCCGGCCCGAACATGATGCTTGGCCGGAAGATGATCGCTTCCGGAAAAAACGCGCGCACGGCTTTTTCTCCCGCGGCCTTGCTGCAGGCGCAACAGGACTTCGACGACGGTTCCGCGCCCAGCGCCGAGATATGCAAAAGATTCTGCGCGCCTTGCTGTTTGGCGATGCGGGCAATGCGCGCCGCCAGTTCAACATGTATGCTTTGAAATGCGCTCGCGCTGCGTCCTGCAAGAATGCCGATCAGATTAACGACGGTATCCGAACCGCCGATGGCTTCCGCGACCTCGGCGTCGCGGCGTAGCGAACAAGGAAAGGGCGCGATCTGCCCGGCTTCGCCTGCGATGCGCAAAGCCGCGGCACGGTCCGGATGGCGCATCGGCACGCGGACGACAACGCCTTCCCGGGCGAGCTCCTGCGCTATGGCCCGGCCAAGAAAACCGGAACCGCCGAAAAGTGTTGCGCAACGTGGTGAGGACATGGCCTATCCTAAACGGAAGGGCAGAAAGGGATCAAGCAAAAGCCTTGGTTAAAGACTCCATAAATTGTATACACAAGCTAAAGTTTGGAACAGAAGTTCGGGGCAAGCATGAATAAAGGCGGTTTGTTTGCGGCAGTTATTGTTGTGGCGGCGTTGACAACTGCTGCCATCAATTATTTGCTGCCACGCAGCCAGCACCCGTTCTCCGTGGAGCCGGTTCAGCAACCGGCGTTTGACCGCGTGATAAAATCCAACAAACTGCGCTGCGGCTATATCGTTCTTCCTCCCGAATTCACCAAAGACCCGAATACGGGCGCGTTCGGCGGCATCGGCTTTGACGTGACCGAAGACATCGCAAAAAATCTGAACCTCAAAGTCGAGTGGGTTGAAGAAGTTAACTTTGTGACCCTGACCGATGGGCTAAAAACGGGCCGCTATGATGCTCTTTGTTTTCCACTTTATCTCGGCCGTGTCGCCGCGGCGCGCGAACTGGATTTTACCATTCCCTTCATGTTCACGGGCACGAGCGTATTCGTGCGCGAGGACGATCATCGTTTCGACGGGGATTCCGCCTTCATCAACAGTCCTGACATAACCGTGGCGACGATGGACGGCGAGGCCTCGCAATTTATTCGTTTGGAGTATTTTCCTGCAACCAAGGATTTTTCCCTGCCGCAAACGTCGGACGTTTCCCAGATTCTCAAATCCGTTGCGGATAAAAAGGCGGATGTTACGTTCGCCGATCAATCCGTGGCGGCGAAGTATCTCGAAGCCAATCCCGGAGTTTTGCGGGATTTGACGGCCAGCAAGCCGATACGGCTACATGGGCATATGTTCGCCGTCAACAAGGGCGAAACCAAACTGGCGGCTATGCTCAGCATGGCGTTGCAGGAAATGATTTATGCCGGACGTCTGGACAAGATTCTGGATACATATGATGCAACACCGGCTTCCTTTTTCTTTCGTCCCGCTAAACCTTATCAATGATAAGGCAAGCGATTTTTAAGACAACTGTCAGTGTTGC
This sequence comes from Alphaproteobacteria bacterium, assembly GCA_028716765.1. Next base: position 13,251 of record JAQUPC010000050.1, on the reverse strand, counting down.
CGCTTTTGCAACGCTTCCCCGGCCTGCGCGATCAGTTCACCCAGAATTGTGCCCACGGGCTGTTCCGATGTCACCAGACTGACGATCTGTCCCGCCATAACAGAGCCGTTTGCCACGTCGCCGTCGATGACCGCTTTGCGCAAGGCGCCGACCCAGAAACGTTCGATCTCGAGTTGGGCGGCTTCTTTCGTCAACGCGCCGCTGTCGAAGCGGGCTATGACGTCGCGCTGCTTGTCGAGAAACGCGCGCGTGCCGTCGTTGGTCAGCGCGCGCACGGGAATGACGGAAAAGCGCGCGTCAAGCTGCGGCGAGGGCACGGCGTCGCGCGCGGCCGCGCGGATGTAGGCTTGCTTGAAGTTCGGGTGCGCCACGCATTCGCTGGCGCAGACGAGGCGCGTGCCGATCTGGACTCCCGCCGCGCCCATTTCAAGATAAGAGAGCATGACGTCGCCGCGCCCGACGCCCCCGGCCACGAACACCGGAACGTCGCGAATGACGGGCAAAATTTCCTGCGCCAGCACGGAGGTGCTGACGGAGCCGATATGCCCCCCGGCTTCCGAACCTTCGATAATCAGCGCGTCCACGCCTATGCGCAGCAGGCGCCTTGCAAGCACGGCGGCGGGAGCGAAGCAGATTAGTTTCGCGCCGCCATCCTTGATTTTCTTTGCGGCGGGCGCAGGAGGCAAGCCGCCTGCCAGAACGACGTGGCCGGCTTTTTCCTCAAGGCAAACATCGATCAGAGCCTCAAGCTGCGGATGCATCGTCATAAGGTTGACGCCGAAAGGCCTGTTCGTAAGCGCGCGCGTGGCCTGAATCTCCGCGCGCAGCAAATCCGGCGTCATGGAGCCGCAGGCGATGATGCCGAAGCCTCCGCCGTTCGAAACGGCGGCGACGAGATTCCGTTCGCTGATCCACGACATCGCGCCGCCCATGATGGCCAGTTCCGTGCCGAGAAAATCGCAACCGCGCCGCATAAGGCCTTGCAGGCGGGAAGAGGGGGTTACCATGCCAGCTTTTCACCGTCGTATTGAAAAAATTGTCCCGATTGTTTCAGGGTCAGACCGGCGATGACCTTACGCATGCCTTTGACGCTTTCTTCAGGCGTCAAAGGCGCGCTGCGTCCGCCCATATCCGTTTTGACCCAGCCGGGGTGTAGGCTTACTACAACAATTTTTTCGTTTCGCAAAGTCAGCGCGGCGTTGCGCATGCCCATGTTAAGGGCGGCCTTGCTGGTGCAATAGGCAATATGGCCGGGATAGGTGTGCTCGATAGAGCCCATTTCGCTTGAAATCATGATGACTTTGCCGTTTGCCGCGCGGCGCAGGTTCGGCAAAAAGGTCTGCGTCACCATAACCGGGGCGATGGCGTTGGTGTGCATTGCTTTGGCCCATGCCGCCGGATCAATGGTTCCGAAAAGCTGGCTTTTGTCGCTTTGCACGGCGTCGGGCTGAAGTTCGGTTCCCGACAGAATGCCCGCGTTGTTGATAAGAAGATCGAGCGGAACGTCTTGTAATTTTCCCGACAGCGCGGCCAGGCTTTTCCGGCCGGCGACGTCCAGCTTTTCGATCCGCACCGAAGGATGTTTCTTCGCCAATTGCCGCAACGCTTCGGCTTTTTCGGGCGCGCGGCAGGTGGCGATAACCTGCCAGCCGTCTTCGGCGTACTGGCGCGTGAACTCAAGGCCAATGCCGCGATTGGATCCCGTGATGAGAACGGCGGGCATGATTACGCCGCCGCGTCCAGACCGAAGGCGGCGTGAAGGGAGCGCATGGCCAGTTCGGCGTATTCCTCGGCGATAAGGACGCTCACGCATATTTCCGACGTTTCGATGGCCTGAATATTGATGTCTTTTTTCGCCAGCGCATCGAACATCGAAGCTGCCACGCCGGGGTGGCTGCGCATGCCGGCGCCGACGAGCGAGATCTTGACGACGCTTTTGTCGGCGAGAAGGGCGGCGTAGTTGATTTTCTCCCGTTCGGTTTCGAGAACCTGCTGGGCGCGGTCGATGTCGTTGCGGCCGACGGTAAAGGTGATGTCGGTCGTTTTCCCGTCGTCCGAGGACGTCTGGACGATCATGTCGACGTTGATCCCGGCCTTTGCCAGCGCGCCGAACACCGTGGCGGCGACGCCGGGCCTGTCGGCGACTTTGCTGAGCGTGATTTTCGCTTCGTTCGGAGACAGGGCCACGCCCGTGACGACTTTGTTTTCCATGGTTTTATCCTCATCGGTGACAAGAGTTCCGGGCAGTTCGCTGCCGATGGCGTTGCCGAACGTCGACAAAACCTGAACGGGAACGCGATAGCGCAGCGCCATTTCGACCGAGCGGGTCTGGAGCACCTTGGCGCCGAGCGAAGCCAGCTCCAGCATTTCCTCGTAGGAAACCTTCGTCAGTTTTTGGGCTTTGCTCACGATGCGCGGGTCCGAAGTGTAAACGCCGTCGACGTCAGTGTAGATGTCGCAGCGGTCGGCCTTCAGCGCGGCGGCAAGCCCGACGGCCGACGTGTCCGATCCGCCGCGTCCCAGCGTCGTGATGCAGCCGTTCACGGTCACGCCCTGAAACCCGGCCAGAACCGCCACTTCGCCTTCGTCGATATGACGGCGCATCGCCGTGGTGTTGATGTCGGATATGCGCGCCTTGTTGTGCGTGGTGTCGGTGATCAAGGGCACTTGCCAGCCCTGCCACGACCGCGCGCGGAGCCCGCGTTGCTCAAGCGCAAGAGCCATCAAGCCCGCCGTAACCTGCTCGCCGGTCGCCACCACGGCATCATGCTCGCGCGGGTTGGGGCGCGGCGTGATGCTGCGGCAGTAGTGGATGAGCTGATCCGTGACGCCCGCCATAGCGGAAACGACGACGACGACCCTGTGGCCAAGCTTGACTTCCGCCGCCACCTTGCTCGCGGCGTTCTTGATTCGCTCGATGTCGCCGACCGAAGTGCCGCCGAATTTAACAACCAGAAGGGCCATGCTGCACCGCCGAAAAGCTACCTAAAATACCAAAGTAGTTACCGAAAAAGGTTTGGTCCTTACCCGGCATAAACATTAATGCTATTACGGAACCGGGTTTTAGCCAACAGCCAATTAAAGGCTTTATGATGATTCAAGCCGCGCCCAGCCTCGCCGAGGAGGAAGTAGCCCGCTTTTCGGCGCTGGCCGGAGAGTGGTGGCGCCCTGAGGGAGCGTTCCGCATTTTGCATCGCATCAATCCCTTGCGCGTCGAGTATGTAAAAAATCAGGTTTGCGGCGCCTTTAAACGCAAGCCGGATTTGCTCCATCCGCTAAAGGGGCTTCGGGTGCTGGACGCCGGGTGCGGCGGCGGTTTGATGACGGAGGCCTTGGTTCGCCTTGGCGCCGGTGCCACCGGGTTGGACGCCTCGAACGAAGCAATAGCCGTGGCCAAACGGCACGCCGGAGACGCCGGTCTTTCCGTCAACTATCGCGTGGGCAGCGTCGAAGAAATGTCCAAAGGCAAGGCGCGGTTCGACGTCATCACGGCGCTGGATGTCATCGAGCATACGGCCGCCCGGAGTCCGTTTCTCGGCGCACTGGCGCCGATGCTCAAGCCTGGCGGGTTGCTTATAATGGCAACGCTGAATCGCACTACGGCCAGCTATCTTTTTGGCGTCCTTGCGGCGGAATACGTTCTGGGCTGGGTGCCGCGGGGGACGCATAATTGGGAGAAATTCGTGAGGCCTTCGGAACTGGCCAAAGAACTGGAAAGCAAGGGTTTGGCCGTTAGCGATCTAACGGGCCTCGTTTTCGACCCCCTGACAGGCGTTTTCGGCCTGAAAAAGCACGATTTACGAATTAACTATCTGCTCACGGCCGTTAAAGAGGGCGTTCCCGCCAAAGCTTGACTTGCCTTCGGCCCGCCGCCTATAAAGCCGCCTCGAAGCAGAGGAAGAAACCGGCCGAGCGCCGGAGAAGGAATAACATGGCCCGCGTATGCACAGTGACCGGCAAGAAGCCGCATTTCGGCAACAAGGTCAGCCACGCGAACAACAAGACGCGCCGCCGCTGGCAGCCGAACCTGCAGGTGTGCTCGTTTCCGTCCGAGATTCTCGGCAAGATGATCAAGTTGCGCCTCACCGCGAACGGCATCCGCACAGTCGAGCACAACGGCGGCATCGATGCCTGGCTGCTCGGCGCGCGCCCCAGCCGCCTGACCGAAACCGCCCTCAAGGTCCGCAAGCAGCTTGTGAAGGCGCAGGCGCGGAAGAGCGCGTAAGCTTAAGAAACATCGTTAAGACGACAAGCGCCGGGCCAAAAGTCCGGCGTTTTTGTTTTGCGCAGTGTGTTTTCAATTGTTGCGACTTAGGAGAAATGATAAAAGCCGAAGTCATATAGAACGTTTTAATAACTAATCGGATTTGGACAATAAGAGGCTGTTATGGGCGAAGATTCAGTCAAAAACGCACATGATGCAGGATTGCATGGCCTTCCCCTACCTTCTACTTCAAGCGGGCGGGAAATTGAGGCTTATAATATTGGGAAGGGGCATCATGGTGCCATACACGATCCCATTACAGCAGTATTAAAACTCACAAATGCTCCTTTTAAAGGAGCAGCATCTCCGATAACCGCGCATGGCCCCACCAGTGGTTCGCGAAGTTCCTTCTGGGAACATGTAGATTTTACAGGAATGATAGTTTTAATAACGTTGACAATTGCAGGGTTGTGCGGAGTTGGCTCAATTATGATAAACCATGCTGCAAAGGAAACCCAAACCAGAAAAGAAGAACAGATAGCGCAAGAAGAAGCGCGAAAAAAAGATAGGCAGAAATTCGAGGCCTTCAAAAAAGCTAATCCACCCATTACGGAACACACAAAGTTTGCGGTCTTAACAAGACCGCATCAGAAGGTGATCCTTTTCCACGGGAAAACAACGGTTGACTATTCTGGAGATATCCCAAAAGGGACTAAGGCAATAATAATAAAATATTCACATTCTCGTAGAGAATATGTGCATATAAAAATTCCTTCGTTGAAGGGAAGAATGGCAAATACCGTGTTTTTAGTAAGCGACGACGATCTTACGCCTGCACCAGAAGACAAAACCTATAAGAAGCCATCACAGGATGACCGGAGTAAAAACACTGAAGGTAATTTGAAAAGATATTCAGAAACAAAAACCGAATTGCTGCGTTACGGAAAAAAACAGCATTCATTGTCTCAAGCGGCCAATCGTCCCGGTATGTCCTGCGCCCAAGCGTGGCGATCGCAGTGCCGGGTGTGAGTTTCGCAGGCAGCTCGTAAGGGCGCAGACGCGGAAGAGCGCGGCGTAATTTCATTCCGTAATAAAAAAACGCTCCCTGCGAGAAACAGGGAGCGTTTTTTATGCGCCTGTGAGCGCGCGTTATTAGAAGAAATCGCCTAAACGAACCGGAACGCGAAGGCCGACGACGACGTCGGGCGCATCGGCGGTCGCACCGACTTCAGTCGTCAGGTTGAGGCTGACGGCGGGCGAGAAGCGGTAGCTTGTCCCCACCAGAAGCGCGCCGACGTTAAGCGAGTCGCTCCGGCTTTCGACCGGGGTGTTGTTCGTGGTGTTGATCGCGTGCTGGTAGGTCGGCATCACGTAGCTGTGCTTATATCCCAGCGTGAACGACGTCTCCTGATTGATCGAAAAGCCCATGCCCGTGCTGGCGTTGAAAGCGCCGCCCGGCGAAACGTCGAGAACGCGCGTTTCGTTGAAGTCCTTGTTCACGTCTTCGCCGAAGCTGTAGACGTAGCCAAGGTTGCCGAACAGCACGGCCGGGTCCGAAACCTTGATGACCGTTACGCTGCCTTCCGCCGTCTTGAAGCCGGTGCCCGTGGGCAGGCTCTTGGCGATGTTGTTGGCGTCATATTCCACGTCGTAGGGGCCTTCGCCGGTGTCGGTCTTGTAGCGCAGGTTGCCGACAAAATAAGGCCATCCGCCCGTGCCGCGGTTAAGCTGATACGCGACGCCCATATCGACGTCGCCAAAGCCGTGGCCTTCGAGCGAGGAGCGCGAAGAGCCGCCGTTGGCTGTCCTGGTTTCGGCGTCGTTGCGGTAAGAGAAGGGCATGCGGACATCGGTTTCAAGCCTGTCGGTGAGGCCGAGGCGGAAACGCGACGAGTTTTGCAGAACTTGCCGCCGCGCCGACGTGGCCTCGATCTGGCCGACGAGGACGACCTCGGCCACCTGCACGCCGTTAAACGTGAATATGTTGTTCGTCGTGTTCGTGTATTCGCTGCTGTTTTCGTACATCAGCGTGCCCTTGGGCGTCAGCACGCCGCCGTAATCGGGCAGAACGTCGAGCTGCGGACGGCTTTCTTCCTCTTTCCTGGGGGCGGCGATGGACGTTTTGGACGACTCGGCGACGTCCGATGAAGCCGTCTTTCCTTTCGGGCCCGTTTTTGCTTCAGCAACTTCGGAAGGATAGGGCTTCGTCTCGTCCGCTATTGCCGTAGACGCGCCCTTTTTGCCCTTAACGGATTTGGCCGCCGAGGTTTCCATCGCATTGAGCTTTTCGCGGTAAAGCTTCAGCTCCTTGTCCTGCTCGGCGATTTTTTTCTTTTGTTCGTCGAGCGCCGCCTGTTGGGATTTTACGATCTTTTCCAGCGGCTCAAGGCGCTTCAGAAGGTCTTGAACGCCCGACGGATCGCTGGCCGGAGTCTTGGCCTCGACCCTGTCCGCCAACAAAAGACACGCAAGAACGGCCGCAAGAACGGCAACGAAACGCACGGCATTTTTCATTGTGAACCTCTGAAAGAAAAGGGCAGACGGAAAGGAGATTTACCTAACCCCTTGACTTTTGAAGATATTCTATCTTTTGGTCAAGTTAAAAAGCCCCTACACCGACCAAGAGCGGTAGTGCTGTGGCCGTAAAACCATAAATTGTTATTATTTCGTTAATACTTTTTAACGGCCATGACCCATTGCCCGCGACCGAATACCTTGCGAAAAGGCTGAAAAGCCTCCCGACCCGTGGCCATGCGAGCGCAGATTCGGGATATTATTCAATATGATGTTGATGTCCATCGTCTGGGAAACAACGCGGTTGTCCGCCGTATTCGTGATGACGCTGGCGATAGACCCCGTGGGGGTCTGATTCAGGACGGTCGTCTTGCCGCTGTTGTCGTCGACGACGATTCCGTTGCCGTTTTCAATGATGCTGGCGATGGTGCCAACCGGAAGATTTGGGGCCTCCTGAATCTTCGTGGTGGAGGAAGCTTGCAAATGGCCTCCGATTCCGGGCTCGAGAACGAGGGACCGGGCATAGGATACGATGCCGTCGATGCGAGTGCGGACGTCAACGGCAAAGCGGAAAATAAGCCCCGTGGGGTCTATGAATCCGCCGCGGGTTTCTTCCATATCCGAGGCGTACAGGACTTCGGCGTCCGCCATAATGATTTCATCACCGACATCCGCGAAGACGGTTTCAACTTCCGCCCCGCCTGAGGCCGCATAGTCTTCATAGTCTTCGGCATCCGCAACGGCGGATTCGTTGCCGGTGTCCGCAAGAACGTCTTCGTCCTGAACGTCTTCAACGTCCGCCAGAACAGGTTCGTCTCCCAGATCGCCGCTGGCGAAAACAGGATTGACGCCGCCCGCAAGAAGAAATCCCGCAAGCAGGGCCGGGGTAAGGACATGCGATGCAAAGCCGCGCCATTTATTCATTGCCCCCTCCTTAAAAGGTTGTTGATGCCGAATTTGTCACCGTGTTGACGTTGTTGATCACGGTCGATTGTATGATATCCAGCCCCGTCGGCGCGATCTGCCAGTTCGGGAACGGGAGATCGACGCTATCGTTCACGATGTCATTGCCGAGGGCCGCAAATGCCGTCGCCCGCGCGTAGTGCCAATCGGCGCTGTCCGCGAAGGCCTCCCGCGCCTTGCGCGCTTCGTTCGTGACGACCAGAGAAATGCCGTTCCAGACCTTCGCAAAATCCTGGCGCGTGTAAACGACGTTGCCTTTGCTGGGGTCGCCCACCAGAACAAGCGGACCCTTCATGCTCTTCACGACCACAAAATGGCTGTACCCGTCGTGCTTGATGAGCGCGATGAAGGGGGCTTTGTGCTTTTCGATCCTGGCGAAGTCGAGCCGGTAGCCCTTGGCCTTCAAGCCGCGGCTGTTCAGATAGCGGCTCATGTCCAGAAGCGAAAAGCCCTCGCGGCGGATTTTGTTTTGATTGCCGTGCGCGAACATGGTTTTGAAAACGTGTTCTTCGGAAGCCGGGAGGCCGTAAACGTAGGACAACAGCGTCGCAACCGCCGCCGAACCGCAGCTGAAATCGAACGCCTGGCGCTTCACGGTCTGGAAAGGCAGATCGCGCCAGCTGATGACGCGAACCGAAACCGTCTCGATCATGCCGTTGCCGACATCCACGGACGCCCGGTTCGTCGGGTCCTCGCTTCCCTCGAAAGATTCGCCGGGCCGCACGTTCAGCGTTTCCACCCCGACAATGGCGGCGGGGGGGAGAGTCGAGGCGTCATCTTCCGCCTGCGCCGCGTTCAGCCCGGCCGTTCCTGCAAGGAGAAACAGGGAAAGGGCAAGGGCGGATAGAAACGGACTCTTCGTCATTTTGACGCACCAAGGCGATAAGGTTTAGGGCGCAGAAGGCGCCAGCTGGACGTTCACGGCGACGGCGGAATTGATCGTGGAATTGTTGCCCGTGTTCATCACGTAGCTGCCGAACCCGCCGACATTGTCGCCGATGGCGATGGTGCCGTTCGTCATATTGCCGCCGACGATCAAGGCGTTGCCGGTTGTTTCAGCCGCCAGAGCCTGTTCCGACGTTAGGGCGTTGATGCCGAATGTGCCGCGGTTTACATCCATTTCCGTGACCGACATGGACGATTCATCCGCTGACTCAAACACGCTATCGCTGGCAAGGACGTCTTCGGCGGCAAAACTTGCGCCGGCGCTTCCTGCGAGCGAAACAAATCCCAATATCAGCAAGGCCATCGTTTTCGCGATCGAATAACGCATGAAAGCCTCCCGTTTGTTAGTTGGTTGCGAATATATGCTTTGTGGAGGCCCGCGCCGGCATTTCACCGGCGCGGGCGCCCCGAGTATTGGGGAAGGGAGGACGTCTCCCTTCCCGGGTCTCACTTACAGGCCGCCGTTCACCTGAATGGTCGTAGCCATGGTGCTGATGCCGGCGGTGTTCAGACCGGTCTGGCCTTGCGCCGAAGCGAGGCCGTTTCCGGACATGGAGAAGCTTGCGTTCCCCGTGCCGACATTGTTGCCCATGCCGCTGCCGGCATGCTCAACCTCGCCCTTGTTCTCGAACTCGACGCGGTTGCCCGAGACCGAGGCGCTGAGGATCTGCGTCGCAATCAACTCGTTTTTCTGGATGTCGATGCTGGTGTGACGGACATCCGAGTCGTTATCGTACGACCACGAGTTGTCGTTGTCCGCATAGGAGTTGCCCGATGCGGTCGTGTTGCCCGAAGCGATCGTGGACGTCTTCTCCACGTCGATTTCGGTTTCGGTGTCGTGAGAATCGATCGTGGTCGTCTTGGACATGCTGACGTCCACCTCGTTCTCCGTCTTGTTTTCCGTGTTTGTCACGGTGTTGCCCGAGGCGACGTTGGTGTTCTTCGTCACATCAACTTCGGTCTCGTTCGTCGTGTTGAAGGAGTCCTCCGTCTTGTTGACGTTCGTCGTGTTGAAGGAGTCGTCCGTCTTCACCACGCTGACGTCCGTATCCGTCTTGGTCAGCGTGTTGCCCGAAGCGACGTTGGTGTTCTTTTCGACGTCAACGTTCGTGTCGGTGTTGCCGGAATTGATCGCCGTGTTCTTGGTCACGTCGACATCCGTCTCGTTATTGGTCACCGTGTTGCCCGAAGCGACGTTGGTGTTCTTTTCGACATCAACGTTGGTTTCGGTGTTGCTGGAGGATACCGCCGTGTTCTTGGTCACGTCGACGTCCGTCTCGTTATTGGTCAGCGTGTTGCCCGAAGCGACGTTGGTGTTCTTTTCGACGTCAACGTCCGTGTCGGTGTTGCCGGAATTGATCGCCGTATTCTTGGTCACGTCGACGTCCGTGTCGGTGTTGTTGGAATCGATCGACGTGTTCTTGGTGGCCTCGAACTCGGCATCGACATCGACGTTCGTGTTGTATTGTGTCGCTGTCAGGCCGGAGCCGTTCTCGATTTCATTGCCGTTGGCATCGAGAGCAAAAGCAGGCGCAGCCATAAGCAAAAGGGCAATTGCCGTAGTGCTCAAGAGAATTTTATTCATAAGTCCCTCCTGGATTTTAGGTTGATTGACGCTTGAAAGATTGTAAAAACTAGCAAAATCGCGATCCGCTAGACTTAACGAATCTCCATGACATGACTGAGATATCTCTCAATTCGAACGCGTGGTCAATACCGGATAGTGTTAAAGACAATCGAAAATTTTTTTTTAAAGCATCACCATAATTATGGTTAATATTTCCAATTACGGTTAATTGTGATTGATCAGAAATTCAGCAGAAGAAAATTCCGAAAAACAAACACGGACGAAATCGAAAACTTCAAATTTTTTTGCGAATAATTTTAATCGCATAATGGATTCGGCTCATCTGAATTATGAAGATGATTTTTGCAGCATCAAACACAATCGCATACGATCCGGTGTTTCACGATGATGTTTGCGTCGTGCGTAAGCGGCGCCATCTGCCTATTAATGAGGCAACGCACAAGTTCGTTATTTAAATCATATAAGCTTGTGGCGAAAAATTTGTCCCCTTCTCAACGAAAAGCCATTGCTCCTCGGCCCTTGACTTGCGTTCAACGCGCCGCCTATAAAGCCGCCTCGAAGCAGAGGTTGGAAGAAACCGGCATCGTTCCGTAGGAGGAATAACATGGCCCGCGTATGTACAGTGACCGGCAAGAAGCCGCATTTCGGCAACAAGGTCAGCCACGCGAACAACAAGACGCGCCGCCGCTGGCAGCCGAACCTGCAGGTGTGCTCGTTTCCGTCCGAGATTCTGGGCAAGATGATCAAGCTGCGCCTGACGGCGAACGGCATCCGCACGGTCGAGCATAACGGCGGCATCGACGCCTGGCTGCTCGGCACGCGCCCTAGCCGCCTGACCGAAACCGCCCTCAAGGTCCGCAAGCAGCTTGTAAAAGCGCAGGCGCGGAAGAGCGCTTAAGCAGTTCTGAAAAAAATCGACAAAAAAACGCCAGCCTTGAGGCTGGCGCAAAGTTTTACTTTCATGTTTTTAAAATCATGCCGTTGCGGAAAGCAGCGATGTCACATCCGTCGTGTCCGTGTATTTTGACGCCGTCATATACGACTCCAGCGCTTGCAAAAATTCCTGCAAGGCCGAGGCCAGCGTCGTAGTTGCCGTCGAATCCGTCGAATCCGTTGAACTTGAAGCTGCCGTGTCCGTGCTTGACGTGCTGCTGTCGCTGTCTTCATTCAGGAGCGAAGACAGCAGATCCTGGAGGGCAGTCGTTGCATCCGTGCCGGACAGCGACGACATGCCGCCCGGTGGCGGCGGCGGCGGGCCGTTCTCCTGCATACCGCTCACGAACTGGTCTTCCGTAACGGATCCCGTCCCCTCGGTATCGATCTTGGCGAACAGGCTGGCCGAGTCGCTTTCGCTTACGTCCGACGGGCGGGCAGCGACGAACTCGTCCTTGGTGATGGAACCATCACCGTCCGTGTCGATCTGGCTAAACATGTCTTCGAACGGACTATTGCTGTCTGAATCCTGGCTTTGGCCGAGCCCGTTCATCATGCTCATCATCATGCCGGGATCGAGACGGCCCATGCTGCCGCCAGACTGATCTTGCGGCCCCATGTTCTCAAAGTCGGATTCGGACAAAGAGCCGACGCCGCTGCTGTCGAGTTTGTTGAAAAGTTTTTCCGCAGTGGCTTCGCTGACGTCGTCCGGTCTTCCGTTAACGAATTCGTCCTTGCTGACCTTGCCGTCGCTGTCCGTGTCGATTTTTTTGAAGAGTTGTTGTTGGAGATAGGCGTGTTGGCTGTTGGATACGCTACTGATACTGCTCATAAGGAACTCCTTTGAGTCGTTCCCTCCCTCTTATTCCCCGAAAGAACAGCTTTGTTCTCTCTACCCTTACACGTTGCCAGGAATGGTTTCCTGCGCCGGGAAACAAAAAACGCTAAAAACAGTTGATCATTACGCAGGAATAACGTTTTGGTAACGTGTATATTGCCGGGAAGAAGAGAGAGCTGGTTCGAACGAAGAAGAGGTCAATTTTGACAACGTCGCGCGACGGCGCAGTGCGTCCGTCTGCTTGCTCGACCCGTGAGGACATGGCGCTGAACGCCGGCGATCATGAACTTATGGCCGGAGTGGCCGTGGGCGACGTGCAGGCCTATGCCTGCCTTGTGGGAAGGCACGTGAGAACGATGACGGCTTTGGCGCAGCGCATGACCGGGAACGCTTCCGATGCCGACGATGTGGCGCAGGAGGCTTTTTTGCGCCTCTGGATGCAGGCGCCAAGGTGGGATCCATACGGTCCGGCCCAGGTGCGGACGTGGCTGAGCCGCGTGGTCGTCAATCTGTGTCTGGACAGGGGACGTAAGCGCAAGCCTTTGCCGCTTGAGGCGGCGGGCGGGATAGTTGATCCGGCGGCCGGGGGATTTGAGAACGCCCACCTTCACGACAAGCAACGGGTGGTTCAATCTCTCTTGCGGCAACTGCCAGAACGGCAGAGGGCCGCGGTTGTGTTGTCCTATTTTGAGGACCTGAGCGGACAAGAGATCGCGCGCGCAATGCAGCTATCGGCCGGGGCCGTTGAATCGCTTTTGGTGAGGGCGCGGCGTGCGTTGCGGAAGGGCATGCTTGAATCGGGATTAAAGTGGGGGGAGGACATCTGACATGACCATGACGGACGGCCAACTTAAAACGATTTTAATAGAGTGCGATCCGGCAGGTTGCCTGTCGCATGAACGCACGGCACGGTTGGAGGCTCGCATTCTCGAGGGCGCCTTGAATACGCCCCAGACGTCTGCAGTTGCGGGCGTGCACGCGGCGCACCACGCTTTGTTTATGTCTTTTCCTTTAAGTTCGGGCGTTTTGGCGGCGTGCGCACTAATCATGCTGGGGATTGTTGCGGGACAAAATCTTTCGCCGGTTTATCCGGCGCGGAGGGCCACGAATTTTTCCATTGGCGTTATGGCGAACCCCTGGCAAAACTGGATGGCCGCACAAGGAGCGCTTCAACCATGAAAAATTTATTAGATACGTCCAAATTGCGATGGCTTGTTCTGGCGTCTCTGGCCGTGAATTTGTTTCTGATCGGCGTTGTCGCCGCTC
>JAQUPC010000049.1 GCA_028716765.1 Alphaproteobacteria bacterium | reverse complement strand
CGCGGCTTTCGCCGTCGACGACATAAACCTGCTCCATAAGGACGACGTCTTCGTAGTACTTGCGCAAACGGCCCTCGACCATCTTGGCGATGATCTCCTCGGGCTTACCCGAAGCGCGGGCCTGATCGGCCAGAACATTGCGTTCACGATCGAGCGCCTTGGCGTCCACGTCCTGAATGGTAAGCGCCTCGGGGCGCGCCGCCGCCACATGCATCGCCAGCTGCTTGCCGAGTTCGCCAAGCTTCGCGGGATCCGACGACGATTCCAGCGCCACCAGAACGCCGATTTTGCCGAGGTTCGGCGCCAGCGCGTTGTGAACGTACGAAGCGACGATGCCCTGAGACACGCTGAGATGCGCAACGCGGCGGAGGTTCATGTTCTCGCCGACCGTGGCGATAAGATTGGTCAGCTCGTCCTGCACGTTGCGGCCCGTTCCCGGATAGGAAAGCGTTTTAAGCTTCTCAAGATCGGCTCCGGATTCCAGCGCCAGCCTGGCCGACTGCAGCGCAAAAGCCTGAAAGGCGTCGTTGCGCGCCACGAAATCGGTTTCGGCGTTGACTTCGACCATTACGGCCTTGCCGCCCGTCGAGGACACCACGACGAGCCCTTCGGCTGCCGCGCGTCCGGCTTTTTTCGCCGCCGCCGACAAACCTTTTTTACGCAGCCAGTCCACCGCGGCTTCCATATCGCCGCTGGTTTCGGTGAGCGCTTTTTTGCAATCCATCATGCCCGCGCCGGTCTTTTCGCGCAGGTCTTTCACCATTGTTGCGGTGATCTCGGACATTGTTTCCTCCTCGGGATAAGGGGTACGGGATACGGGACTTAAGGTTTCGGAGACACGGGATCACATTCGTTCATCCCGCGTCCCGTGCCCCGTGTCCCTCTGGCTTTCAGGCTGTCGCCGTCACGGCAGGAGCCGCGGCTTCCTCGGCGGCAACAGGCACCGCCGTCTCGCTCGCTGGAACTTCGGCGGCAGCGCCGGCATCCACGCCGCGGGCCGAAGCCTCGGCCTGAAGACCGTCCAGCACCGCTTGCGAAGCCAGATCGCAGTAAAGGTCGATCGCGCGCGAGGCGTCATCGTTGCCCGGCACCGGAAAGGCGATCTTGTCGGGATCGGCGTTGCTGTCCACGATGGCCACGACGGGAACGCCGAGCTTGACCGCCTCTTCGATGGCAAGGTCTTCCTTCAGCGTATCGACCACAAAGACGATGTCCGGCAAGCCGCCCATGTCCTTGATGCCGCCCAGCGCGCGCTCCAGCTTGTCGCGGGCGCGCATCATCTGAAGCTGTTCCTTTTTCGTGAACTTGCCGGCCTGGGACTCCAGCTTGTCGGTCAAATCGCGCAAGCGCTTGATCGACTGCGAGATCGTCTTCCAGTTGGTGAGCATGCCGCCCAGCCAGCGGTGGTTGACGTAATACTGGCCGCAGCGCCCGGCGGCTTCGGCGATCTTGTCGGCCGCCTGGCGCTTGGTGCCGACGAACAGCACGCGCCCGCCTTCGGCGGCGACGTCGCGCAGTTTTTGCAGCGCGCGCTGCATCAACGGCACCGTCTGCTCAAGATCGATGATGTGCACGCCGTTGCGCACGCCGAACAGATACGGTTGCATTTTGGGATTCCAGCGGCGGGTGTTATGGCCGAAATGGACGCCGGCTTCGAATAATTCCTTCAGCGTCACGACAGGCATTGCCATGTTGTCTTCCTTTCTCCGGTTAGACCACCGCGCGTAATAGAGCTTCCTTATCGGGAAACACCGGATGGCCATCGGCGGGATTGACCGCCAAGGCCGGAACGCGCGTGCGTTTTTAGTTAAATCCCACCCCGGCACAACGCCGGAACAGGTGCGGCTTTATAGCGGGGGAACACCATGAAAACAAGGGCCACGGCTTTCTTGACAACGCGCAACACAATGTATATACTTTGTATAAACATTGGAGGCGTTTATGAACATGATCATATCCAAATGGGGCAACAGCCTCGGCGTGAGGATTCCTGGAGCGATCGCCAAATCCCTGGGCCTGAAAGAAGGCTCCGAAGTGCGCATCGACACCGACGATGGGCGGGTTATTATCGAACCCGCCGTGAAGGACGCCTATGATTTGAAGACCTTGCTGGCGAAGGTAACGCCGGAGAATTGCCACGACAGCGTTGAAACCGGCAAACCGGTTGGCCGCGAAGCATGGTAACCTCCGCAACGCCACGCCCGCAATCATCCGGCTATGTGCCTGAGCGCGGCGATATCGTCTGGCTTAATTTTGATCCGCAATCGGGCCACGAACAAGCGGGCAAACGTCCGGCGCTTGTCGTTTCGCCGCGCGCTTATAACGCGAAAACCTCTCTCGCCCTATTCTGCCCGGTCACAAGCCACGTTAAGAGATACCCGTTTGAAGCCGCCCTTCCCGCCGGAAGCAAAATCAAGGGCGTTGTTTTGAGCGATCAAGTCAAAAGCCTCGACTGGCGCGCGCGGCGCGCGCAATTCATCGCCAAGGCCCCGCACACAGTGATCAACGAAGTTCTGGGAAAACTGCGGAGTTTGGTGGGTTAGTTAACATTTCTCCACCCCCACCCCGTTGCCGAGATGGCAGCTATATATAGAGGAAATCAGGCTGTTGCCGTATACAGTCTGTCTCGCGCCGTCACAGTAGCTTTAGCCGCACGAAGAGCATGTAAGAAACCGGGTTCGAACCATACACCCGGTCGATCTTATCGGGATACAGATAACCGCTTGCGAGGCCGCCCACGCCGAACTTCACATGCTCGGCGATACGAAAATCGCGAATATAACCGGCGGTGGCCTTGTTCACAGGAATGACCTCACCTTCGAGAATTGAGTCGTTCTCGAACAATTCGCTTTCATCCGCCCGCTCGGCACGCGCAAAAAAAGTATGCGTATCGCTTAGCGACACGGCGCTTTCGACAAGAAAGGCGTCAAGCTCCCGCCCCGGCTTTTCGAATTTTCTCCCCCATGCTGCCGTCGTTGCCCAATTGTTTCCGCCGCCGAACGGCCTGTTGTACGTGCCGGAAGCGATCAGCCGGTTTTCATCCTTATCCGGATGGAGTTCCTCCGGGCTGTGCAGATGCCCCCAACTGATCTGAAGAGACCAGTCGCGCGCCGGATTGTACGAAAGCCGCGCCGAGGCGCTATCGAGGCCGGGCTTTTCGATGTCATAGCGCTGCTTGCCCGGCTCGCGGCCTTTGAATCCCGAGGCCTCGATCTTCCAGCGGTCATGAACGATGCCTCCCGTCACGACGCCGAAAGTGATGTGCGTGCTATCGAGCCAGTGATGCGTGAGCGGCGCTTCGGGATTGTCCATGCCGGAAAAGCGGTGCATGAACGCCGGGGGCCCGAGCGCGGGTTCGCCCGGCACCCCGCCATACATGAACGCGGATGTCTTGGGCGTAAACGCATGGCTGTAGCTGCCGGACAATTCCATGAACAGTTCATGAGGGTGCTGACGGTCGACAAGCGGATTATGCCCGTCCGCCGTTTCGCCTGTCGCGAAGAGCAGCGGATAACCGTTGCGCCCCATAAGCGGATCGAGCGAAAGCATAGCGCGCGCGCCAAGCTTATCGTTGGAGCCGAGCTGACGCTGGGCCATCAACATTCCCATGCTGCTGGAAAAAGCCTTGTCATCGCCGCGCTTGCCTCCCTGATGGTCATACACGCCGTTCACGTAACCGTGTGCCATCATCGTCCAGTCTCCGGCCATAAAATGCATGCCTTCGTGCGGCGTGGAATCCGGCTGCCAGCTTGTGCCCGAGGACTCGCGCGCAAAGACGTAGGGGCCGAAATTACCCGTCATTTCCATATCATGCTTTTTTTCAACTTCGCCATCGGCATGCGGCATGACATGCTCCATCTCCATATGCCCCGGATGCTCGTCTTGCGCCAGACCCGGCAACGGGAGGACCAAAAGAAGACAAACGGGCAAACAGACCGGGGAAAAACGCAGAACAGGCTTCAACATATTCAACTTCAACATTCCTCCACCTCCAGTCCGTTGCCAAGCTGGCGCAGGGTTGTTTTGAGGCCTTCGGACAGTTGCCATGCGCCGGGGAGTTCCATCTCGGCGATTTCGTCGTCCAGATCGAGCGAGAGCGTCACCTTGCCCCGGCCTTTGGGCGCAGCCTCCAAATGTTTTTGTATTCCGGCCACGGCTTCTTCGTCGTAGAGACGGATGCGGATGCCTTGCGCGCTGCGCGCCGCCACATCCTTCAACGGCTCAATGTTGCGCGCGATAAAGCGCATGTCGCCGCCGCCGGAACCGCCGCCGCCCTGGCGGTCGTCGCTTTGAGCGTCAACTTCCAGAAACACCGCCTGGCCCGGCTCCAGAATGTCGCGCCGCGCCGAAAGCAGTTCCGAGAACACCGTCGCCTCGAACGCGCCCCCGGTATCGGACAGTTGCAGGAACGCGAACTTGTTGCCGGAGCGCGCTGTGCGCTCCTGCTTGCCCATGACGATCCCCGCCAGTTTGTAACGCGAAGGGCCGAGCGCGCGTTGCATGCCGGACACGGCGCCGGCCTTGACGACGCCCATGCGCTCCAGTAGCGCGCCGTAATTGTCCAGCGGATGCGCCGAGAGATAGAAGCCAAGCGCCTGAAACTCGTGGTTCAGGCGGGTCAGTTCGTCCCACATTTTCGTGTTCGGTAGAGCAGGCTTGGATGCGGCGGGCAGCAACGCGCCGAAGATGCTGGTCTGGCCGCTGTTGCGCTCGTCGGCGGCGACATGGCTATGCTTGAGTAAAAGATCGATTGCAGCGATTACCTGCGCGCGATTGCGGTTCAGAGAGTCGAACGCTCCCGCCGCCGCGAGGCCTTCCAGCTGCTTGCGGTTTATGAGACGCACATCCACCCTCTCGGCGAAATCGAATAAGTCCTTAAACGGCCCCTTCGCTTCGCGCGCCTTTACAAGCCCTTGCATGGCCGCGCCGCCCACGCCTTTGATGGCGGCCAAAGCATAGCGAACGGCTTTTTTGCCGTTTTTCTGCTCCTCCGGCATGAACACGGCGAACGAACGGTTGATGTCCGGCGGCAATAGCGCGATGCCGTGGCGCAAAAGTTCGTGGCGGAACACGCCCAGCTTGTCGGTGTCGCCCATTTCAAAGTTCATCGCCGCGGCGTAAAACTCCACAGGATAGTTTGCCTTCAGCCATGCCGTTTGATACGCGATGAGCGCATAGGCGGCGGCGTGGGATTTGTTGAAGCCATAGCCCGCAAACTTGTCGATCTGGTCGAATAGAAGGTTCGCCTGATTTTCGTTGATTCCATTTTTGGCGGCACCCGCAATAAAAGTGGCGCGTTGGTCCGCCATTTCCTCCGGTTTTTTCTTGCCCATCGCACGACGTAAAATCTCGGCGTTGCCGAGGCTATACCCGGCCAGGATCTGCGCGGCTTGCATGACCTGTTCCTGATAGATCATGATGCCGAACGTGTTTTTCAGGACGGGCTCCAGCATAGGGTGCATGTAATGCACCGGCTCGTCGCCGTTCTTTCGTTTGACATAGGTCGGAATGTTGTCCATCGGGCCGGGCCGGTACAGCGCAACCAACGCGATAATGTCTTCGAACCTGTTGGGTTTCAGGCGGCGCAGAATGTCGCGCATGCCCGAACTTTCAAGCTGGAATACGCCCGTGGTGTCGCCGCGCGCCATGAGCGCGTACGTTTTTTCATCGTCGAGCGGCAGATGCGAAAGATTTACGGAAATGCCGCGAGATTCAAGCAACTTCGCCGTCTGATGCAGAACATCAAGCGTCTTGAGACCCAGAAAGTCGAACTTCACGAGTCCCGCCGTCTCCACCATCTTCATGTTGAATTGCGTGGCGGGCAACGAAGAATTCGGATCGCGGTAGAGCGGCACGAGATCGACCAGCGGTCTGTCGCCGATCACGACACCCGCCGCGTGCGTGGAAGCGTTGCGGTACAGACCTTCTAGCTTGAGCGCGAGATCCATAAGCTGCGCCACCGTCGGATCGCCGTCGCGGAGCTGTTGCAACTGCGGCTCGTCGTCGAGCGCCTGCTGCAGCGTCACCGGATTAGCGGGATTGCTCGGCACCAGCTTGCAGATTTTGTCGACATAGCCGTAGGGCATGCCGAGCACGCGTCCCACGTCGCGCAGCACGGCGCGCGCTTGCAGTTTGCCGAACGTGATGATCTGCGCCACGCGATCGGCCCCGTATTTTCCCTGAACGTAGTGAATGACTTCGTCGCGCCGCTCCTGACAGAAATCCATATCGAAGTCCGGCATCGAAACGCGCTCGAGGTTCAAAAAACGCTCGAATATCAAGCCGAAACGCAGAGGATCGAGATCGGTGATCGGAAGCGACCACGCCACGACAGAGCCGACACCGGAACCACGGCCCGGCCCGACGGGAATGTCGCGGCTCTTCGCCCATTTGATAAAGTCGGAGCAGATCAAAAAATAACCGGAAAAACCCATCTTGGTGATGATATCCAGCTCAAAGGCCAAACGATCCGTGTAGGGCTTCGTATCCGTGATGCCTGTTTCCGCAAGGCGCTGCTGCAATCCGGCCTCGGCTTGCGCGCGTAATTCGTCGGCTTCGGCGCGTCCTTCCATCGTCGGAAACGCCGGCAGAATGGGTGCGCGCGGCTTCGGCATATAAGCGCACCGCTGCGCGACGATAAGCGTGTTGTCGCAAGCTTCGGGCAGATCGGCGAAAAGCGTGCGCATTTCCGCCGCTGTCTTGAAGCGGTGATCAGGCGTCATATGGCGGCGCTTCGTCCCGGCGATAATCGTCTTGTCGGCGATGCACAGCAGCGCGTCATGCGCCGCGAACATATCCTCCTCGCCGAAATAAACATCGTTGGTGGCGACAAGGGGTAGGTTGTGTTTATAGGCAAGCTCGATGAGTTCGCCTTCGATGCGCCGTTCGCTTTGCCCGATGGGGCCGCCGAAATGCCGCGAAAGCTCGATATAGAAGCGACCGAAAAACAGGGAGCTTAATTCCTTGAGTTGCTCTTCCGCGGCCGCCTTTTGCCCGTCCAGCAACAGGCGGCCTATGCTGCCGTCGACGCCGCCCGAAAGCGCGATGAGACCGCCCGCGTGACGCGCCAGTTCCTCGCGTATGACGTAAGGCTCAGGCCTGTCGGGGGCGAGATAGGATTGCGTCACCAGCGCCGAAAGGTTGCGGTAGCCAAGTTCGTTTTGCACCAAAAGGATCAGTTGATCGAAGACGTCGCGCCGCGCCTGCGGCTCGCCGGATTGTCCGTCGCGCGCCACGGCAATCTGGCAGCCGATGACAGGCTGGACGCCCGCCCCCGAGGCGGCCATCGCGAACTCAAGCGCGCCGAACAGGTTGCTTTTGTCCGTGAGCGCCACGGCGGGCATGCCGTTTTGCAGACAAAGCTCGATAAGGTCCTTGCGCGCGGCCTTGCCGCCGTTTTTCGGCTTGTCCTCGACGACCTTGATCGCGCCTTCCGTCAGCGAATAAGCCGAATGCACGCGAAGATGAATGAAGGAGTCGGGCACTCAAGTTCCCCACAAAAACTGTTCGTCATCCCGGACAAGTGAGCCCCGGACTTGATCCAGGGCGAACGCTGATCCGGGATCCAGATTACGTGTCTGCGCGAAGCGCGCGTTCAATAAGATTTCAATTTGGACCCCGGCTTTCGCCGGGGTGACACATAGTCAAAAATCAAAACGGAATGTCGTCGTCGAGATCGGGACCTGCGGATGATGATCCGCCGAGAGCCGCCGCGCCTGAATCATCCTTCAAACCGAAGGAATCGTTGCCTCCGCCTGAACCGCCGCCCTTGCTATCCAGCATGGTCAGCTCGCCGCGATAAGGACGTAGCACAACTTCGGTCGAGTATTTGTCTTGTCCGGATTGGTCCTGCCACTTGCGGGTTTCAAGCTGGCCCTCGATGTAGATCTTCGCGCCTTTTTTAAGATAGCGCTCGGCCACGCCGACAAGATTTTCGTTGAAGATCACCACGCGGTGCCATTCGGTCCTTTCCTTGCGCTCGCCGGTCGCCTTGTCCTTCCAGTTCTCGGACGTAGCCAGAGTCAGGTTGGCGACGCGCCCGCCGTTTTGAAACGTCCGGACTTCGGGGTCGCGGCCAAGATTGCCGACGAGAATGACCTTGTTCACGCTGCCTGCCATGTGATGCCCTTTCTGTGTGTGACGTTTTGATCTAGCCGCGGTCCGGGAAGATGACAACCCATACTTCCCGATTCAAAAGAACAAATCAAGAACAATCGCAAGTCATCCACAGCTAATTATTTTTTGCTTATTTCTGCCCCATATAAACCGGGCGGGAGACGGGCTTGCCGTTTTTCCAGAAATGCTCGAACTGCTGGCGGAACGCCTCGGCGATGGATTTGTTGTCGATCAACACGATACGCAGGGAATCCTTGAAATTAACGATCGCCGTTTTGTCGCCGTACACATAAACGGGCGTCGAGCCGAAGAAAAGCTTGCCGGGAATGGCGCGGAATTCCTCGTTCGGCCAGATGCGCACCATATCGCCTTCCCTAACGAGGCCACGCAGGCGGATATTACGCTCGGGCCGGCGCAAGACCATTTCCTCTAATTGCTGCTTATATTTTTTGTACATATACTGATGATCGAGATTGCTGAGCAAAACCTCGCCACCTTCAGCCCCGGCAAGGGTTTTTTCGTAATCCTCCCACACGTGAAAAAGCCCCGCATCTCCGTGAAGGATTTTGACGTTGAACTTTTCCGGCCGCAGATCGACGCCGTGATCTTCGAGAAACTCGACGCCGAATTTTTCGAACGTATCCTGCACAACCTGAAGGGTTCCCGCGCGCGGCTTGCCCTTGCCCTGCTCGAGATTGGCAATGGTCGCCAGCGACATGCCGCTGATGCGCGCGAGATCGCCTTGCTTCCAATTAAGCAGCAGCCTTGCGGCCTTAATCTGTGAAATAGTAGCCATAACGCATTATCTTGCCATAAATTAGTTACTGTAACTATAATAGAAAATATACCTTTTTAGTTTCATGGGCCGGCGTTTATCATCTGGTAACAGTTTTTCAGCAATCTGTTTTAACAATCCGATAGGGAAGGAAATGAAAATGTTCGATCGCGATATGAAACTCAAGGAAACCAGCGCCGACAATCAATGGCACCCGCGCCATATCGACGTCATCGCATGCTTTTACGTTTTTGCCCTCTTCATCACGTGGGTTACGGCGGGAAAGCTTTTCGTTCTGGCGGGGATCACGCTTTCCGCATCCGTGTTCGTTTACCCGTTGAATGCCGTCTTCGGCGATATCCTGACGGAAATCTACGGGTTCAACCGCACGCGCCGCCTGATGTGGACAGGGCTTTTCTGCGGCTTTATGTATATCTTCTTTACGCAACTCGCCATCCATTTGCCGCCGTCGCCGGATTACAAGCTGCAGGAAGCCTTTGCCGTCATTAACGACAGTCTGCCGCGCATCGTTATTGCCTCTTACATCGCCTACGTGTTCTGCGAGCTGACCAACTCGTGGGTCATGTCGAAAATGAAGGTGAAACAGCAAGCGCATAACTTCCCGTTGCGCGCCGTTGCCTCCACCGCCGCGGCGCAGTTTGTGGACTCCCTCGTTTTCTTTGGGATCGCTTTTGCGGGCGTGATGCCGGTGCCTGTTCTGGTTTCGGTCATCATCAGTTCATGGATCGCCAAAACGATCTATGAGTTTCTGGCGCTGCCGCTGACGACCTTCATCGTCAAAAAGCTGAAAGCCTTCGAAGGCATCGAACACTTCGACCGCTACAAGCTGAAAATGCTGAAGTTTTAGGCCAACCTGTTACGGCTGGCGCCGCGCATCAATTTTTTGCGGCGTCAGTTTGTAACCCATGGCATGCAAAATGGCGTTGACGCTGGCAAACTCGGGATTGCCTTCTTCGGAAAGCGCCTTTTGAACGCCCTTGCGGCTCATGCCCGCTTCTTCGGCAAGCTTCGACAATCCCTTAACGCGGCCAAGAACGCGCAAAGAAGACAACAACGCTTTCGTATTGCCGTCCTTGGCAAATTCCTCAAAAAGGATCGCGATGTAATCGTCGATTTCCTCCGGATGTTCGCGGAAATACGATTCCTCAACGTCAGCGAAGGTTCGATAGTTTCTCATTGTCCAGATACTCCCTCCAATAAGCTTTCGCTTCTTCAATATCCCGGCGTTGACTTCCTTTATCGCCCCCGCAAAGCAGTACGACGATACTGTTTTTGTGCTCACCAAAATAAACCCGGTAGCCCGGGCCGAAAAACATTCTTAATTCACTCACGCCTTCGCCAACGGATTCACAATCACCATAATGACCGTGTTCAAGACGGGCGACACGGGCAAGAATGCGTCTTCGCCCCGTGGCGTCGCGGAGGCCGTTAAGCCAGTTTGTAAAAGGCTCCCTCCCGTTCGCGTTTGCATAAACGATAACGCGTCTTGGATGTGTAAGCCTTGCCATCATCAGCGCCTCTTAATATATCACTGCGTACTATAGTTCGCAATCATTTTGTGGCCCTATGCCCTAAAATTCCTATAGCGATGATCGGAACAAATCAAGAACATATTTCACTGGCAATTTCGGCTGGGCATGCCCATATTCCCCCTATGCGAGCACCGACCCCCGATGAAACCACGGCCCTTAAGGCGATCCGCGTGCGCGGCGCGCGCGAGCACAACCTTAAGAATATCGACGTCGAGATCCCCCGCGACCGGCTTGTCGTCATCACGGGGCTGAGCGGCTCGGGCATGTCGTCGCTCGCGTTCGACACAATCTACGCCGAGGGCCAGCGCCGCTACGTCGAAAGCCTGTCGGCCTATGCGCGGCAGTTCCTCGAGCTGATGCAAAAGCCGGACGTGGATTCTATCGAAGGCCTTTCGCCCGCTATTTCCATCGAGCAGAAAACCACCTCGCGCAACCCGCGCTCGACCGTCGGCACGGTCACCGAGATTTACGACTATATGCGCCTGTTGTTCGCGCGCGTGGGCGTGCCCACCTCGCCCGCCACCGGCCTTCCCATCGAAAGCCAGACGGTCTCGCAAATGGCGGACCGCATTCTGGCGATGCCGGAGGGAACGAAACTCATGCTGCTCGCGCCCATCGTGCGCGGCCGCAAGGGCGAATACCGCAAAGAACTGCAGGAGCTGCGCAAGAAAGGCTTTCAGCGCGTCAAGATCGACGGCGAAGTCTACGACATCGAAGACGCGCCCGCGCTCAACAAAAAAATCAAGCACGACATCGCCGTGGTGGTGGACCGTATCATCGTCAAACCCGACCTCGGCAACCGTTTGGCGGATTCCGTTGAAACGGCGCTGAAACTGGCGGATGGCCTTCTGTTCGCCGAGAATATGGCCAACGGCAAAACAACGACCTTTTCCTCAAAGTTCGCCTGCCCCGTCAGCGGCTTCACGATCGACGAGATCGAGCCGCGCCTGTTCTCGTTCAACAACCCGCACGGCGCGTGTCCCGCATGCGACGGCCTCGGCGACAAGCTGTACTTCGATCCGGAACTGGTCATCCCCGACGAAAGCCTGAGCATCGCCGCGGGCGCCATCGCGCCGTGGAAAACCGTCACGTCGATGTTCTACACGCAAACGCTTGAGACTCTGGCGCGGCACTTCAAGGCCAGCCTCAAAAAGCCGTGGCGCGAGCTGGACGAAAAGTTCCGCCACGCCGTTCTCTACGGCACCGGCGAAAAGGCACTGTCGTTTCATTACGAAAGCAGTTCGCACAGCTTTCATTCGCGCAAGCCGTTCGAAGGCGTGATCCCGAACATGGAGCGCCGCTGGCGCGAAACCGAAAGCGCGTGGATTCGGGAGGAGTTCAGCCGCTACCAATCCTCGCAGCCTTGCGAAGTCTGCCACGGCCAGCGTTTGAAGCCGGAAGCGCTGGCGGTAAAAATCGCGGGCAAGAACATCAGCGAAGTCACGGCTCTTTCCATCAAGGCGGCGGCGGCGTGGTTCAGAAATTTGAGCGACGACTCTTCCGGCCAGCGCGGCAAAATTCCTCCCCCCTCGAGGGGGAGGTCAGGAGGGGGGGAGAACAGCCTGGCTGAGACTTCCGGTTTTGATCTCCAACTTTCACCCCGGTCGCGCTCCCCCCTCCCTAACCCTCCCCTCAAGGGGGAGGGAACTCCATTGCTCACACCCAAACAACTGGAAATCGCCAAGCGCATTTTGAAAGAGATCAACGAGCGGCTCGGATTTTTGAATGACGTAGGGCTTGAGTATCTTACGCTGGCGCGCGCTTCCGGCACCTTGTCCGGCGGCGAAAGCCAGCGCATACGCCTCGCCTCGCAAATCGGCTCGGGCCTCACGGGCGTTTTATACGTTCTCGACGAACCGTCCATCGGCCTTCACCAGCGCGACAACCAGCGACTTCTCGCGACGCTCAAGAACCTGCGCGATCTCGGCAACACCGTGGTTGTGGTGGAGCACGACGAGGAAGCCATCCGCACGGCGGACTATCTCATCGACATGGGGCCGGGCGCAGGGGTTAATGGCGGAGCCGTCGTGGCAGCGGGAACGCCCGAGGCCGTCATGAAATCCAAAGACAGCATTACGGCGGCCTACCTTACGGGACGCCGCACGATCCCCTTTCCCGCCCATCGGCGCAGCGCCAAAAAAGGTCAATGGCTTGAGGTCGTGGGCGCGCACGAAAACAACCTGAAAAACATCCGCGCCCGTTTCCCTCTTGGTTGCTTTATTTGCGTAACGGGCGTCTCCGGCGGCGGCAAATCGACGCTGGTAATCGAGACGCTTTACAAGGCCTTAGCACGCCAACTTAACAATTCACGCGATATTCCGGGTACCCATGAATCCTTGAAAGGCGCCGAGCTGATCGACAAGATCGTGGACATCAATCAGGCGCCTATCGGGCGCACGCCGCGTTCGAATCCGGCCACCTACACCGGCGCGTTTACGCCCATCCGCGAGTGGTACGCCGGGCTGCCGGAATCGCGTGCGCGCGGTTACAAGGCCGGGCGCTTTTCGTTCAACGTGAAGGGAGGGCGCTGCGAGGCGTGCGAGGGCGACGGCGTCATCCGGATCGAAATGCATTTCCTGCCGGACGTTTTCGTCACCTGCGACGCGTGCCACGGCAGGCGCTACAATCGCGAGACGCTGGAAGTCGTCTACCGCGATAAATCCATCGCCGACGTCCTGGATATGACCGTGTGCGAAGGGGCGGAGTTCTTCGCCGCCGTGCCACAGGTCCGCGACAAGATGGAAACGCTAAAACGCGTCGGACTCGGCTACGTCAAAATCGGGCAATCGGCCACGACGCTTTCCGGCGGCGAAGCCCAGCGCGTCAAGCTGGCCAAGGAGCTTTCACGCCGCGCCACCGGCAAGACGCTTTACATCCTCGACGAGCCGACGACCGGCCTGCATTTCGAAGACGTGAAAAAACTTTTGGAAGTGCTACAGGCGCTTGTGGATCAGGGCAACACGGTGATCGTGATCGAGCACAATCTGGAAGTCATCAAGACCGCCGACCACATTATCGACCTCGGCCCCGAAGGCGGCGACGGCGGCGGCAAAATTATCGCCAGCGGCACGCCGGAAGACGTCGCAAAAATCGCGGAAAGTTATACGGGGCGGTATTTGGTGCGTGTTCTTGAAAAATCGTGAACGGCCAAAAAAATCTTACTAGAGGGGCTCCGCTGAGCAGCGATTCACAATCTTGTGGGAAAACGGGCCGGGCCTATAGTCCGTGGCTTCTGGAAATTCCCGGGGTTTTGCCTTCAATAAGTTCCCATCATGTTTTTCCAGATACGCCTTCAACGCATTAAAACCAAGGACTAGAGCCTTTTCCCCCGGAGCGGGTTCAATTTGCCGAACGACTGTTGCTTCCTTCAAGACCTCATAACGTTCAACTGAAAACATCAAAGATTTACCGTTTGACGCTTTGCTAACGATCAGAATCTGATCGTTGCCTAGATCGACAAGCTGAGGATCGTTTTGAGCTCTCTTTGTTCCGAATTCCCCGCCAATAATCTTCCTGATAAGCATCTGTGAGGTCAATGCGCCGTTGTTATTCATTTGTCGTCCCCCATGAATCCACACCATATAATAACCACCACCTATGATATAATGGATGGCTTTCCTTACCTGCAATACTTTCATGCGGAGATTCGCCCCGGAATAAGGCTCCTGCGCGCATTTCTTCCATCTGTTTCCCCAAGTAATTCCATGATATGCAATATTGAACAACTTGACCGGGGCCGGGATTCCCAAAGCTTAACCATTTCTGCTCTTTAAGGATTCGTTCTTTTGACCGACGAGCCGCTGTTAACATTAACCGATAAAGCGCTGATCCGCCTTCAGGCGCTGGCGGAAGGCAACGGCCTTTCGCCCGAAGCCATTCGCCCTCTTGAGCACGAAGAAAAAATTTACGAGATCGAAGGGCTGGTCACGCTCGCGCCGCAAATCGACATTCAAGCCCGTTCCTATGCCGGCCCCGTCAAGGGCAAGGGCCGCGTCGTGTTGCCGAATTTCGCGGCGCTCCAGGAAGAAATAAACCGGCGCAGAAAAAGTTTTGAGGAATCGGCGGACTGGATTCCCGAAGCCATGAAGGAGCTTCAGGAAACGCCCGGCCACGGCTGGGGACACGAAGGCGGAAAAATCACCTTTCCCGACCGCACCGTCACGCTTGCCACAAACGAAAAATGCCCTTCCTGTCTCGGCACCGGACAGTTGACGTGCGATCAGTGTCAGGGCCGGACCGTAATCCTCTGCCCCTACTGTTACGGAAAGGGGCAGGAAAATTGCTACAACTGCTTCGGCAAGGGAACGGATCCCGTCAATCCTCAGCAACAATGCCCCATATGCCGGGGCACGCGGTTTGCGCCTTGCCGCTATTGCAAGGCGACGGGCAACCTGCCCTGCCCCAACTGTCAGGGGCGCGGCGGCACGCCTTGCCCGGCCTGTCAAAGCGCGGGATCGTTGACGCAGGAAGCCGCCATCGACGCCAACGCTTCGATTCGCTTCGCCATCAAAAAAAACGCGCCGTTGCCGAGCGGCTTGCTTCGCAGCCTCGACCGTATCGGCATGGCCAACCTCGTCAAAGGCCACGGCGACGTTGAACTCGTGACGCCCGTCGCGGCCGATTCCGGCCCTATGAAGACCACGCTCATACTGCGCGCCAGAATTCCCTACGCCGACATCAAACTGCAAATGATGGGCAAGGTCGTAAGCGCCGCCGCCTTTGGCAAGCGCGGCTTGATGTCCGGCCTTCCGGCCTTTCTCGACGAATCCCTGAAGCCCTCGCGCGAACACCTGGCGCGCGCCGCGGCAGGAACGGCTTCTCTCGACAAGGCCCTGGAAGCCCGCGCCGTGCGTGAAGCGCTCAGCCTCAAGTTAAGCGGCAAGGGCCTGCTGAATGAGCTGCGGCGTTTGTATCCTGTCGGTTTGTCGCCGAAAGCCGCCGGGGAAATTCTTGACAACATGGAGAAGGCGCTGCGCCGCATAACCTTGCGGGCACGTTTGACGGTTGCCATTTTCAGCCTTGTTTTAAGCACAGGCCTGTTCGCGGGTTTTTTCCTTACGCCGCTTCATGAGGTGATAATGAAAGCCTTGACGCCGCGGCTTGTCTTGCTTCTCGAAGCCCTGTTGCCGGCCGCGGCCATAGGTCTC
>JAQUPC010000048.1 GCA_028716765.1 Alphaproteobacteria bacterium | reverse complement strand
CAGACGTGTGCTCTTCCGATCTGGTTCCTGTGAGATTATAGAAATGAATAAAAACCTCAGCAAGTTTGGGGTGGTCAATGATGCTCAGGAAAAAGCGCATTGTTAGGCTAGCCCAATCGTCTCTGAATAGCATAGTTGAAGAGGCGTCGGGGGCCGTATCGGCGAGCGAGAATATGATCGGGCGTATCCATTTCGCTTCCGTGTCTTCGAAAAGTTCCTGTCCACCGTTGTCTTTCAGGCATTCAGCCGACCGGATACAAAGCAACACATCGTCAAGCGAAATGTCTTTAGCGGCAAGCCGCTTCACGATCCCTTCACTAAACGCCGACTTGAAATCAGGCAAACAATCCTGAAATATTTCTCTCTTATCATCATCGGTCAGATTCTTGCCCGGCATATTTTTGGCTTCTTGAAAAATACGGCAAATATCGAAAGGTTTATAGGACCGCGTCAATGCCGTGCGTATCCGGACGGAAATCATATTTTTGTATCTATAATCGAGGAAGATGATTTTGTTCATGATTCAGGCCGCCAATGTGGAACAAAGTTCCGCAAACGCTCCAAAAGAGTCGGGCGCGACGGGGGAAAATTGAATTCTCGCACGGCCTGCTTGCGGCCGGGATCGGCCAGCTTCAGCATATGATACATGCCATATGTCATGATATGCTTCGCGTATTTATGCTGATCGTTATAACTCTTTATGGCCTGCCAGTCGCCGAATTCTTTCTGCATCAACCGCCATTTCGCGGGGCCGAGCTTATCATACGCATACTGAAAGGCGTCCATAAGATGCTCATGCGCCATCAGGCCCGAAAGAAAATAAACCGTTTCCGTCGCCCAATCGGTCATAC
This sequence comes from Alphaproteobacteria bacterium, assembly GCA_028716765.1. The sequence goes on along the minus strand of JAQUPC010000048.1, from coordinate 14,757 downwards.
GGGCAAAAGCGGGATCATCGTTAGGCGGCGTCGTATGATGAGGAACATGCTTCGCCATTGCCTTGACCGTTTCCGTGACGAGCCTTGGATCCGTTTCCGCGAGCAGTTCGGGGGCTTGGGCTTTTTTTACGGCTGAAACGATGGAAATAAAACGGAGGAGGTCTTTGCTCTCGGGTTCGATAAGAGCTTTGGCAAAATGATCGTCCAGCATCTCGCCGAAGCGCTCTTTGATCTCCGGCAGGGTCTTCATATAAAGTTCGACGTTGCCTCTAAAATTTCTGATGACTGAAAAGAGATTATTGACATAACGGTCTTCGGGCTCATCGGACGCGACGGCGAGTGCAAGGCTGGCAAAAAAATCTTTCTTATATTTCTCAAGTTCGTTGGACATTATTATCTCCTGTGAATGGCAGGGTCGTTGTGCACATCATCAGTCCTCCTACGCTAAAGCTTCGGGGGACATAAAATTTTCTAAACTCCCCCGTAACAAGTCCGGAGTCGTTAAGAAAATCTAATGGTGCGGGCAGCCGGAGTTGAACCGGCACGCTGTAACCAGCTTCGGATTTTAAGTCCGATGCGTCTACCAGTTCCGCCATGCCCGCACACCTGAAATCAGTAATCAGAAATCAGAGGTTTAGCAACAATGTTTACCAAAAGAACCGTGTCATTCCCGCGAAGGCGGGAATCCAGCGCCGCGCGTCTGCGCGGCCTGTGAGTCATACGGCTCGCGGACGTTCGCCGGCTGGCCCCCCGCTTTCGCGGGGGTGACACGGTTAATTCCGGCACACAGACGCCAAAATTCGAGGGTTGCGAAGCGGGGAAAGCTTGACTACATTGCCCCCAATTCCCCGGTAGCTCAGCGGTAGAGCAGGTGACTGTTAATCACCGGGTCGGCGGTTCGAGCCCGTCCCGGGGAGCCATGGCTTTTTCTTAGCGAACTTGGAAAAAGCTATGCCCTGGCTTCGGCCGGGATGACGCGGTTGGCGTTTCCTGTTAATGATTTCCCATGTCAGACAAGAAATTCGAACTCATCGCCCGCGAAGCCCTGTTTCAGGGCTATTTCCGCGTCGACCGTTTTCATGTAAAGCACGAAAGCTTCGCCGGCGGCTGGACCGACGCGTTTTCGCGCGAGATTCTCGACCGCGGCGCGCGCGTCGCCGCCGTCCTGCTTTTCGATCCGCAGCATGACAAAATCGTCATGGTCGAACAATTCCGCGCTGCCGCGATGGCCAAAGACGAAGACCCGTGGATGCTGGAGCTTGTGGCGGGCGTTCTTGAACCCGGCGAAAAGCCCGAAACCGCCGCGCGGCGCGAAGCGCTCGAAGAGGCGGGTTGCGAAGTCTCCGATATGCAAAAAATCTTCGGTTATTACTCAAGCCCCGGTTGCGTCTCGGAACAGGTAACGCTTTTCGTGGGGCGCACGTCGGCGCCCGAGGACGGCATCGTTCGCGGCGTGAAGGAGGAAAACGAGGACATCAAAGTCCACGTTTTGGACGCCGCAAAAGCCATCAGCTATCTTTATTCGGGAAAATTGCGCGACGCCTCGTCCATCATCGCCATGCAGTGGTTCGCGATCCAGCATACCGGCTTGCGCAGCCGCTGGCTGGTCAGCGAAGCCAGCACGCCCATTATTTAATCAGGCAGGCACGTGTTGCGCGAGCATTTCGCGAATTTGAAGATATTTGCCCTTTGCCGGAAAATTCCCTTTTGTCCCGTCGCGAAACGAGCCTTTAACAAAAATGCACCCCTTGCATGTCCTTTCGACGGTATGGACTTGAAATCCGACCTCGACCGCCGCTTGTTTAAAGTGATGAGGAACGGCTATTCCGCTCTTTTTGCCCTTGCTGCCGTTACCAGAATTTTTATTCGTGTTTCTGCCCATATTTGAATCTCCCCACTAAAATAAGTGTCTTTATTCTTGATGAATAATTTAAAAACCGTTGTCAATACTTATCGTAAAAATTGAAACAGAATTCATCGTTAGCGCCTCTGCAAACCGTCTGTTATCTTGGCCCCTTGTTTCCCTGCAAAGCGCGCACCCTCGCCTTCCTTCTTCGCGGCGTGTTTTCCACCTCATGCTTGCCGGAAAGCTGCGGGAATGCAGTGTTCAGATACGCGTTCGACAGAAACATGGCGAGAAATATCTCCGGAACGGCGATGTATAACTTGTCCGAAACGGCGTGATATTTCAAAAGCAACAATGGCAACGGCAGCGCCAAAAAAGCCTGCGCCGCGCGCGTTGCGTACCGGGCGAAAACGGGGGATCGCGGCGTTTCCAATCCGTCAAAACCGGTCCTCAGAGCCTTGTAAAGCTGGATGCCAGAGCGCCCCGGAATGGCCAGCAGCTTGCGGGCAAAATATTTAAAGTCATGATAAATTTCTTTCATACCCGAACAAAATCCGTTCTCCTCCGGCATTATTCATCTCCGTCAAATCGAATAAAATATTTCTCCCGGCCCATATAAACCGGCAGGTAGTGGATTTGTCGATGCATTTATTAGTTTCAGGAAGCCGCAGAACCGCAAACGGCAAAATTAACCATCCCGCGCGGCTTTGCCCGGCCTATTCCAACGGCGCCTTGAAATCCGGCGTGATTTTTAGTTCCTCGATCTTTTCGATGACGTGCTGGCCCCTCTCGATATACCGCTTGGGAGTTTCAAGGAAATTATCGTCATCAAAGGTTACCTCGACCTTGTAGCTGGTTTCCTGCGGGGCATAAAAACGGACGATTTTCGAGCCGCCGTCCGGGATTAAATGAAGGTCGATCAATCCTTCGTCATGCTCAAGATGGATGGTTTTGATGCTCTTGCCGGACGCATTTGCAAATTTCATCGTGACAATCGGGCCGTTCGTGCCCGAAGTCGACGCCATGTGATGGCCGATGAGATAGCCGGTCGCGAGAAGAAACACGATGCCGATGATTTGACCCCAAATGCTCATAACAAACCCTCCATAGAATCTCTGGCCGCCGCATAATAGAAGAAGCTCCCTTCCGGCGAAAGATGGAATCCAGCTACGCATAGCGAAGATTGTCCGATATAGCGAGGCAATCTATCCCCATAATCCACAGGCTTACGGCCCGATTTTCAAGTGGAACTTAATAGTGATTCGCGGCGCGGTATTTGCTATGGTTCCGGCCATGGCTGAAATCATCACCAATTTTCCGGCTCTACGCCCGGTTGCTTCGCAGGACCTGACTCCCATCCGCACGCCTCCGCATAACCTCGAGGCAGAGCAAGCCTTGCTTGGCGCGGTCCTCGTCAACAACAACGCCTATGAAAGGATCGGCGATTTCCTGCAGGCGGAACATTTTTACGATCCGGTGCACGAACGCATTTTCGCGGCCATTACCACGCTCATTCACCGCGGGCAGATCGCCGATCCCAAAACGCTGCGCGGCGTTTTCGAGAACGATCCTGCCCTCGCCCCCGTCGGCGGCGCGCAATACCTCGGCGACCTTGCAGCCAGCATCATCACGATCATCAACGTGACGGATTACGGCCATCTGATCCACGACCTTTATCTGCGGCGGCAGTTGATCACGCTCGGCGAGGACGTCGTCAACGACGCCTTTCGGCAGGATTTGGAAGAATCGGCGGCCAAACAGATTGAGGCCACGGAACAACGCCTGTTCGAGCTGGCCAAAACGGGCGAACTCGATCGCGGGTTTATCAAACTCGAGAAATCCCTCACGGTTTCGATCCGCCTTGCCGAAGAAGCCTACAAGCGCGACAGCCACGTTACGGGCATTACGACGGGCCTGCGCGATCTCGACCGCAAACTGGGCGGATTGCAAAAGTCCGACCTCGTCATTCTGGCCGGACGGCCCTCGATGGGCAAAACGGCGCTGGCCACGAACATTGCTTTCAGCGCCGCGCGCGCGTTTCACGACACGGGCGGAAAAGAAGGCGCGGCCGTGGCTTTTTTCTCGCTGGAAATGTCAAGCGAGCAGCTGGCCACGCGTTTGCTCGGCGAACATTCCAACGTGCCTTCGGACAAAATCCGGCGCGGCGAAATCCGGCAGGACGATTTCACCAAGTTTCTCGAAGCCGCCAAAGTCCTTTCGCGCGCGCCGCTTTACATCGACGACACGCCGGGCCTGACCGTCGCAGGGCTGCGCACCCGCGCGCGGCGGTTGAAGCGGCTGGTGCCCTCGCTCGGCCTGATCGTCATCGACTACCTGCAGCTTCTGCAAGGCCGGAACCGGCGCGACGACAACCGCGTGCAGGAAGTCTCGGAAATCACGCGCGGCCTCAAGGGATTGGCGAAGGAACTCGAAGTGCCGATTTTGGCTCTTTCGCAGCTTTCGCGCGCCGTCGAAAACCGCGAGGACAAGCGCCCGCAATTGGCCGACTTGCGCGAATCCGGCTCGATCGAACAAGATGCCGACGTTGTGATGTTCGTATACCGCGAAGAATATTATCACACGCGCAGCGAGCCTTCCCGCCGCCAGGACGAAAGCGACGAAAAGTTCAACGCACGCCACGAGCGCTGGCAAAGCCGCGGCGAAGAAGTCCGCAACATCGCGGAAGTTCTTATTGCCAAGCAGCGCCACGGGCCCATCGGCACCGTGCCCTTGCACTTCGACGGCCCCTTTACCCGCTTCAGCAATCTGGAGCGGCACTACGGGGGAGAGGAATAGTCCTCCCGTTTATTTGGTGATGGTCATTCCCTAAGTCCGGGACAGATTAGGCCACGCGCGTACTATAACGGCCGAAGTGCCTCTTCTGCTCTCCGGGATATTGTTCGTCTTGACGTCAGTAACCACGTTGACGATGGCATCGATCTTCCCATCCAGTTCTTTGGGCCCAAGGGCGTTCAGATGACAACAAATATCCGCGGCCATATTATCGATGGCCTCGAAGTACATGGTATTTCCTTCGGAGCTTAGAGTTTCCAGAAAATCCTCCACGCTACGATAATGCGTCTTGGCAGCGCTCGCCGTAAACTTAGCGTTGTATTCCAGCCTCCTATCGGCGGGGATTTCGGCCAACGCGCATAAGTTTATGAATTTTCTTTTTTTGTCGGAAAACTCCGCCCATGTAAGGGCTCTCTTTGCTTCAGCAAGTTCCAAACAAATCTTTTCAGCCCTTACACGGTTGCGCGTTCGGTCGGCGGCAACTCCGATGGCCCAAACCAACCTGTCAGTTTTTTCCGGATCAAGCCCGGCTTCCTTAAGATGGCTGCAAGCTTCGGCGTTTGCTGTATCGACTGCCGCCAGTGAAGCATAAGGTTTTTCCTGCGCATGCAGGTCAAGAAGAATGGTCCCGGCGCTCACGTGGTGCGCGTGCCTTCTATAATCCTCGATTATCATTAAAGCTGCTTCGCGCGTCTCGTCGTTATCGCCGGGTTGCAAAAGAACGACGTTGAGAAGCCCCTTTGCGCCATGAGCCAGACTTTCAATCTCATCGAAAGGGCGATAGCCGTCCTGCTCACGCAACGCGCATATCTTGTGATTATAGTCAGCCGTAAGATGGGCTCTGTCAAAAATCGAAAAAACCATTTTATTTTCTCCTAAAATTCTAAACCCGCAGAACGATAGTTAACGTCAGCACCCCGTTTGTTCAAACACGAATATACTTTCATCGGCAATCTTTCCTGATTTAACGCCAAAATTAACCATGTCCATCAAAAGAAGCTTCCGCCTTCTCATCAAATCCGAACCAGCGGAACGTTTTTCGCATATCCTTGCTCAAAGGCGCCGTAACATCGATGACACCCTTGCGAGGGTGCGGCAGGACAAGCCGGCGCGCATGCAGGTGTAGTCCTGCCCCGATTTCCTTTTGCGGCAGCCCGGGTATGTTTTCGCCGCCGTAAAGACGGTCGCCAAGAACAGGCGTTCCGAGACAGGCCATATGCACGCGCAGTTGATGCGTGCGGCCTGTAAGAGGCCACAAAGCGACAAAAGCCGCCTTGCCCGCGGCGCTTTCCATCACCTGATAAAGCGTTGCGGCGGTCTTGGCTTCGTCATCCTCGCCCTCCTTCACGGCTGCCATTCTTTCCCCGCGCTTAAGAAGGGCAAAATCTATCCGCCCTTCCGCGGGTTCCGGAACGCCCGCGGTCACGGCCCAGTAAATTTTTTCCGTCGTCCGGTGCCGGAACGCCGCCGTCAGTTTGGCCGCCGCGAAATCCGTGCGCGCGACAAGCAAAACCCCGCTTGTTTCGCGGTCAAGCCGGTGAACGAGCTTCGGCTTTGTTTTGCCGTCCTTGCTGAAAACCATCAGGGCGTCGTCAAGGTTTTCCTTCAGCCCCGTGCCGCCCTGAACCGCCAGTCCGGCGGGCTTGTTGATGGCGACAACGTCATCGTCTTCATAAAGAACAAGGCCGCGCAGCCACGAAGCATCTCGAATCGGACGCGTTTTTGCCTTCGCCGCCGCGCCGGCCGGGCTAACTGGCTTTAACGATGGCGGAACGCGCAACACCTGCCCCGCCTCGAGCCTCGCGGACGCCTTTGCACGCTTGCCATCGATTCGGATTTGCCCGGTACGCAACATTTTTTCCAGCGAGCCATGCGAAAGCGCCGGGAAATGCCGCCTGAACCAGCGATCCAGCCGCAATCCGGCTTCGTCATCCGTCACTACGGAAGCATCGGAGGCTTTGCCTCTGCCGGATAATTTGCCGTCGATAACCATGTCCCCCTCTGTAGCCGAAAAAGCTTCTTTCATGAACTGTGGCCCAAAGGGCACAAAAACGCTATGGATAGTTCTTGTTGCCAATGGGTTAACCAACTATCCTTCGGGCGACTCGTTATCGGAAAGCTTGGCTTTTTTGCTGGTTGCCTATAAACATGATCCGTTTAAAACTGGCAGTTGAGCACCCGGCTCTTCGACGGGTTTAACGTGATGCAAACAAGGGAATTTGCAATGACGCGCAAAAGTGTATTGGCCCTAATTATGGCCGTCGTTCTTCTGGCAAGCGCACCCGCATGTGCCGCAAGAAAGCCATCCTCCGTCAGCAACTTCAACAAGTCGGGCATGGCCGCCAACACGGCCAGCGATAAGGACTCCAGCCTCAACCTGCCCAAGGAACAAAGCGAGGAGATGTCGCAGGTTCTCGATACGGGAGCCCCTCTGTCCAGTTCCTTCGAAGGCGGCCCCGCGAACGATCCTCTGGCGAACTTCGGCCCGTCCAGCGGCACGGTCGTCGGCAACCGGGCGCTTGAACTTCGTGACGAGGTTTTGCGTCTGCGCTCATCCGTAAACATGAACGCCAACGAGTTCTCCATTCTGCGCGCAAACGGCGCTGCCGGGGCCGTGCAATACCACAGCACCGTGGCCGCCATTACCGCCCGGCTCCAAAACGGCACGACGCGCGGCAACCCGATTTTGCTGCGTCAATGGGACGAAGCCGAATCCAGCCTGAACGAAGTGACCCACTCGCTCGACCGCCTTAATTCTTTGCAGACAGGGGTTTCTGCCGATGCCTCGCTGGCCTCTTACCTGCTTGAATCGGTTCAGGCCGGATTCCAGCTTTCGGGCGCCGTCGACGAAGACCACGACCAGTTGAAGCTGTTGCGTGACGAGGTCAGCCGCCAGATCGTGCAGCTTGACTACCTGAGCAATCAGGTGACGGGCGACATTCAACGCCAGACGGCCTATCTCACCACCGAACGCTCGAACCTGCAGGCGCTGGCTTTCGCCATTACGCGCGGCGAACTCCTGGGCAACAGCCTTGCCAATCGCCCGGTGATCGTCAATTCGCCGACCATGTTGTCGCTGCCTCCCGCACCGGCGCCGATGTATGCGCCTGCGCCTACCGCCGCGCCGCAAATGCCGGTGACGCAAGGAAAGGGGCCGTCGCCGATGTCGCCCCGCGAATACATGCAGGAGACGGATCAACCCTCGCCGCAGCAATCTTCGTCGACTGGGGCTCCTTCCGCGGGACGCCTTCTCGTTCTCATTCGTTTCAACCAGCCGACCGTCGAATACGCCCAGCAGCTTTCGCGGGCCGTAAGCACGGCTTTGGAGCGCGAGCCGAACGCCGAGTTCTCCGTGATTGCCGTATCGCCCTCCAGCGGCACCCCCGGCGAACTGGCAACTCAACAAGAAGCCGCGACCAGGAACGCCGAGGAAGTGAAGCGCTCGCTTATTCAGCTTGGGCTTACGCCCTCGCGCATCACTTTGGCCAATTCCCAGATGCAATCCGCCACTACGCCGGAAGTGCATATTTATGTGAGGTAAGGTTTTATTTAAGGTAATATTTTTCAGGCGGGCGAACATTCTTTTTTATACTGCCGCCACGCAAAAAGTTCATAATCAGCCCTGAGGGCATAACGGTTCCGGTCCGAAGGCGGCACGGAAACGCCATCCAATCCAACCGAGAACAGCGCCTTTAGCGACGCCAAATCCTCGGCATGAGCTCCGCAAAGTTCGATTTCAATCGACGGGTTGGCCGCTCTCGCTTTCTGAGCCGTATAAATGATAAGATTGATCAAACCAGGATGCAGTCTCACAAAAGGGTCGCCGAGGCCCAAACGGCAATAGCGCTCTCTATCCATATGATCCGACCTGGAAAGATTCAATGCCGCGCTTGTCAGATCGTTGGTTCCGTAGCTTATAAAATCGATATGTGGTGCGAGTAAAGCAACGCTTTTAGCCGCTTCCATAGTCTCAAGCGTTATGCCAAAGCGATAACGATCTTGCGGTATGCTAAACTTTTCGGCCGTCCCCGCCGCCATCTCATCAACCGCCAGAATTTCATCGAGCGTCTTGACCATCGGGATCATGATCTCAAGCTTTACGATGGCCGGGTTTTCACGCTCTTTGACCGTGGTAAGATAATCGCCATAAGCGCGGAAAACGGCTTCAAGTTGCGCCCGGTATAGTTCCGGCTTTTTCAACCCCATCTGGACGCCGCGCTGATCTTCGGGCTCGATCGAAGCGCTCAGTTGTTCAACCTCTTGCGCCGTCAAAAACTCTTCGGGCGGAGCGTCAAGCAAGCGAATCCGGACAGGATAACTGTTTTCGGGTTTTTTATGATTATTATACCAGTCGGCTCTTTCAAAAATTGCCGCCGCTTGCGTCCGTTGCCGTTCGGCGAAAACATTTAACGCTTTTTTATCATGTCCTGACCCTGTAAAGATTCGGCGCAGAGCCCGTAATTGTTTCGGATCGGCAAAAGCCAGATGTTCGGCTCGGACCAGCCCGATGCCGTCCCTAAATCCCGCGGCTTCATCCAGTTGAGAAAGGCTATCGATGTTGGCCTTGAACTTCATAACCGGCAGGCCACGCTCCGTCATCGCCTCACAATAGATTCCAGGAATATCGCCAACATAGTCACGATTCTGATCGGACCTCAGATATAAATGCTCTTTATAAAGATTAGCTTTGTAACACCCCATCGTAACGGGATCGCCATACGAAATAATGACGCCTTCCTCGGAAAGCATTCCAGCCTTTTCACCCATCACCCCTTGATCAAGGACAATATCATCGACCGCGCCGATAAGCGCTGGAACTTTGGAGCCTTTGGCTAACAGGAAAATATGACCCGTGTTTCCGGCTTTGACGATGACAAGCCCGCCGAGGCCGGAAATATGTTCGTACAATTTGAAATCAAAGCGCTCGAGAATAAGTACGGGGGCCTTGCCCTGCCGTTTAAGCTCCTGAACCTGTTCAAACGTAAACGCCGCATAACCGTGGCAGTCTTCGCCCGAGGCTTTGTCAAAAACAATTTCCTTTGCTTCCTGAAGGCTTTTGAAATTGGTAAAGAAAACATGTTTATAATTGGCGCTGTATTCCACATAGGTGCCGTCGCCACAGTCATTATCCTTGTTTATGAGATCAAGCGTTTGGTCCGCGCTGATTTTCCCGTCCTGCCAATATTGTATGGCTTGTCCTGCGTCCAAAATCCCGTGTTGGACCCGGTAGCGATCGAACGCGTCTTCATCGGCCGGCAAGTCCGTTCCGAACATCCGGTTAAAAAAGGCGTTTAAACTCCAATCCGAATAATCCGCGCGCAGCCTCAACTCTGGCCGCTTCCGCAGCAAATAATCCACTTGCTCTATGGCGTCTCTATATATGGCAACGATATTGCCGGAAGGCATTACGTCCAGCTCTTCGGCAAGTTCCTTGCATGTATCCGCATATCTCTCGTCGGCGGAAAGAAAAACGACATATTCCGGCAGCCCGCTGATGCCGGATTCTTTCAGTTTCTGTATCATATACAAAAAATTTCTGTAACCGGCCTTTCCGTTTTCCTTGCCCTCTTCTCCTTGAAGCGCGTCGAAAAATATGATCTTTGGGATTTTTAGCGTGGCGTCTTGCCGCAGTGCTTCAACGGCAACGGCTATGGATTGGTGATGAACGACATCATAGCCTGCGCCTGCTTTCTTCAGAACCTCGATTTCTCCGGCGATCCTCAGGGTGTCGTTGTCATCGATAATCCAGATAATTTTATTGCCGGGCATAAATGATCCTTGCGAAGACGAATGAATAAAACAGCAAATGGCTAAGAAACGAGGCTTTTATATCAACAGGCGCCTCAACGCCGCAATTTAAAACGGACGGGCGCTGTCATATCGGGAATGTTTTTGACGAATTAACCGGATCACGGCTTTCGCCGGAATAAGGCTTTCGCAAGCTTGCCTCGGGCTCGCTAACGAAAGACCTCAATTAACCTTAACGTCTACGCGGTCCATGTCGCCGGAGGGAACGTTGGCGCCAAGCGCACGAACGTCGATGCGGGCGCTGGGGACGCCCTTGCTGGTCAGGTAATCGCGCACGGCAAGAGCCCGCGCAAGCGACAGGCGGCGCGCCTCGCGCGGCGATATATCGCCGTTCGCCCCGGCGTAAGCGTTCAGGGTAATCCGCGCGCCGCCGTGTTTCTTGAGAACGGCGGCAAGCTTGTCGAGCGTCGAGGCGATATCCTTGTCGATCGTTTCGGACCCCCGGTCGAAGCTTACCGATGAAACGTCTGAATCAAGTTCAAGCTTCGCCCCGGGCCATAGCTTGCCTTCCGCGTTGATCGACGGCGGCTTCAGGGAAGCCGAAGGCTTCATCATGTCGCGCACCGGTGGCGGCATCAGCGGCTCCATTCCCGTTGGCAGGAAAGGCGCCGCTGCGGGCGCGGAGGGCACATCGGACGAACCGGACTGTTGCATCAATGAGGATTCGAGCGGCTTCGACGGCTTAAGTTGAGGCAGCGTGCCGGATTCATATGGAGGCAAAGGCTCGGTTGGCAGACGCGGCGTAACGAGGCCGGCCGGAGACGCAGACGGAGCCGGGGCTTCATCCCCGCTGCCCGGCGTGACCGTCGCAGGCAAAGGCTTGGAAACGGATCCTTTGCCCGCCAGAGGCGCGACGCAGCTGACCGCGCCGCCTCCGTTGGTACCGGAGCAACTCCATGTCCACGGCCCTTTGCCGCTGACGGCACTGGCAATTCCGGCCGAACACAGCGCGCTTTCCGGCCTCGTGAGCGTCGTGACGCCGTTCGACGGGCCGCAAACGCCTTCGATCGGCGCGGGCGGCATAAGCGGGGCCGTGCAGCTGACGGTCATTCCGGCGTTGTCGCCGAGACAATTCCAGTTCCACGGACCGTTGCCGCTTATGGTGGTCGCCGTGCCGGACGAGCAAAGGCCTTCCTTGGGCTTGATAACGGCCGCGACGCCGTTCGCAGGTCCGCAATTGCCATTTTCAAGCCGCCCCGGAGGCGGAGGCGCTTTCGGCATGATTTTGGATGTCGCGCAGGTGCTTGCGATGCCGCCGTTGAACCCGGAGCACGTCCATGTCCACGGCCCTTCGCCATAGACCGTGCTCGGCACGCCGCTGTCGCACAAGTTGGTATCGGGCGCACGGGTCATCACGGCGTTCGCCGCCGCGCCGCATGCGCCGTCGATTCTTGCCTGAGCCTGCGAAGCCGCCGAACAACTCACGCTCGATCCGCCGCCCTCGCCAACGCAGCTCCAGAGCCACGGCCCCACACCGGCGACGCCCGTAGGCGCTCCGGCCGCACAGAGGCCGGAAGCGGGTATGGAAGATTGTATCGAGCCGTTTGCCGGACCGCATGCGCCGTCAACGACTTTCGGGGCTTCGCAATTGACCTTGCGGCCCGACTTCGAGGAGCAGACCCAGGTCCACGGCCCTTTGCCGCGCACAACGCTCGTTCTGCCCGCGTCGCACAAATCGCCTTTCGGCGCTTCGGTCGTGCCACGCCCTGCCGCCGCGCCGCATTTTGCATCGTCGGACTCCGCGCCCGTCTTCAGCACAGGCGCCGAACAGGACACGGTCGCAGCGCCCATCGAGCCCTGACATTCCCATGACCAATTCATCTTGCCTTTATCCGACGTCACCTTGCCCGGCGCACCCATCGCGCAAAGATCCTTCGAAGGCGTCTCGGTGCTGGGAACGTTCGAGGCCGTGCCGCAAGCCCCTTCCGTCGCCACAAGAGTCGTACAGGCGACATTATGCCCGCCGTCGTCCGAGCAGCTCCAGCTCCACGGGCCGGTTCCGTTCACGGCGCTGGCTTTCCCGGTCAGGCAAAGATTTTGCGAAGGCGTCTGGAAAGCCGCCATTTCCGACGCCGATCCGCAAGCCACGGGGCCGGACGATGCCGCCTTTTCCTTGCCAGCGAGCAAAGCCGTACAGCCGACGGTGCTTCCGCCTTCAAGGCCGGAGCAATTCCAGTTCCAGGGGCCGGAGCCTGTAATGCGTCCGGCGTGTCCTTGCGTGCACAAATCATCATCGGGCGCTTTGTCGAACGCGCTGCCGTTGGCGGCGCCGCATACGCCGTCCACCATCGTGGGGGCCTTGCAGGAAACCGATGCGCCGCCCTGCGTTCCCACGCACGTCCACGACCACGGCCCTTCGCCTGCGACGCCCGAAGGATCGCCGACCTTGCACAACCCTTCCCTGGGCGTTTCATGATGTCCCGTAAGCGAAGCGGTTCCGCACACGGCGTTGCCTTTAAGCATGGCGGAGCATGTCGCGGCCCCGCCGCCGTAGAGCCCCGAACAAGTCCAGTTCCACGGCCCTTCGCCCGTAACCGCGCTTGCATAACCGGTGGCGCAAAGATCGCGTTCCGGCATGGCATCCAATCCCACGCCGTTGGACGCGCCGCAGGTTCCGTCAACTTTCTTGGACGCGCTGCACCCCGCCGCCCGGCCGCCATTGGTGCCCGAACAAGCCCATGTCCACGGGCCGCCGCCGTTCACGCGGCTTGCAATGCCTTTGGCGCAAAGATTTTCCGTTGGAGCCGTATCGGTTCCCATGCCGTCGGAGGAACCGCACTTGCCGTCTTCAAGTTCGGTCACTTTCGCGGTCTGACTTCCGGCCGATGCTTTCTCGGCGGCCTTGCTTTCGGCTTTAGGCGCGGCGCAGCTTACCGTCATGCCTCCGTTCGAGCCTTGGCAGCTCCAGCGCCACGGGCCTTCGCCCGAAATCTGGGTGGGCTGGCCGGATGCGCACAGATCGAAAAAGGGCTTAAGTTCAACCGCCGAACCATTGGCGGCGCCGCAGTTGGCGTCCACACGGCCGTTGCTGTCCGCCGCGGAAGCCACAGCAATCGCAGGTGCGGGCGCGGATTCCGATGGCGACGGCACCGGAGAGGCCGCCGACGTGATGGCCTTCACGGAACCCGGAACGACAGGAACAAGCGGCGATGGCGAAACCGGCGGCATATCGGCCTTGCTGGCACCCTCATACAGGGATTTCGGAGCGGTCTGAAGCTCCGTCGCGCGCGGTTCGGCGGAGGCCGTAACCGACGTCTTGGCAGGCGGCTCGCACGTGTTGCTTAACCACACGTCCTGAGTATCGCCGCCTGGACATTCGATACGCGTCTCGCCAACGATCTTTCCGGCATAATCGGCGGGATATCCGGACTCGCCGCACTCCCGGATCCACTTGGTTACTTTCGATTCGCACGTTTTAGCGGAACCAGAGGATTCGACAGCCGCAGGCACACCGCCGTCCCCGGTTTTTTCAGCATCGGACGTGGAAACGGCCGGCCCGAAAATGCTCGCCGTTTCCTTTTTGGCTTTCTTTCCGGACTTTGCTTTAGCCTTGGGCTTGTCCTTGATTTCGGTTTTTTCCTCTTTCGCGGGCGGACTTGCCGCGTCCTCAAGGGGAACGGGCGGCTCCTGAATTTCCGTGGCTTTAGGCGCTTCGGCACCGGACTCTTCGGTTTGCGCCGATGGCGTTTCCTCTTTGATCGACGCCTGATCAAATGCCGCTTTCTTCGTGGCAATGTCCTCAAGCGGTTTTCCCGCCGCCAGATCCTGCGGGCCCCGGCCCGACTCGTAGGCTACGCCATCGGAAGAAGGCTTTGCCGAAGGGGAACCCGGCAGCTTGGGGGGCTGCAAAGCGCCCGGAGAAGCCGTAGCCGATTCAACGCCCTTGGCGCCCTCGGCCTTGTCTTCCGGAGCCGGTTCGACTGCCGAGGATGAAATGATTGGCATATTCATATTTTCGCCAACCTGTTGCAGGGCGCTCTTCATTCCCTGCATCAACATGACGCTGGCCGAACTGGTTTTGTCCGACGCAATAAGGGGCGGCTGGCCCGTCTTGCCGATCTGTGGCGCCTTGACCTCGCCTACAGGAAGGCTTGGCGGTTGCAGCGTTTCGCGCGCTTTGGTCTTTTGCTTCGAGGCCTTGGGCAGAACCAGATCCCCGCCCTTAAGCGGCTTGTTCCACTCGATCCCTTCCGGCAGCACGCCGTCAGGCGAAGCCGGAGGCACGGCTTGATTAGTGTAGGTTACGACGGAATTCTGCGGCTGCGAGACGGCTTGCGCCCAAACGGGAACGCCGCTACCCGCCGCCAGAA
>JAQUPC010000047.1 GCA_028716765.1 Alphaproteobacteria bacterium | reverse complement strand
GACATAACCGACGGCGCGAACGACTTTCTCCGGAAAACCAACCTCCCGGAGATCATCCAGCGTCCAGTCCGTATCCTCGACAACGTCATGAAGGATGCCGACCATCTTTTTGGTTTTGGAAAGCGTGCCGGAGTGGAAAACCTGCAAATAATGATCGGCGATCGGCTGATGATTCCGGTCGCGGCAGCCGTGAAAGACGCAGGAGGATATGGCCAGCGCCGTATCGAAATTGGCCCGGCGGCCTTTGGCTTTAAGATCGCGCTTGATAGCGGCGATCAGCGTTTCCTTGTCAAACAGGCCGGGGGGCACTTTCTTTGGCATCGGGCAAATCCTTATCTATGCTGGCCGTTTTCCTCGAACACTTCGCCGTTCATGCAGCGCTGGTAAAACTCGGCGACGGCGGCGCGCTCGGCCTCGTCGCACTTATTGAGAAACGTGAAGCGGAACGCCGCGCCGATATCGCCGAAGATATCCGTGTTTTCGGCCCATGTGATCACCGTGCGCGGCGACATGACGGTAGAAATATCGCCCTGCATAAAGCTCTGCCGCGTCAGGTTCGCGAGCGCCACCATAGCGCGGACCTGATTCCGGCCTTCCTTGGTGGCGAACGAAGGCGCCTTGGCCAGCACGATCGCCTCCTCTTCCGCTTCCGGAAGGTAATTGAGCGTCGCCACGATATTCCAGCGGTCCATCTGGCCCTGATTGATTTGCTGCGTGCCGTGATAAAGGCCCGTGGTATCGCCGAGGCCCACGGTGTTGGACGTCGCGAACAAACGGAACGCCGGGTGCGGATGTATGACGCGGTTCTGATCGAGCAGAGTCAGCTTGCCCTCGACCTCCAGAACGCGCTGGATCACGAACATCACGTCGGGCCGCCCGGCGTCGTATTCGTCGAACACAAGCGCGCAGGCGTGCTGGAGCGCCCACGGCAGAATGCCCTCGCGGTATTCCGTGATCTGCTTGCCCTCGCGCAGGACGATGGCGTCCTTGCCGATGAGATCGATGCGGCTGATGTGGCTGTCGAGATTGACGCGGATGCACGGCCATTTGAGGCGCGCCGCGACTTGCTCGATGTGCGTCGACTTGCCGGTGCCGTGATAGCCCTGAATGATGACGCGGCGGTTGTGCGCGAACCCCGCGAGGATCGCGAGCGTGGTGTCGCGGTCGAAGCGGTAGGCCTCGTCGATAACAGGAACGTGTTCGCCCGCCGCCGAAAACGCCGGCACTTGCAAATCGCTGTCGAGCCCGAACGTCTTGCGCACGGAGACCTTGATGTCCGGCACGCCGGTTTCGGCAAGGTTTGGTCCGGTATTTGTTTTGGCCATGCTCATAATCCGCCGTCAAAAAATCGATATCCGTAAGGCTAGCGGGTAAATCGCCGCTTGTCTGGTAATTCTTCGGCGCTCCTAGTTCCCGTTTTGGTGAATCGCCTTAAGCGTCGTGAACGCATGGTTAATGATTTTCAGCTTTTCCTCGGCCTCGCGGCTACCGCCGTTGGCGTCGGGGTGGTGGCGCTTGACCAGAAGGCGGTACCGCGCCTTGACCTCTGCGAACACGACAGGAAGCGCGAGCCCGAGAACGGCCAGCGCATCGCCCTCGCCGATCACCGGCTGGGGCGGCGAAGCGTCTTCGGCCGCCGGTTCCGTTTCGTCCCACGCATTGCTGAAGAAAGAACGGTTGATGCTGTCGCGAAGTTGCTGTTCACGTTTCTGCGCTTCGCTAAACGACCACGTGGGGCGCTCCCATACGGCATCATGGCGGATACGCGCCTCGATCTCTTCCGGCGACAATCCCCCCAGATAATCCCAGCGTTTGTTGTACGCCCGCACATGATCGAGGCAAAACCAGTAATACTCTCTCAGGCGCTCGCGGCTTTGCGGGGCGCGGTAATGCCCCGCCTGATCGCAACCGGGGCAATCGCAGGAACGCTGCTTCACGGGGCGGTCAAGGGTCGCCAGAAACGGATTATGATAACGGGAAGATCGCATTGTGTTCGGGGGCAGCCGCCTCAACAAAACCGGGGTTCATGAATGGCCTGAATAACAAAAAGCAGGGACGGGAAACATCTTCTTTTCGTCCGTTCCCGCCGTTTTCTATATGGGAACGGCCTTTTCATACGCAAGTTTTCAGGGACGATCAAAAAGATAGGGATTGTAATTCGAGGGAACCGTTTTTTCTCCCAAAGCGCCCTAATCAGCATTGCGATCCAGCTACCTACGGTTGCATTCCTATTTTTATCTCATATATGCGTATGCATGTGTTGCATGATAACATCATGATTTTGCTAAAAAGATTATGGTTAATAAAACTTGTTGATATACTAATGCGTGTATATAATTCTAGCAACCAAGGATTGCGTCAAAGTGTTTTGCACACGCATACGGAGAAAATCATGCGCCCTGCCTTCCACGCCCCTTCAACATCTTTCCACCCCCTCGAGTCGAACGCTGCCGTTTGCCAGCCTTGCCGGAGCAGCCTCGTCAGCCGCAACATCACCATCGACAACCACCGCACCAGCGTCCGCCTTGAGCCCGATATGTGGACCGGGCTTCGCGAAATTTGCCGGCGCGAACATGTTTCCTTGCACGATCTTTGCAGCGCCGTGGCAACCCGCAAGGCGGCCAATACGTCTCTGACGGCGGCAATCCGTGTATTTATCATGTCCTATTTCCGGGCCGCCGCGACCGAAGACGGCCACAGCAAGGCGGGGCACGGGCCGGGCGGTTCTTTTATGTCCATGCACAAGCACACGACCGCACCAGCTCCCGTCACAAATTCTTTTCAATTTCTTTCCGGAAACGCAACGAACGGCTATTTGCCTCGTTAGCCGGACTTTTCATAAACGAAAACTCGTTTGGCCCTCTGATTGTCCGCAATCGGATCCCTTCCTGTTTCGCGCAAACGCCCGTTAAGCTTAACTTGGCAAAAATAGCACAGTGTCCTTTACAGTAAGGCGGTGGCGATTCCTGTAAGCGTTTTTGCTTGGTTTTTCGCCAAAAACATCGTTAAGAGTGGGGTCTCACTCCTCAGTTCTTCACCATAATCCGGAGACAATCATGAATAAAACCGTGCGGAATTTGCTTTTGGCCTCTACGGCCATTGGCTTCATGCTGGCGGGTCCCGCTCACGCGGCCAGCAAAGACGATGCCATCAAGGCGTTGCAGGCGCAAATGAACGAGCTGCAAAAGCAGCTGGCCGAACTTCAAACCCAACAAAAGGCCTCTGCCGAAACCGCCAAGGCGCCAAAGGTCGTGGGCGAAAGCGGCAAGGAAATCCTTCCCGGCGTGAAAATGACGCTCGGCGGCTACATTGAGACCGACGCGATTTGGCGCGAAAAGAACCAGACGCAGGATACGACAACGAGCTGGAACGGCAATGCCACCAACACCACCGGCATTCCGTTTGACAACAACGGCGACGCCCACCGGCATGAGTTCCGCGGTTCGGCACGCGCCACCCGCCTTTCGCTGTTGACCGAAGGCAACGTAGACAAGGACATGAAGCTTTCGGCTTTCATCGAAGGCGACTTCCTTGGCGCGGCCCCGACGGCCAACTCGATCCAGACCAACAGCTATAACCCCCGCCTTCGCCATGCGTATGCCGAAGTCGCGCGCAACGACTGGGGCATGAAGCTCGTAGCCGGCCAGACATGGAGCCTCGTGACCCTGAACAAGTCGGGAATCGACACGAACAAGATCGCGACCACGATCGGCATCGACTCGGGTTACCTCCCCGGCACGATTTATACGCGTGCGCCCCAGCTTCGCCTCGTAAAATCGTTTGCCGACGACAAAGTCAACATCGCTTTGTCCGCTCAAGAGCCTGAAGTGAACTTTGCTCAGGTCACGCCTCCGGGAACCGTCACGTCAAGAACTACGGGCGTTTCGGCACTGAATACGCAAACAACGTATTCAACCGACTTCGCGCCCGATCTTATCGCCAAAGCAGCGGTTGACACGGGATTTGGTCACTACGAAATCTTCGGCCTGACACGGTTCTTCCAAAGCACCGTCAATGCCACGGCCACCAACCAGGACGTCGTTGGCTTCGGCGGCGGCGTGGGAGCCTACGTGCCCGTGCTGGCGAAAAAGGTGGAGCTGCAGGCTTCCGTCATGGGCGGCCAAGGCGTTGGCCGGTACTCGGCGGGCTTGTTGCCTGACATCGCTTTCGATACGGATGGCTCGATCGATCCGTTGACGAAGTACTCGGCAATGGTCGGCGTCGTCGGGCATCCCGAAGCGTCATGGGATCTTTATGCCTATGCCGGTTACGAAAAGATCTTCCAGGACGACAAAGGCGCGGCAGGCTTTGGTTATGGCACCACGGCCGGTCTGAACAACGCCAATTGCGGCATAGTTGGCGCCGCTTGCGCAGCGCAGACTTCCAGCATGTGGCAGGTTACGCCGGGTTTCTGGAAACGCTTCTACAAGGGCAACTACGGCACAATGCAGGCGGGCGCTTCCTACTCGCTTACGCGCCGCAACGCCTTCGCGGACGCGAACGGGGTCAACCCGCACGCTTTCCAAAGCGTCGTGATGACGTCATTGCGTTACTCGCCGTTCCAATAAGAAGAGCGGTTTAAGAAACAAGAGGCCTGTCACGAAAGTGGCAGGCCTCTTTTGTTTTGCGCAAAACCATTTGCGCAGAATGATTTTTGATGAAGTCACCCTCCCCTTGCGGGAGGGTCGAAATCGCTCTTGCGATTTCGGGGAGGGGTCAAAGAAAACGGACCCCTCACCCGCAAAAACTAATGACTTGCTCCCGCCTGTGCCAAGGCTACGGCGGACTTGTGTCCCAGACCCTCCGAAGCTTTAGCGCGGGAGGACAAGGGGAGAGGGCCATTCTATCTAAACGAAAAATGTTCTAAGCCGTGCGCGCCAAGAGTTCCGTATTTCCCGAACCGAGACGCGCGCCTTTCATTTCGGCGCCTTTGAGGTCGGCGTCCGTCAAATCGCAGCCCAAAAGGTTGGCGTAGGACAAATCAACGCCCTTCAGGTTAGCCTCGCACAAGCTGGCTCCCGAAAGATTGACGTAACGCAAGGACGCGCCCTCAAGATTGGCCGCTATTTTCCGGCCGTCGGTCAAAACGAGCGGCCCGAGCTGCGCGCCCTGCATACGCGCATTGTTCAGCTTCGCGCCCCTGAAATCGCTGCCGCGAAGATCAGCGGCCATAAAGTTGGTGTGGCGCAGGTCCGCTTCGCGCATGTCGGCGGCCTGCATCTGGACGTCGGAAAAATCAAGGCCGTACAACATGGCCCCCCATGCCCGCATCATCGTGAGGCACGCCCGGCTCAGGGAAGCCATGTTCCGCAGATCGTACCCGCTGACGTCGAAACAGGTGCCCTGAACCCCGTTGCTGCCAAGCCAGTCCACATGGCTGCGCAGCATATCGCCTATAGGCGCCGGCAGATCCTTAAGCGTCGGGCCGACGGGCGTATCGGTCAGGGCGCCCGTTAAATCCGCCTGTTCGAGATTGGTAAGATGAGTCCTGACGTTGATAAGAATGGCGCCGCGCAAATTGGCGTCCTTCATGTCGCAAAGGCTCAGGTCCGCGCCCTCGAGATTGGCGCCCTCGAAGTTCGCCCCCTGGAGGTTCGCGCGCACGATGGTGCACCCGCGCAACGTAGCGTCGCTAAAATCGCCGTTGACCGCCACGGCCCCGCCAAGGCGCGCGTGCGTCAAATTGGCCCCGGCCAGAACGGCGCCGGTCGTGTCGCCGGACCGTGATGCGCCGCCGGGCACAATAACGCCGCCCGTTTTGTCGGCGATCGTTCCCTCGCGCAGATCGACGCCCGTCAGATCCGCATTCACCAGATTGGTGCCGCGCAGACAGGCGCCGCGCATATCCGCCCGGACCAGGCTGGCGTTTTGCATGTTCGCCTGCCGCATGTCCGCGCCGAAAAAAACGGCGTAATCCAGTTTTGCCTCGCGCATATCGGCGTGAAAAAAAACGGAGGCCGTGAAATCGGCGTGCGACAAGTCCTGTCCCGCAAGCGCAAGACGCGAAAAATCGTGATACGTGAAAACCGCGCGCGCCCCCCCTACGCGGGCCGCCCGGAACATGCCGTGCTTGCGCACGATGTCGTCCAGTTCGTTCTGATCAATCCGGGTAAGTTCCATGCCCGCCTCACCCCTGAACGGGCGCCGTGTAGACAAGTTCGGCGCCGCGCGCGCCGAGCGTAAGCTGTGCCGCCGCGCCGACGGGCAATGTGGTGATATAGTTCCCGTGACCGCAAGGAAAATTAAAGCCGAGCGGGATGCCGGGGGGCACGTGCTCAAGGACGATCTCGCGCAGATCGCGCCCATAGGGCCGCTCGCCCTCGCGGGCAAAGCCCGTTTCGCTGTCGACGACGTCGACCATTTCGCCGACAAGAACCGCCTGTACGTTCTGGAATTTTCCGGCCAGCCGCAAATGATTGAGGGCGCGATCGATTTTATAGAACGGCTCGTCCACGTCCTCGATGAACAGAATGGCGTTGTTCGACGGCCAATCGAAAGGCGTGCCGATAAGTTGCTGCAAAAGCGTGATGTTGCCCCCCGTCAGCATGCCGTCGGCCCGGCCGGGACGGACAACGTCCACTTCGGGATAATGCAGCCGGCAATGCTTGCGCCTGTAGCCGATGACGTTGAGCAAATCCGACCCGGTACGCGGATCGATGCCCGGCTGGGCGAAGTTCCAGCCCATGGGGCCGTGATAGGTCACAAAGCCGCACTGCCGCGAAATGGCATGCAGCAAGACCGTGACGTCGGAAAACCCGACAAAGGGCTTGGGCTGTTTTTGAATGATCTCGTAATCGAGCTTATCGAGAAGACGCAGGGAGCCCGTGCCGCCAAGCGCGCACAAAACGGCGTCGACCGTGGTGTCCACGAACATATCCATGATCGCTTCGGCCCGCGCCGCGTCGTTGCCCGCCAGCTGGCCTTCCTTGAGGTAATTCTGGGCGTGCACCACGACCTGATAGCCGCGGCTTTCCAGGAAGGCTTTGGGCTTGTCGATCCAGGAAGGATCGGGCCAACGCCCCGGCGCGACGATGCCCACCGTCCCTTTAGGCTTGAGCGGAGGGGGAAAAGACAAAAAGGAGGAAGAAGGGGTCATGAACGGCAGTGTAAAAAAATCAAGGCCAGCTGGCGAGTCAATTTGAAAAGACGCTTATTCATGCTATCACGGTCTCCTGCAATAACGGGAGAAAAAAGTGACCTACGATCAAGACGATTTGCTCCGGTTGATTCACGCGACCAGAGCCGCGTCCATATGGAACCGGGATACAGGGCCTGTCTATTGGTATATAGCAGGAATACCGGGCCCATTTTACGTGAACACGGAACTCCTGATAGGCGCCGAAGCCTCCGGACTCCTCCTGGACAAAATTACGGCCATTCTGGCGCAGACGGCCGATCTCGCCGCGCGCTCGGCACAGATTACGGAAGCCGTGATGGCCGCCTACGAAGAGAACGAGGTCTATCAACGTCTTGTTGCGACGATGGCCGCCGCCGCAAAATCGCAATTTCCCGCCGGGTCCTTCGATCTCGTTTCGGGCGGCGAGCGGCGGGACTGGCTCTTCTCGATACCCTTCGCCAGGGCATGCGGGATCGGCCACGCTTTCCTGTTCAAAAATCTTTCCCTTTATTCCCCAACGGCCATCAAGCCGGGGGCCAAGGTTCTGCATGTAGCCGATTTGATCAACAACGCGGCCAGCTATCTTGATTTATGGCTTCCCGCGCTTGAAAAGGCCGGTCTTGAATGTGCCGGCACGCTTTGCGTTATCTCCCGCGGCAACGGACTGGAAAAGCTGGCGGCGAAAGGCCTTCAAGCCGTGTCTCTTAACAGCATCGACTTGTCGTTCTTCGAGAAATCGCATGCATCGGGCCTGATCGACCGCGCCACGCTCGATGAAGTCGCCACGCATTTCGCCTCGCCCAAGGCATGGGCCGAAAAATATTTCGTCGGGCATAAATCCCTGCGCGATCTGACCAAACTCGACGCAAAGTCTTTCGAGCGCGTCCGGTCGTTCGCCGACAAGGATCCCTGGGGGTTGAAGGCCGGGCATGCGGCGTTCTTCGACGCCTTGCAAACGGCTATCAAGGAAAGGCTGAAGGCGGCCTGAGAAGGCGGCTCAAACGGTCAAGCCGCCCCTCTTGCGCAAAAAACCCGGCTTAGCCGAGAACCTTATACCCGCGCCCTTTCAAGCAATTGCTGATAATGGCTTTTTGGCGATCGGCGCCACTTAGGCCGCCGTAAGCGCCGCCGCCGATACCGCCGACAGCCGCCCCGGTCGCCGCGCCCATCGCGGGGCTTCCGACAACCGCGCCTGTCGCCGCGCCCAACGCCGCGCC
Organism: Alphaproteobacteria bacterium; assembly: GCA_028716765.1. Next base: position 7,378 of record JAQUPC010000047.1, on the reverse strand, counting down.
GCCTGCCGCGCCTATCAACGTATCAATCCCTGCACTTTCCCACGGATTCACCTGCTCGGCGTATTGCCGACATGCCGACAGATCTTGCTGGTACTTATACGTATCGACGCCTTGCATATCGACCACGGGCTGGTATGTGCTGGCGCACGCGGCCACAAACATAGCAGCCAGCGCCGCGCTTATTCCGGTTATGGATCGAGAACGCATGATTTCCTCCTCAACTCAGCTTCGGGTTTGCTTATGGATTCTACACCCGGGAGAAAGGGGACACAAGAAGGTTACCGCATGCCGATAACCCCGCGCAGGTCGGCCTTGTTAAGATTGGCCCCGCGCAGATCGGCGTTTGTCAGATCGGCATCGGTGAAAACAGCCTCTTCAAGATTGGCGTCCGTCAAATCGCAATTGTTCAAAAGCGCCCCGGAAAAATTGGCGAAGCAAAGATTGGCGCCCCGCATTTTCGCGTGCCGCAGGTTGGATTGCGAAAAGTTGGCGGGCCAGCTAATCGGTCGCGAGCCCGAGAATCCGGTCATGATCGACATCGGCGAGCAGTTCGCGTCCCGCAGATCGACTTCTTCCAGCGTCGCTTCCGAGAAATTGATCCCGCGGCAATCGGCCTTTTGGAAAAAAGCGCCGACCGCGTTGCAACCCGACAAATCAGCCATGGAGAAGGTGGCGCTGTTAAACGAGGCGTTTCGTAAAATGGAGCTTTTAAGGTTTGCAGCCTGAAGCTGGACACCGTTCAAAATAGCCATGGAAAGGTTGACGCCGGAAAGATTGGCCTGCTTTCCCTGCCGGCCAAGACTGTTGACCCATGATTGATGCTGAGCAAGAATTTCCTGAATTTCAATATCCAGATTCTCCATGGAGCGGGGCAGCTTGGCGTTCACAAACGCCGTATTGCTGTATTCGCCGGAATCAATAATGCTGGCGGTTAGATCGGCGTCGGCAAAGGTTGCGCCGTCAAGAATAGCGCCGCTCAAAATGACCGATCGCATGTTGGAGCTGTTAAAATTGCAGTTTGTCAGATCGGCTTGACTAAAAGACGCCCCGCGCAGGTTGCTGCCGGAGAAATTCACGCCGCTCAATTTCGCTCCCCGGAAGTTTGCAAGGCTGAGATCCGTTGAAAGCGCAACAGCCGATGAAAAGCGGGCTTTTTCGGCCGAAGCGTTATGGAAGACGGTATCCTGCATACGTAGGACGCTGGAGCCAAGTTCGTGAACCGGGGCAATGTTGCCCTTGATATCCCGGCGCAACAGCGAACCTTCGCCGAAATTCGTCTCGGTCAGGGTGCTGTGAGCGAAATTGGAGGCACGCATGTGGGCGCCGCGCAAATCCGATTGGCTAAGATCGGCACCCTGAAAATCGCACTGTACCATGCTGCAACCAAAGAAATTGACACGAGCGACGATGGCGCCAACAAAGCTTGAACCGTCCAAAACGGCTCCCACGAAATCGCCTTCGGTCAAATCCCGTCCCGAAAAATCAAGGCCGCGCAACGTTTGCATAGCGACATCTAGCCGGCGGCCATTGGTAAGCCCCTTGAGGTGCTTGTCATGGGCAGCCAGAAGTATCTCCAGTTCCTCCTGAATGATGACTCCCATTAAGCCGGCGCCTCCTTGATGCGTTGTTGTTCAGCCTGTCTTACTCGGTAGTCTCCGGGGGTTACAAACTGGTTAATGCGGCTGGGATTCCTTGTTTTCGGACGACGAAGCGGGGGTAATGTTTCCGTTATTGGCCCCTTCAGACGCCGCCGTTTCTCCGGTTTTTGGCGAAGCCGTAAGGCCGTCGCTGGCGCCGTTCATAAAGTCGAGTTTCTTGTCGAGGCCCATTTCGGCAATGGCCGCCTGCAAAGCGTTCAGCGTTTGGCGGTCGCTTTCGATCGCGGCCAGTTGCCGTTGGCGGTAGGCCGTCAGCGCCGCGCAAGCTTCCGGATTGCGGGGAACCGCCGTTGGAGATGTCTCTTTCGCGGGTTGCGTTTTTTTATGAGGCTTCGTTACAGGCGCACCGGGAACGGACGTCATGCGTCCGTCGGGAAGTCCGGCAAAACGCACGCTTAGCGGCGTTTGCTCTCTTTCTTCGTCTTCGCCGGAGAAAGCATCCCGGGCCGCCGTTTTCGCGTCTTGCCATCTATACTCGTCGACCGGACCGGCCCGCCTGTTGTTGTCCGAATTTTCTTTTCCGCCGTCGGTCAGGCCAAGCCCCGGCATGACGGGCAAATTAAGCGGACGGGTCGGCTGCGCCAAAACGCCTTCCCCGGCGCCAGCCTCACTGTCCATATCCTCCACCGTCGAAGTAACGCGCACGTCATAGCCGAGGTTAAGCCCCGGCATGACGGGCAAATTGAGCGGCCGCACAGGTTGCGCCAAGGCTTGCTCGCCCGTTTTTTCGGCATCTGCTGATGTGCCTTCCTCATCGCCGGGTGCACTTTGGGAAACATCCGTGGCAGCAGGCGGAGGCGGCGGAGACTCTTCCTGAACCGGACCCAAAGCTTCGGGAAACCGGGTTGCTTTGTCCGTGTAGTGGTCAAGCGACATCCAGCCGTGCCCGTCGACATCGATGGGTTCGCTATCCTCCGCCAATACAGGCTGGCCAAACATTAACAGCAGACAAATCCCTGCAATGAGAACAATAAGGCGTCCCGTTGCCATGGATTCCATTGCGGATGTTTTTTTTGCCAATAATTTCATGGCATTATACCAATTCCGGCTCCAAACCTAGTCCTCCTGTTACAATTGTACTGTCCGAGAACTAACAAATCCTGAAGGCTAAAGGAAAAAGCCGTTAACTTATTGTAAGCAAGAACCCGCCGAAATGTGAGGTTTTCCAACATATTTTGCCTGATTTTTTGCCTATCGATTCGATTCCGTCTTGTTTGTTTCCCCAAAGTTAGTTACACGTTTTCATCTATGGTTCTTTTATCTGTCGTCATGAGGTCGTGCGTTGTTTTCTGGTGAGAACCCGTCTCCGGGAGATGGAGAACAAGTCGAAGCCGTCGTTAAATGGTTCAATCTTACGAAGGGATTCGGATTCGTAGCGCCTATGGATAATTCCCCCGATGCGTTCATGCACGTGTCGGTGCTGACGCGTGCCGGACTGCAACAGGTCGCCGAGGGAACCAAGCTTCTCGTGCAAATCGGTCAGGGTCCGAAAGGGCGCCAGGTCCTTCAAATTCTGCAAGTGATGGGCGTAACCGAGGTGCCGTCTTCGGCGCCGCGCCAACCTGTCGCGACGGGCCCGACGGAAGAGCTGACCGGCACCGTCAAATGGTTCAAGGCAGACAAAGGGTTCGGTTTCGTCGCTCCGGATGACGGCGGCAAGGACGTCTTCGTCCACAAGAGCGTCGTGCTTCGCCTCGGTAGGGCTCTTCTTGAGACCGGCCAGCGCCTCAAAATGTGCGTGCACTGCGCGTCAAAAGGACGCGAAGCCACATCAATCGAGCTTCTTGATTAAGCCAGCCTCTTTTCGTTCATTCACGGAATCGTCCACCGCGGCATGTTCGCCGTGACGGCATGCCTGTTGCCGGACAAATCGCGCGTCAGGACCGGGGGCAGAACATACGTGCCGCGCCGCCCCGCCTTCACGAAACAGGCGATATGCCAGCCGTTTGACGATTGCATTACAAAGTTCGCGCTTTCGGGGGTCGAAAAGGCGCCCGCAAGAGCAGCGACGGGCGGCGAGAGCCACGGCAAGGCCGTCATCAATGTTTGGTTGTCAGCGCTTCCGGCCGTCATCAGTTGAAGCCCCGAACTCGAAAAGTTTGAAATCAGAAGGGGCATCAGGCGCGAAGGCTCGTCAAGCTTTCCCTTCCCGTGGATTGAAAGCAGATAAACCTGGTCTTGCTCAAGGGTTTCGTCTTGCTCCACCTCATTGCCGTCAGGCCGATAAAGGCGGCGATCAATGTTTAGGCTTATACCTGTGTTCCGGACCGGCGGTTCAGCCGCAGAAGATTTGCCCTCCGCGCTTCCGGCCTGCACGACAAACAGTATGCCGTCCGCCGGATTGTGCAGGGACAGGCCGGAATCTTTTTCGGACAAAGACATCACGAATACGCCTTCGGCTTTCTGTTCCTTTCCGTTTACGGCAAGCTTCCATGACCCTGCGCGTTGCACGAGTGCGCCCAAGGTTTTAAGCGGCGCGGCGGCCTGTTCCGGCTCCGGCGGCGGCAACGCCTCGTTCGCCTTGACGGCATCGCCGACGATATCGTTCGGAGCCAGCAAAGGGTTTGCAGCCAGCTTGTGCAACAGCGGCCATACGTCGAAAGACCGGTTCTCGATCTGGCGGCTCACGGCTTCCCGCGCGCGCTGAAGCCAATAGCGGGCGGCCTCGTCGTCATGATTCAGCGCCAGCGCGAGAGCGGTTTCGGCCAGCGCCGACGGCGGCAGCTCCTTGTCGCGGCTGGTATCGGAAAAATACCGCAAGGCGGAAAGATCGCCGTGTCCGGCAATTGAAAGCGCGAGAAGCCCGCTGGCGCGCGCCGGGCGCTCCGACTCTTCGAACCAGGTGTTTTCGAGGCGGCGCTGAAGCCACCTGACAGCCTGTTCAGCGGCCAGAGGAGCCTCGCCCTGCAAAGCGGGAAGGGCGGCCGCCGTGCTGGCAAGGTCGCTGACGCCGCTTAAAGGCCAGAGGGAGAAACCACCGTCGCCGTTCTGCCGTTCCTGCAGCTGCTTCAGGCGCTGCGTCCGCAAACGGCGCAACGCCTCGCCGCTTATCAGGCCCGCAGCCGTCATGTTCTTTTGCCACAATCCGGCGGCCTCGATCCACGCGGCCAGTTCCTCGGTCGTAAACGGCTCGGCATCCAGCATGGCTTGCCATTGACGCGGCAACCCGGGAAGCGGCAAGGGACTCGCCAGCACAAAATTCTCTCCGGCCAGACCCGGTTTTATGGCCGGAATATCAAGCGTCTGGCGGGGATCGAGCGTTTTGGCTTCCGTTTTCAAAAGAACGGACTTTCCGCCCAAAACGGTTACGGGCCAAAGGCGCGTCGCGGAATAATTATTCGGACCTTTGAGATCAAGACGCAAATCATCCCGCACGTTTTTCCCGCCGCTCATTTCAAGCGGCAACGTGACGCGTTTTCCTTTTTTTAATACGACGGTTCCTTTTGTTTTCCCTTGCAAACGCATGCCCGGCGGCGGCGTCAAGGCGTAGGCATAGGAACCTTCGGCCCCGGCCTTGTTTTCGAGCGCAAGGACAAACGCCGCGCGGTCTTCGGCAAAAAGCCGTTCCGGCGGCTCCGCCTCTATAACGATGGCCGGACGCACAGGAAAAGAAACTTTTTTGGTGACGGTCTGTTGGCCATCCCATGCCGTCAAGGTCACTTGCATCGAGCCTGAGAAATCGGGCAGCGTCAAACGTATCGCCGCGCGCCCTTCGCGCGTCACGGGCTCGGCCGGAACGGTAAAGCTTGACGGTTCGTGGGAAATATCCGCTCCGACAGGCGTCGCCAGCGCGGAAACGAAGACCTGTCTTTGCGGCATAGCGTTCGCCACCGTAACGGGAAGGATCACCGTCGATCCTGCCAATGCCGCGGGGATTTGCTGCGCCGTCAACGCAAGCCCCGCCCCGTCCTGTTGAAGCTGGAAGGCCCGGGAAACCGCCGCCTCAGTCCCGTCCGCAAAAACCGCACGCACCAGTATTTGCGCCCGTCCGCCCCATTCCTTCGAGGGCGTAAGAACGAGAGAATTTTCGCCGGAGTCCATGCGGCGGAATTCGGTTTTCCGCACGCGGTCATCGCCCACAAGCACGCTGACCGCCGCCGGTTCGGCGAGCTTGATCGTGACGGCGTTGCTTTGGCCGGGCTTTAGGGGGGCCGCGGGCGCTTCGATCGCGAGACGATGATCGATTGGCGAAGGGAGAGAAGGCTTGTTGCCGCCGACGTTAAACCGGTGCTGCGCCAGAACCATGCCGTCCCCGTTCGTAATTTCCAGCAAATAGTGACCGGCCGTCACCGGCCACTGGATTTTGTTGGAACCGGACGCCGCGATCGTGAAACGCCCGCCGCCGACCCGCCTGTGTTGCGGCAAAGGACGATAATTCCAGTGGCCGTCCGATTGAAACCAGTCGAAGCTGCGGCCTTCTTCATAAACCTGATAAAATAGTTCTCCGGCGCCGCGCCGCTTTCCTTCGGCGTCGACGGCGATGACATCAAAAACCGCGCGGCTGTTTTCGTCAAAGGATCCTTCCTGCGACGGTTTTATGCCTATCCAGCCCAAGGGCCCTTTAACGGGCAAGGTCATGACAACGGGTTCCGCCAGACCATCGAGCCGGGCCGTCAGCGTGACGGCTTGTACCGAAACGTCTTTGGATGACATGGGGATTTGCAGCCGGGCATGCGCCGTTCCCTTCCCGAGCGTTAAAAATCCGGTCTTGGCGATCGGCCCGGCGGCGTTCGGCTCCTCCGCGCCAAAGCGGTATTTCTTCCAGCCCGGAAATTCCGGGCGTCCCCACCGGGCCTCGATGTGCCCGGCGCGCCAGGGCAAAGGTTTGTCGCTTTCGTCCGCCGCCTGCACATTGAGCTCAACGTCGCCCCCCGCTTCGAGCACTTCGCGATCCGCCGTGACGTCCAGCTTCGGCCAGACGCCATCCGGACTCAGCCGCAGGGGCGTCCGCGCCAGCACAACGCCGTCGGGCCGTTGCCACAGGAGAGTCCACGCGCCCGCCTCCGCCGTCACCGGCAAAGGCACGGTCATAAAAACAGAGCCTGTCTTATCGGCCGGAACGGATCGTTCGTTGAAAAAATTCTGATCGGGCCGCACAAGCTTGAGCGCGCTGACGGGCGTTTTTCCGGGGAGCCCCTTTTCGTCCCTGATCGACAGCGTCACAACCGCGGAACTTCCCGGCCTGTAGAGGTCGCGATCCGCAACAAGAGCCGCCTCAACGGGCGCGGGTTTAAAAACGCTATCGGGCCGCCCGGCCAGATCGAAGATGCAGGGAGCGCCCGAAGCCGTCACGCCCGTAACGAACGCGGCTTTATCTTTCTGATCTTGCGCCAAGGCAAGAAACGCCACGCCGTCCTTTTCCGTCCTGGCCTCGGCAAGCACGCGGCCGTCGGCGGCAAGCGCCTGAACCGGCACGTCCGCGCGCGGCTGCAAAGCCGCGGCGTCGGCGGCAAACGCATACACGCCGTTCGCGCTCACCATTGCCGTAAGCTTTAAATCCGAAATCAGAAACCACTGTCCGGCCATAAAGGCCGGTCCCACGGGATTTTCCGACGGCGGAACGACGGCAAGGAAATACAGCCCCGGCGTCAACCCCTTGCCCGGCGGCAGGGGAGCATCGAGGCTCTGTTCGTCATTCGGATCGTTCCCGAACTTCAGTTCGGTTTGCCAGACCGCCTGCCCCTTCAGGGTCGCAAAATAAAGGCTTTCGGTCGGCGCAA
>JAQUPC010000046.1 GCA_028716765.1 Alphaproteobacteria bacterium | reverse complement strand
ATTGCCACGCGCGAGCCCGGCGGCGCGCCGGGCGCTGAAGATATCCGTTCGCTCTGGCTCGGCAAAGCCGAAGGCCATTGGGATCCGATGACCGAATTGATGCTGACCATGGCGGCGCGGCGCGAACATCTGGTGCGGACCGTCTGGCCCGCGCTTGAAAAAGGGATTTGGGTCGTCTCCGACCGTTTCGTCGACTCCGCGCGCGTTTATCAAGGCATCGGCCTTGGCCTCGGTCTCGAGAAAGTCGACGCCATATATGAAGAGATCGCGGGAGATTTCTGGCCCGATTTGACGCTGCTGCTCGATGTACCGGTTGAGACAGGTTTGGAGCGCATGGCCTCGCGCTGCGGTCCTGACGACCGCTATCAGCGTCAGCATAAGAAGTTTCATGAAATGTTGCGTGCCGGATTTCTGGATCTTGCGAAAATGGAGCCGCATCGTTTTAACGTGATCGACGCTTCCCAAAATCAGGACAAAGTAACCGCCGACATTCGCACGGCCGTGACGCAATTCTTTGCCCTTACAGGAAATGCATAGCACGTCGATTCAGGTAGAGCGTAAAGCCCCTCTCCTCCTTTTGGGAGGAGAGGGGTTTGGGGTGAGGTGGGCTGGAACATCATGGTGTATAATAAAATAGTATCCCGCCGTTTGCGCAAACAACCTACAGATGCTGAAATACGTTTGTGGTCTATGTTGCGCAGCCGGAAATTATGTGGCTACAAATTTCGCCGCCAACATTCTGTCGGCCCTTACGTTGCTGATTTTGCTTGTGTCGAGCATTCTTTGATTGTTGAGGCTGACGGCAGTCAGCATGCCGAAAACGCCAAGGACGTCGAACGCACGGCATGGCTGGAAACACAGAATTGGCGTGTGCTGCGTTTTTGGAATAATGACATTCTTACCAAGACGGAAATTGTTCTAGAAACAATACTGGCATATTGGGAGAACAGGATCGATGAGAATTAAGACCCACCTCACCCCAAACCCCTCTCCTCCCAAAGGGAGGAGAGGGGCTTTGCTCCGCTCAATAGGCAACGCATGAACATTTTGCCCCCGGCGCAAAATCCGGTTTTGATCGGGCATGATCATGCGTTGCGGCAAATCGAGGCGGCTTTCGCCTCCGGCCGCATGCCGCATGCGTGGCTGATGAGCGGCATCGAGGGCATCGGCAAGGCGACGCTGGCCTTTCATGCGGCCCATTACGTTCTCTCCGGAGGGCAAAATCCGCTCGGCAAGCTGGACATGTTGCATCCCGCGGCACGGCTTGTCGCGGGCGAAGCGCATCCGGATTTATTTGTTCTCCGGCGTCCTCTTGATGAAAAAACCGGCAAAACGAAAGACTCCATTCCCGTTGAAGACGCACGCAAGCTGGCGCCTTTTTTACATATGACCGCCACGCACGGCGGCTGGCGCGTTGCCATAATCGACGAAGCTCACGCTCTGAACCGTCACGGCCAAAACGCTATTTTGAAAGTGATCGAGGAGCCTCCGGCGAACTGCCTGATCCTTTTGACGGCGACGGCGCCGGGCGCTCTTTTGCCGACGATCCGCTCGCGCTGCCGCATGTTGCCGTTGCAGCCGCTGGATGAAACGTCGCTTCGCGCTGTTTTAGCGCGTTCCGGTCTCGACATGGTTGCAAGCGATATGGAACGCCTTATCGAACTTTCGGGCGGCAGCGCAGGGTTTGCCTTGAATATGGCGGAGGCGGAAACGTTGCCGCTTTTTGAAGAGCTGATGGCGTTGCTTCAAGGCCTTCCGGCGCTGGATATGGCAAAATTGCATACGCTGGCCGACCGTATCGGGCGCAAGGGAGACGGCGATAATTTTTCCGTTATAACGCATCTGCTGACCAATAAGCTGTGCCAAGGCGTCCGGGAAAAAGCGCTGAAGGGCCAAAGAGGCTCGCTCGATCGTTCTCTGCGGCTTTGGGATAACGTGCGCCAAACCTTTGCTATGGCCGTGGATTCTAATCTGGACCGCAAACTGGCGTTCGTGAACGCAGTTTGCGAAATACGCCGGGCAACGGCTTGAAAAAGCTAAAAAAATAGTCTCTAATAGCCTGCATGAACCCCCGTTATTACATCACCACTCCGATCTACTACGTCAACGACGTTCCGCATCTTGGCAGCGCGTATCCTTCTCTGGCGTGCGACGTGCTGGCGCGGTTCAAGCGCCTCGACGGCTATGACGTTTTCTTCCTGACCGGCACGGACGAACACGGCCAGAAGATCGCCAAATCGGCGGCTGCGGCCGGGATGGAGCCGAAGGCCTTTACCGACAAGGTTTCGCAGAATTTTCGCGATCTCACGAAGACGCTGAATCTTTCTAACGACGATTTCATCCGCACGACCGAGGAGCGCCACATTAAAGCGTGTCAGGCGTTGTGGACGGAGCTGCTTGAGCGCGGCGAGATTTACCTCGGCAAATATGCCGGATGGTACGCCGTGCGCGACGAGGCTTATTATACGGAAACCGAATTGAAAGACGGCCCCAACAGCAAAAAAATTGCGCCATCCGGCGCAGAGTGCGAATGGGTCGAGGAGCCAAGCTATTTCTTCCGGCTTTCGGCGTGGGGCGAACGGCTGCTGGCGTTTTACGACGCGCACCCGGATTTCATCCTGCCGCATTACCGCCGCAACGAAGTGACAAGCTTTGTTAAATCCGGTCTGCACGATCTGTCCGTTTCGCGCACGGCGATAAGCTGGGGTGTGCCGGTGCCGGGCGAGCCTAAGCATGTCATGTACGTCTGGCTAGACGCTCTGACAAATTATCTGACGGCTATAGGATTCCCGGACGTTCATTCGGAAAGCTTCCAGCGTTTCTGGCCCGCCGACCTGCACATTGTCGGCAAGGACATCCTTCGTTTTCATGCCATTTACTGGCCCGCGTTTCTGATGGCGGCGGGACTTGAAGTGCCGAAGCGCGTTTTTGCGCACGGCTGGTGGACGAACGAAGGCGAGAAAATGTCCAAATCGTTGGGCAATGTCGTCAATCCGATTGACCTGATCAATACCTATGGGCTCGATCAGGTTCGTTATTTCATTATGCGCGAAGTCCCGTTCGGCAATGACATTGATTTTTCCCATGCCGCCTTGATCCGGCGCATCAACGGCGAATTGGCGAACGATCTCGGCAATCTGGCGCAGCGCGTATTGTCGATGATCGGAAAGAACTGCGGCGCGCAAGTGCCCAGGCCCGGCGCCTTTACCGAGGCCGATCAATGGCTGCTCGGCAGGGCAGGGGAACTATTGCCGCAGGTGCGCGGAGAAATGGACGTTCAGGCCTTTCACAAAGCGCTCGACAAGCTGTGGGCCGTTATCGGCGACGGGAACCGTTATGTCGACGAGCAAGCGCCGTGGGCCTTAAAGAAAAACGATCCTGCGCGCATGGCCACGGTGCTCTATGTGCTGGCGGAGACGCTTCGTCACCTTGCCATTCTGATCCAGCCGTTCATGCCGGACTCGATGAACAAGCTTCTCGATCAACTCGCTGTGCCGGAGGATCAACGCAACTTCGCGGCGCTCACAGCGGATCAAGCCCTTAAGCCCGGCGCGCCGCTTCCTGCGCCGCAAGGCTTGTTCCCGAGGATTGTGGAGGATGCTCAGAAGGCCTGAGTTATTCCTGCGTCAGCCTGATGAACTCGAAATTTCTCGGCGCGGACACAAAGTCCTCGGAACGCACGGGCTCGTTTGCTTCGCCCAGCGTAGGTTTTTTGGCGATGAGATTGGCAATTTCCCTGAAATTCGCATCCGTCCGGCCGCCGGATTGATAATAGATGGCAAGGCGGTATTTGGCCGGATCGTCCTCTTGCTTATCAGTATAAACGCAAATGCCCTTGCCGTGCTTGCGTTGAAAGCTGTCGAGCTGATCCAGAAAGTCGTTAACCTCCTCGAAAGGTCCCTCGACGACATATGCCGCGGCAATAAATTCTTCCCTAATGGCCATTTTGCGTCTCCATAGTATTTTCCGGATAGCTTCTATCTCCTCGAGCAGTCGATAAAGGCGTAGTTCGGCACTTGCTCGGGCGTCATCAGTAACGTGCGATATGGCACAGGTTGCCTTTCATTGCCGCCGTTTATTGTAATAAGACGCGCAGCCGAATCAAACGTAGGCCTCTTGCCATCTATAAGAGCTTGTTCGCCTTTACAGAAAAACATTCCCCAGCGCACGGTATCGCCAGGAAACACTTCCGGCAGGATGCTTCTGAAATTCGAAGCGGGGTTGCTCATTTTCATCCAATCAGCGGCTTCTGTCACAACGTCAAGAGGTCCTTCAAAAATAACAAACCCGGTAATTCCAATAACCCTCATAATCATCTCCTTTGCGAAATTTGTTAAGCGGACTATACAGGGCTATGCTGCAAAGCCAATAAAAAATCTTGGTTAACATGCTTGTCGACAGTCATTGCCACCTGAATTATCCCGCACTTGCGAAACAACGCGACGAAATTGTGGCGCGCGCAAGGCAAGCGGGCGTTGTGCGGCTGCTCACCGCCAACACGACCATGAAAAGCTTTTCCGAAGTGCGCGAAGCGGCGGCGTCCTATGACGATGTTTTCTGCAGCGCCGGAGTCCACCCGCATCACTGCGCCGAGGAAGGAGAAAGTGTTACCGCGGCTGATTTGGTTAAATTAACGAACGACGAAAAAATCGTCGCTATAGGCGAAACGGGACTCGATTATTTTTACGATTACGCGCCGCGCGAGGAACAGCACAGGAATTTCCGCGAACATATCCGCGCCGCGATAGCCTCCGGCCTTCCGCTCATTGTTCACAGCCGCGACGCGGAGGAAGATACGATCCGTTTATTGCAGGAAGAAGGAAAGGGGCGGGGCGGCAAACTCAAAGGCGTTATGCATTGCTTCAGTTCGAAACGCGAACTGGCGGAAGAGGCTTTGAAACTCGGATTTTACATTTCTTTTTCCGGCATCCTGACGTTCGGAAAGTCGGAAGGCCTGCGCACGATCGCGCGCGACATACCGCTCGACAGGCTGCTGGTGGAAACCGACGCGCCCTATCTTGCACCCGAGCCTTATCGCGGCAAGCTATGCGAGCCAGCCTTTGTCGCGCACACGGCGCGTAAACTGGCCGAAGTGAAAAACGTGAGCTATGATGAAATCGCCGCCCAAACCACGGCCAACTTCTTTCGGCTGTTCGATAAGGTTTATCCCCTCTCCCGCGAAGCGGGAGAGGGAGGGGCCCGGCCCGTAGGGCCGGGAGGGTGAGGGTCTATGGCAATTGAAAAAGCACGTGGACTTCGCCGAAAAGCTACAGAAGCCGAGCGTTTATTATGGAAAGCGTTGCGCGGACGTCAATTCAGCGGGTATAAATTCAGGAGACAACATCCCATAGAGAAATTCATCGTTGATTTCGCATGCATTGAGCATCAACTGATCATTGAGGCCGATGGCGGACAGCATGCCGAAAATTGGGCCGATGCTTGCCGCACGGCTCGGCTGGAGAGAGAAGGGTGGAGAGTCGTTCGTTTTTGGAACAACGACATCATCGCCAATACGGAGGGGGTTATGGCAGTTATTTTGAGCAACCTTAGTAACAGAAATACCCTCACCCTCCCAAGCGCAGAGCGCTTGGGTCCCTCCCTCTCCCGCAAGACGGGAGAGGGCAAATAATGAAAATCACCATCCTCGGTTGCGGAAGCGCGGCGGGTGTTCCGCTGATCGGAAATAAATGGGGCGAGTGCGATCCGTCCGATCCGCGTAACCGGCGTTCGCGCGCGTCCATTTTGGTGGAAGAGGGGGATGTCGCGTTGCTCGTCGACACGTCGCCCGATATGCGTCAGCAATTGCTCGGTTGCGATCTCCAGCGACTGACGGCCGTGCTATATACGCACGCGCACGCCGACCACTGCCACGGCATTGACGATCTGCGTAGCATGAACTGGCTTGCGAACGGGCCTGTGCCCGTTTACGCCGACGCCGTCACGATGGCCGAACTCCGGAGCCGTTTCGGCTACATTTTCGATTTCGAGCCGAAGGGCAATCACTTCAGCCGGCCTTTTTTGGAGACGCATATCGTCGAAGGCGATTTGGCGTTCGGGTCGCTACGCATCACGCCATTTGCTTTACAGCATGGAAAGGGTCATTCGCTCGGCTACCGTGTTAACGATTTTGCCTACACAACGGACGTAAGCGAAATGGACGAAGACGTGTTCACGGCCCTGGATGGCGTTAAAGTCTGGATCGTCAGTTGCATACGCGAGAAGCAGCATCCCTCGCACGCCGATCTTGAAAAAGTCCTGGGCTGGATCGAACGTATCAAGCCCGCGCGCGCGATCTTGACGCATATGGATCACAGCATGGATTACGCCAAGCTCGCGGCCCGCTTGCCGAAAGGGGTTGAGCCGGCCTATGACGGGTTGGTGATCGAATGTTGATTGCGATCGGGGAAAAAACGTATCGCAGGGCCTCGCAGCTGTTTATCGCCGTTTTGGCGGTCATTGTTTTTCTGACGTTCCGCCATTACGGCGTTAGTTGGGACGAGGAAATCCAGAGCCAATACGGCCAGGCGATTTACGACTTTTACAATTCCGGCTTCGTCGATCACCGCTACAACCAGATTTTCAATCTTTATCTCTACGGCGGCATGTTCGACGGGCTGGCGGCGTTGTTCGAAGCTTATTCGCCCTTCGGCATTTACGCCACGCGGCATTTGCTGAACGCGTTGGTCGGATTGTTGGGGTTGTGGGGCGCATGGCGGCTGGGGCGGTTGATCGGCGGCGGGCAGGTGGGATTTGTCACGCTCGTCCTTCTGGCGCTGACGCCTATGTACTACGGCCATATATTCAACAACCCGAAGGACATTCCATTCGCCGTTGGCGTGGTGTGGACCCTGTATTACATGACGAAGAGTCTGCGGGCGTTTCCCGATGTTCCAAAACGTCTGATTGTCGTGCTCGGCCTTGTTTTGGGTTTGACGCTTGGCGTGCGGGTAGGCGGCGTCATGCTGCTTGGCTATTGGGGGGTGTCGCTGGTTTTTTATGCGGCCTCTATATGGTTGAATGAGAAGCCTTCGTTATTGTTTTTGTTTTTGCGGCTTGTACGTTTGGCCGTTCCAGTCGTCGTTATCGCCTATGCCGTGATGTTGTTTTGCTGGCCGTGGGCGCAGGAAGCGCCCATCGCCAATCCCATAAAAGCGTTCATTCAATTCAGCCATTTTCCGCAAAATGTCGAAGTGCTTCTGGACGGCGTCACTTATATGTCGACGGAATTGCCGTGGTATTACGTGCCGCTTTATTTCGCCGTGCAGTTGCCCTTGCCGCAGCTTTTTCTGACTCTTTCGGGAATTGCCTTGTTGCCGTTGATATGGCGGGATTTGGAGTCAAAGGCGAACCGCTACGCCTTTATGATGGTGCTTTTAACGGCTTTCGCGCCGGTTTTCTTCGCCGTGACGCGACATCCGGCGCTGTACGACGCCGTCAGGCATTTCATTTTTATTCTGCCGCTTTTGTGTGTGCTGGCGGCGCTGGCGATCAAGCAGATTCTTAAATATGGCCTTCATGGTCTCGTCAAAATTAGGTCGCACAACGTCAGGCAGCTTACCGTGATTATGTTTGTAGCCGGTTTGGCGGCTGTCATGACGGCACAGATCGTGCCGATGGTCCGGTTGCATCCGTATGAGTATATTTACATCAATCCGCTGGCAGGCGGCGTTAAGGGCGGCTACGGCCATTATGAACTCGATTACTGGGGCAGTTCGTTCAAGGAAGCGGCCGAGAAGCTTCAGGCTTATGTGAACAAGGAAGGCGGCGTACCGGCGGGCGAGATTTACAGGATTGCCATCTGCGGGCCGTGGTCGGCGGCCACGATCTATTTGCCGCCGTATTATCAGCCCGTGGTAGCCAACGAGACGGCTGAGTTCTTTCTGTCGACGACGCGGTGGAAATGCCAGAACATGAGACCCGGCAAGGAGATCATTCGCGTCACGCGGATGGGCGCGCCGCTTAGTATCGTCGAGGACCTTCGCGGCCAGAAGGATTACAAACCCGATGAGCCCTGATGCCTGATACGTGTTTCATTTAACATAATATACCTTATGCGACAATTCCAATAAGGAGAGTGAGCCCCCTATGTCCGAAGCAATCGACCGTCTTACCGAAATTATGGCTCTGCTCCGCGGGCCGAATGGATGTCCCTGGGACAGGAAACAGACTTTTAAATCCATCGCCCACGACACGATCGAGGAAACCTATGAGATCATCGAAACTATCGAAAACGGCGATATGGAGGGCCTGCGCGACGAGCTGGGCGACCTCCTCCTCCAGATCGTTTTTTACGCCCAGATGGCCAGGGAAGACGGCCTATTTGACCTCGATGACGTGGCCGCAGGGCTTACAAACAAGCTTATTGAGCGCCATCCTCACGTTTTCGGTGAGGAAAAGGCCGATACGGCCAAGGATGTCAAGGATTTGTGGGAGTCCGGAAAGGCTAAAAAGCGCGCCAAACAGGCTGAGGTTGAGAATAGGGCCCCTAGCCTTCTCGACGGCGTAACCACTGCCCTCCCCGCGACTACGCGTGCGTTTAAACTTTCCGAGCGTGTGGCGCGCGTTGGTTTCGATTGGCCCGATGCAAATAGTTTTTTTGACAAGATACGCGAGGAATTGGCCGAGCTTAAAGTTGAAGTCGAGGACGCGTCTCCCCGTGAAATGCTTGAGGATGAAATGGGCGACGTTCTGTTCACGCTCGTTTGTCTTGCGCGTCATCTGAAGATCGATCCCGAAACGGCGCTCCGCAGCACCAACCGGAAGTTTGAGCGCCGCTTCCGCGCGATCGAAACCCGTCTCGCCGCCCAAGGTCGCACTCCCGCCGAAAGCAACCTCGAAGAAATGGACCGGCTGTGGGATGAGGCGAAGGCGGAGAAAAAAAGTTGACGGCGGTTGACTACTTAGCCGAGCCTGCCTGAGTCATTGTTCGTAGCTCAATCGCAATGTGTGAGTTTATCCTTCAAGATGATGTCCGGGGGCGTCATAGCGGGTGGAATGAGCACCTGTGAAGCACCGCTTTTCTTGGACCCCTTTTTACTTCATGTTTGTGCCGGGATTGTGCATAACAAACATGTTGGTTTGTTATGGAATGGCTTTCGATGAACTTGATGCGATCATCAGGGTGAGGATGCAGATCAAGCTTGGCCAACCTCAGTTCCTCCCTTCTTTTTTCGGGAAGTCGATTCAACTCATCATGATATTCCTTTTGATAAAATCGGGTTATGTCTAAAGCGGCTTCAGGACCAAACCTGAGAAGAGCCTCATAATCGGCTCTATGTTCCATTGCGTGATGAATGATTCTTTCTACGATAGCAAGTTCTTTAAAAACCGATAAAGTTGGCAAGACGATATCGCGATAAACTTGAGCTACGCCTTTGGCCAGCATGTTTCTTTCTGCAGGAGTTTGCGGCAAAAAAGATTCATAATCGACAAAATCATGAAAATCCAAAGCGGCCATGCGTTCACGGTGGGCAATTGTTTCGCCTGCAAAATTCTTGCAAAAACGGTACGTTGGGTCTGTGTACACAGAATTATAGTCGTCATTCGGAAACATATCGCAGAAACGATCAAGTTGATTTTGTTTTTCTTTTCCGGCAATCAACTCGTTGGCTAATTTTACCCGGTCCGTATCAGGCTCTATACCGATCCCCGAAAAGAAACGTCTGATTTCATTCGTCCGAAGCAAAGCTTTCGTCATCTCGTATTTGAATGTTTCCAAGCTGCCAAAGCGGTCCAGGATGAGGCCACAACACGACGCCGGGTTCTCTTCATAGACATCCTGAATGTCTTTGATGCCGCAAAGACACCCTTGCATTTTGGAAAAGGTATCTATAATGGCGGTATCTTTATATGTTAAGTGAGCGCTTTCGTGAGCCATTACGACGCTTAGCTTCCGTTCGCCCAAATAGTCCAGAGACGAAATGTCCATGCCAATCAGATCAGACTGCATGCCGATGTTGACGGGATTGTTGTCATCGGAAATTTCAACTGTTCTCGGAAGAATTCCCCCAAGTTTGCGGTCAGTTTCTATTAGAAATCGTTTAATACGTTTCAGTTTGCCTTGATCCAATTGATCCAGAGTCCATTCTGCATCAGAAGGAACTACAAATTCGAAGTTCTTTCCATAATTTCTCAATTCTTTATATGATTTTTGTTTTCGTCCCATAATGAAAACACATATAACATAATTTAGTAAAAACTTATTTAATCAATTGATTTATAAGATATTTTTAATCCTTCGGCGTGCAAATCAGCCAAACAACTCCGTCGAGATGTAGCGGTCGCCGCTGTCGGGAAGAAGGGCGACGACGGTTTTGCCCTTCATGGCCGGACGCGCGGCGATCTTGAGAGCCGCCGCCACGGCCGCGCCGGACGAAATGCCGCAAAGGATGCCCTCTTCCCCCGCAAGCTTACGCGCCGTTTCCATGGATTCCTGGTCTTCGATAGCCATGATTTCGTCGAGCATTTTTACGTCCAGAATATCGGGGACGAAGTTGGCGCCGATGCCCTGAATCTTGTGCAGGCCGGCCTTGCCGCCTGACAAAACGGGACTGCTTGCGGGCTCAATGGCGACAACGCTGATTTCGGGCTTAAGACGCTTCAACTCGTCGCCCACGCCCTGAACCGTGCCGCCCGTACCGACCCCCGCGACGAAAACATCCACCTCCCCGCTCGTATCGTTCCATATCTCCAAGGCCGTTGTAACGCGGTGAATGGCCGGGTTAGCGGGATTCTTGAACTGTTGCAGCATAATGGCGTTGGGATCGGTCTTCAAAATGGCTTCGGCTTTCTTTATTGATCCTGTCATGCCTTCTCCAGCAGGCGTTAACACGATGTCCGCCCCCAGAAACTCGAGCAGCTTGCGGCGCTCGACCGACATGTTCTCCGGCATCGTCAGGATCAGCTTATAGCCGCGCACCGACGCGATGAACGCCAGCCCGATGCCGGTGTTGCCTGAAGTCGGTTCGACAAGAACGGAATCCTTGTTCAGCCGCCCTTCCCTTTCGGCGGCTTCGATCATGCCGAGCGCCGTGCGGTCCTTGACGGACGAAAGCGGGTTGAAAAACTCGAGCTTGGCAAGCACGGCGCCCACGCATCCCGCCGCTTGCGGCAGCTTGTTCAGGCGAACGAGGGGCGTGTTGCCGACGGTTTCGACGATGTTGTTATAAATCCGGCCGCGGCCTTGTGTGGTGAAGGGCATGAAGATTTCCTTTTAAGCGAAAAAAGGCACGCTACTCGCTTTGCCAATGGAGTATTCAGGTTATATCACGTAATAATAAAGGGGGAAGTTAAATCAAGATGCAGGCGCGCTCTTGCGATGGCAGACATTGCATGCTGTCGGGCGGGCTGCTTTTGGCAACGTCGTTTTTGGCGACTGAAGCACGGGGTTGCAGGCCAGCTCGCCTTCCCAGTCCACGAAACAGACGCGGTTTCTCCCGTTGACCTTTGCCGCGTACAGGGCAACGTCGGCCAGCGTGAACAATTCCTTTTGAGTTTTGGCAACCTTGTATTTCCTGACAAGCGAGTTGTGCAAAGCCGTCACGCCGATGCTCGCCGTGACCGGAAAAGATATTCCCGTGCCGGAAACTTTATGATTCAGGACTTCGAGTTCCTTTCGGACCTTTTCCGCAAGAAAAATGGCGTCGCTTTGCTCGGCACAACGAAAAACAACCACCATTTCTTCGCCGCCAAATCTTGCCGCCCTGCCCTTGTAAAACATATCCGTTTTCCGCAACGTTTTTGCCACGATCTTGAGAACGTTATCGCCCGTGAGATGGCTGTACCTGTCGTTGACGGCCTTGAAATGATCCAGATCGATGATCATGGCGGCCAGATATTGCGGTGGCTTTCTTTGCCCGGTTTTATCTCCAAACGCAAATTGCGTTCTTTGCGGAGCCTCGATAATTTCTTTGATTAATTGTTTAAGATCTTCGCTTAGAGCCCTTCTATTCGGCAAGCCAGTCAGAGGATCCGTTCTTAAGAGACGTTCCAGTTTTTTGAGCTGGTTTTTTGCGTTGCGGAGTGCCTGCCTTGTTTTGGCGTGCTCAATCTTCTCCGTTTGCAGCTGCTTTTCTTTCGCGCACAACGAACGGCCGCAAAGAGCGGCTTGGTCTTGTGTGAGGCTTATTTCTGCCGCTTCTTTCATGATTAAAATAATTTTTGATATATGAATGAGCGTCTATGAATGATTTGTATAATACACCATCAGCCATGAAACTAATTCATGAAATCTGGCCGCTTAAGCACCGGAATTACATAATTTTTGTGTTTTTCAAGACCAGTCGCCACAATAGTTTGTGCCTTTGCTTTCCGCACTTGCCAGATTATAACCATAACCCGTGGATGGGTGTCCGAGTGGTTTAAGGAACCGGTCTTGAAAACCGGCGTGCCCGCGAGGGTACCGTGGGTTCGAATCCCACCCCATCCGCCAGCCTTTGCGCTTCGTGGGGCTGTGGTTTGACAAGGGGTAATTTTTGCTCATCGACCTGACCCATACGTTTACGGACAATATGCCGGTTTTTCCCGGCGATCCGTGCTCACGGCTCTATCAAAGCACCTTCATAAAAGATTCCGGCTCTTCCGATCATTGCGTCGAAAGCAACATGCACGTAGGCACCCATATGGACGCGCCGTCGCATATGGTCGAAGGCGGAGCAACTATTTCAGATATCCCGTTGGCCCGTCTTTACGGAAAGGGACATCTCGTCGACGCCAGAAATAAAAAAACCGTCACGCCGGATTTATTGACGAACCATTCCATAAACAAAGGGGACATCGTTCTTGTCTGGACGGATTGGTCCAAAAAATTCCGCGAGCCGGATTATTTTAATGATCATCCAATGATAACGGAGGCTTTTGCGCAACGGCTTGTTGCGTTGGGCGTTTCCCTTATCGGGCTTGATACGCCTTCTCCCGACAAAGAGCCGTTTCCCGTGCACAAGATTTTATTGGAAAAGGAAGTTCTCATTATCGAAAATCTTGCCAATCTTGAATCTTTGCAATCCCTAAAATCTTTTCATGTTCACACCTATCCAATAAAATATATGGCCGGCGGCGCGCCTGTGCGCGTCGTTGCGGAAACGGATGTGTAAACGTTATCGCGCCTAAAGCAACGCTATCTGCGCAGGCATAACCAAAGGGTTTTACTTATGACAATCATGCGCCATTCCCTTGAAAAATCGGGTGAAGTTTCCGTCGAAGGCGGGAACATTCATTACCGTTATTACGAACCT
The DNA here is from genome assembly GCA_028716765.1 of Alphaproteobacteria bacterium. The sequence goes on along the minus strand of JAQUPC010000046.1, from coordinate 2,697 downwards.
CACGATCTTGAAAAAACCGGAAGAACGCCGATTGTCGTCGTTCACGGAGGGCCCGGCGCTTCGCATGTCATGATGTACGACGCGCTATGCGCTCTGGCGGATGAGCGCCCTGCCCTGTTTTACGATCAACTTGGGTCTTATTTCTCTCCGGCCGAGGTTACGCAAGACCTGATGCGCGTGGACAGGTTTGCGGATGAAATCCTCCGGCTTCTTGATGCCTTAAATTTGAAAAAAGCAGTTCTATTGGGCCATTCGTGGGGCGCGGCGGTTATCGCCGCCTTTGCCCTGCAATATTGCGAACGGGTCGAAGGCCTGATCCTTTCCTGCCCATTTCTGTCCACGAAACGCTGGATCGATGATTGCAACGAATTGTTGAAGGCATTGCCCGCCGATGCACAGGCGGCGATTCATCGATGCGAAGCGGAAGGCACGACAGACAGCGAAGAATACAAAGCCGCCGACAAACTTTTCTTTGCCCGCTATATGTGCCGCCTCGAAAAAATGCCGGACTTATGGGCCAAGCACAGCAAGCAATGGAACCCGAATATATACAATGCGATGTGGGGACCGAGCGAATTTACGTGCATGGGCCTTTTAAAGGATTTCGATCTTTTCCCGCGCCTGCCAGAAATCAAGGTTCCAACGGCGATTATTTGCGGCGAGTTCGATACGGCCACGCCTAAAACCATGAAAATTGTGCAGTCTTTGATTAATGGTTCGACTCTTAAGGTCATTCCGGGCAGCGGTCATCTTGCGTTTCTCGACGGGAACGAAGCGTATGTGGCTGCGGTTTTGGAAACGCTGGCGAGTCACCCCTAAACCGGCTTTTGTGTTATATTAATTCAGTGCCATCGGCATGCCTTGCCCAATCCTGCGAACGCACACTTTCATATGGAGGCCCCGTTCATGAAAGCCTTGCGCAAAAAAGACTTCGATGTTTCGGAAATCCGCCGGTTTCTCGAACCCGGCCCGATCGTTCTCGTCAGCTCCGCATGGAAAGACAAGACGAACATCATGACTCTCGGCTGGTATACGCTTATGGAGTTCTCCCCTTCCCTGATCGGCTGCATCATCAGCAACCGGAACTACAGCTTCGAGATGATCCGTCAGAGCAAGCAATGCGTGATCAACCTGCCGGCGCGGGATCTTGCAAAAACCGTTGTGGGGATCGGCAACTGCTCGGGCGAAGACACCGATAAGTTCAGGAAATTCCGGCTGACGCCCGTACGGGGCAAGTTTGTGAAAACGCCTTTGATCAAGGAATGCTACGCCAATCTGGAATGCAAACTTTACGACGCCTCGCTCATCGGCAAATACAATTTTTTCATTTTCAAGGTGCTTAAGGCCCATGTGGCAACGGCGCCTAAATATCCCGAAACGATCCACTACCGCGGCGACGGGGTTTTTATGGTTTCGGGTAAGCAGATTAGAATTAAGTCGGCGGTTTGATCTTTAAATATCCTCCGCCACCATATCGATGGCGCCGCAGGGGCATTCGGCAACGCAAATGCCGCAGCCCTTGCAATAATCGTAATTGAAAGCGAAGCCCTTGCCTTCGCCCAATTTCTTCACGGCGTTGTCGGGGCAAACGGCGTAGCAGTTGTCGCATTCGAAACAATTGCCGCACGACAGGCAGCGCCGCGCCTCGCTCAAGGCTTCTTCGGCGGAAAGGCCGCCCTGCACTTCGTCGAACGACGTCTTGCGGCGCTCAATCGGAAGTTCGGGCCGCTGCGTCCCGGCAACGCTGGTATAATACCATGTATTAAGCCGGTCGGCGGAGGCCAACTCCGTTTTCGTCGAAATCTCATGCACATTGCGCAGCCATAAATCGATCTGGCGCGCGGCTTTCTTGCCGTGCCCGATCCCGGTCGTGACTGTGCGCGCCGAAGGCACCATATCGCCGCCGGCGAAAATTCCCGGATGGCCCGTCATCATGCCGGCGTCGACCTTCACCATCCCGTTTTCGATGTCGATGCCGCTATCCTTACCGATAAGCGACAGGTCCGCATCCTGGCCAACGGCCAGAATAATGGAATCCGCTTCCATCTTGCCAAGCGTGCCGGTGGGCTGAGGGTATCCGCAGTCGTCGAGGGCCATCTGCTCAAAGGTGATGGTCTTGCCGTCCACCTTTTTGATCGTGGACAGCCATTTGATAACGACGCCTTCCTGCAACGCCTCTTCAATCTCAATAGCGTTGGCGGGCATTTTCTCGCGATTCCTGCGATAGATGACGGTCGTCCCGGCCGCGCCCATACGCAGAGCCGTGCGGGCAACGTCCAAAGCCGTATTGCCGCCGCCGTAGATCGCCACGCGCTTGCCGAAGGGAGGCTTTTCCCCCAGCTCCATCCCGCGCAACAACGATACGGCATCAAGAATGTTGGTCTTGCCGCTTGTGGGAAAAGAAACCTGTTTCGCCGTGTGCGCGCCGGCCGCCATAAAGACTGCGTCGTAACCGCCGTCCTTCATGGCCTTTTCAACGTTCGCCACCCTGGCGTTGAGCTTTAGCTCCACGCCGAGATCGAGTATGCGCTTCACTTCGGCGTCCAGAACGTCACGCGGCAGGCGATAGGCGGGAATGCCGTAGCGCATCATGCCGCCCGCCGCTGCGTTGGAATCCTGTATCGTGACCTGATGCCCGAGCCGCGCAAGTTGATACGCAGCTGACAGCCCCGCGGGCCCCGCTCCGATCACCCGCAC
>JAQUPC010000045.1 GCA_028716765.1 Alphaproteobacteria bacterium | reverse complement strand
GCACGGATGCTCAAGCGCCGGATAAGCCCGGGCAAAGTTTGCCGCGTCCTGCGTCTTGCAGAAATAGTGCCCTTGAAACAGCTCAGGCGTGACAATGACCTGCGCGCCCTGGCCGGCAGCCTTGCGGATCAGCATTTCAATTTTGGCGATATTCTCCGCCATATCGTCGCTCAAAGCGCACTGCACGACGCCGATCGTAACGTTTCTCTCGGTCATGTTCTTACTCCCACTCCGGTTCCTGCTGCGTGATGCAGTGGAACGAGCCGCCGCCCTCGCCGTACGCCATCACGTTCAGAGAAGGCAAGGCTACAACCTCGCGCCCAGGAAACAGGGGCTGGAGAGCCTCAACCGCCGCTTGTGAATAGACCTCTTCATACGCGGGGACAACCACAACCGCGTTGCCGATAATAAAGTTCATGTGGCTGGCCGCGATGGGCTGTCCCTGACGGTCGGCAATCAACCCCGGACTCGGGATTTTCACAATCTCAAGCCCGCACCCGGTTAACGTAGCCGCATTGGCCTCATACGTAGCCGCGTTAGGATCGCCGGGACCGGAAGGCGACGGACATACAACCCGGCCCGGCGCCACGAACCGCGCCACGTTGTCGATATGGCCGTCGGTATGATCGTTTACCATCCCGTGTTCCAGCCAAATGATTTCTCTGACGCCGAAAACCGTTTTTAAAAACGCTTCTACGTCCTGCTGCGACTTGCCGGGATTCCGGTTGGGATTGAGAAGGCACTCTTTCGTCGTCAGAACGCGGCCCTCGCCGTCAAAATCCAGCGAACCGCCTTCAAGGACGAAATCATGCGGCGCGGCGCGGGTCTTGCTGGCGCGGGCGATAAACGCCGCCACTTCGGCGTCGTCTTCCAACACATACTTTCCGTCCCAATTGTCTACGTGCTTTTCGCCCCAGCAGTTGAACCTGAACGTCAGCGCGACGGGCCCGTTCTCGTCACGGGCGAAAATCGGTCCCGTGTCGCGCAGCCAGATGTCGCCGAAGCGGGCCGGAACCACGTCGACATTCGCGCCCTTGAACGCCGCCTGCGCCGCCGCCACCGGCTCGTCGCCAAAGGCCAGCACCTTGACGCGCTCTCCCTTGGCCAGCGCAAGCGCCATAGCCGCGATCTCGCTTCGGGCTTGTTGATAGTCGCCCAGCCAGAGATCGGGATGCGACGGCCACGCCGTCCACATGGCGCGATGCGGCTTCCATTCGGCGGGAACATTGGGTGTTGCGGCCAAAGTCATGTGTTATCTTTCCTGCGAACCGTATAAGGACAAAGTAGTGGCTAAAAAGGGTCAAATCAAGTTGACATGACTGCAAGCGGTTTTATAACGAGTAATACTGGCGGCACAATGAAATGACCTGTTTGACAAGCATGCACGGCGGTGTTCCCTCCCCTTTGCGGGGAGGGTTAGGGAGGGGGGAGAGAGGCTGGGAAGAGTCTATCCATTGAAAAAACTCTCTACCAGGTGATACTCCCCCGCCCCTAACCCCTCCCTCGAGGGGAGGGGAATCCGGCTGCGTCTACTGGAAGGACGGTTCATAAAACCGCTAGCACATAAGGCCTAATCTCGCTCAAAGTTCCGCAGAAAGGAAAGAAACCATGTGCGCTGCCCCCTCCCCCATTTCCGACTTTATCCGCAAGCATTACCTTCACTTCAATGCCGCGGCATTGCAGCGCGCCGCCGAAGGCTACAAGAATTTTCTCGGAAAAAAGAACGGCAAGATGATGGTCACGCTCGGCGGGGCCATGAGCACGGCCGAACTCGGCAAGCTTCTGGCCGAGATGATCCGGCAGGACAAGGTTGCCGCCATCACCTGCACGGGCGCCAATCTGGAAGAGGACCTGTTTAACGCCGTCGCGCACGATTTCTATCGCGCCGTGCCGAATTACCGCGATCTCTCGCCGGAGCAGGAAGAGGAATTGCTGAACAACAAGTACAACCGCGTTACCGACACTTGCATTCCCGAAGAAGAAGCGATGCGCAAGGTCGAGGGCTATGTGATCCCGTTGTGGGAAGAGGCCGCAAAAAACAATAAGCCTCTTCTTCCTCACGAGTTTCTCTACAAGGTTATTCTCAACCCCAACTTCCAAAAGGAGTTCCAGATTCCCAGGGAAGACTCGTGGATGCTGGCGGCGGCGGAGAAAAACCTTCCGGTGTTCGTGCCCGGATGGGAGGACTCGACGCTCGGCAACATGATCGTAGCCCTCAAGTATAAAGGCGAAATCACCCTCGACGGCGTCAAAAGCGGCCTGCATTACATGGACCGGCTGATCGACTGGTACAAGGCGACCGCCGCAAAGCACCCCATGGGCTTTTTCCAGATCGGCGGCGGCATTTCGGGGGATTTCCCGATTTGCGTCGTTCCGCTTATCACGCAGGACCTCAAGGACGACGTGGCGGTATGGGATTTCTTCTGCCAAATCTCCGACGCCGTAGAGAGCTACGGCGGCTATTCCGGCGCCGCGCCCAGCGAGAAGATCACATGGGGCAAGCTGACGGCGAAGAGCGAGCGCTACAACATCAACAGCGACGCCACGATCGTCGCGCCGTTGATCTTCGCGTACGTGCTGGGGCTGTAGAATTGTCATCGCGAGCCGCCAAAGGCGGCGTGGCGATCTAGAATAAAGGTTGCCTCTGCGGTTATTGCAGCAGACTGGATTGCTTCGCGCACTGACGTGCGCTCGCAATGACGATAAAAATTTCGCCTTGAAAACGGCTATTGCGCGGGCTGCAAGCGGCTACTTCTTCTTCGGAAACTTCATCAGCTTGGCCGAGGGCCGTTTCTGAATCTCGACCCGATGATCGGAATAGAAGCCGTTGTAAATGGTGCGGAAAACCTGCCCATAGGCTCCCAGCCCGCTGACGGCGATCCAATCGCCCTCGTTGATGTCTTCCGGCAGCATGAACGGCCCCGGCATATAGTCCATCGATTCGCAGGCCGGCCCGTAAAACCGGAAAGGCTTGAGCGCAACGGAACCGTTCTTTTGACGGGGCCGGATCATCCGCACGTCGTTGCGGCGCTTTTCATAGCAAAGGTCGCGCAAGCTTCCGAAGTTGCCGTCGTTCAGGTAAAGCACGTCGTCCTTGCGCAACTCGACCCTGACCACGACCGTGGACGACAGGCCGGACAGACCGGCTCCCGGCTCGCTCCATACGTCGCACGATTCCGGCAGGGAAAGCGCGTTCAATCCCTCGCGGATAGCGTCGAAGAAAACCGTAAGCGGCGGCACGTCCATGCCGAGGCAAGGAATGGGGAATCCTCCGCCGACATCGAGCACGTCAAGACTTACGCCCGCCTGACGGATCACGTCGCCGGACATCTTCAACGCGTTGACGTAAGGCGACGGTTCGGGCGTCTGGGAACCGACGTGAAAAGAAAGGCCGATTTTCGGGGCCACTTTCCTGACATCCTGCAGCAGCTTTACGGTCAGTTCCGGCGTGGCGCCGAACTTGCCCGACAACGGCACGGCCGCGCAACCTTCGGGCATATCCAACCGCACGACAAGCATAAGATCGCCCGCGTTATTGGTCTCCTGCCTGATCTTGACCAGTTCGTCATAACTATCGAGAACGAACGCGCGCACGCCGTAATCGAAATAGGCGGCACGGATGGCTTCCCGGCCCTTGACCGGATGCATGAACGCCAGCGACGCCTTCGGAAACATCTGGCGCACCTGCTGCACTTCCCCCAGCGAGGCAACGTCGAAATGGCGGATGCCTGCGTCGTAGAGATTCGTCAGCACATAAGGGTCGGGATTGACCTTGACGGCATAGTGCGCCTTGCCCGGAAAATGCTTGAGAAACAGCGCGGCGTTCTGGGCCAGCGCGTCCGGATGAAGGCAATGCAACGTTTCGGCCGGGCGCAAAGCCGCAACCGCCGTATCGATATCGGTGAATTGCTCCAGACCGGGTCTGGCCTTCATGGCGGCGCCGTTGGCGCGCGCGGAAGGAACATTACCACGGGTTGCCGGCACCCGCCGGACAGCACTGATGTTCATAGCCCTGTTCTCCTTTGCCAAACACATGCAAAGAAGTCTTGCCGGCCTTGCCTACAGCAAATCAGGGATCCTTTTTAAGGACTACAGGGAAGCCTCGGACGCCGCGACTTGCTCGCGCAAGGCAGCCGTACCCGCATACAACCCAACCCTTCTTTGCCTCACAACCAAAGCCAACTCCCGGGTCCCGTTGATTCGCACTCAAGCCTAAATGGCGAACTCAACAAGTACCGGACAGACTCTCTGCTGCATACCACGTTCCCGTCTTCGCCCCTTGCGGGGTTATTCCGGGCGGCAAAGCGTCGTTACATAAACCATTGGGGAACGAAACAGGTGGTAGTCCAATCCGTCCTTGGGCCAGTGGCACGTGCGCTTCCGTATTGCGCAACATACTCATCAAAATTTAACAATCAATAAAAATTTGAGCCCGGCTTCATTTTTATGCAACTGTCATCAATTCGCCACATTGGGGCGCGGGCCGCTTCGGACGATGAAATCTTGTCTCGCACGGCAAGAGATGTCTAACATGCTCTCCGATGTTTCCAACCGGACCGGAATTCTTCCCATGAACAAATTCACAATGATCCTGAGCGCGCTGTTAACCTTGACGCTGATCGCGTTCATCGCGCCGAGCATTTTCGCCATGAACCGCGGCAAAATGTTGCGGAACATAGCGCTTTGGCTGGCTATCGCGCTGGGCCTCGCTCTCGTTTACCAAACCTTCGGGCCCGGCAAGAACCAGACCTTGCCTGCTCAATCGACTTCGCAGAACGGCGACGGAAGCAATCAGCCTGATAGCGGCTCGCAGGACGACGGAGCCCAAGGGTACACGCCGCCGGGAGAATAGCGGAACGCTTCTCCCCCGGCTAAACGGACGCCTCGATCTCCGGATTGCCCCCAAGGCGCGTCACAAGGGCGACGATCTCTGCCGTGGCCTCGTCGACGGCTTGCCTGTTGGTGCCGCGCACGACAAGGGCGACTCCGATCTTCCCCAGCCGAAAAGACGGATAGGAGCCTATGTCCAGCGAGGCGAAGCGCGACGCCACCCCGGCGAGCTCCCCCGCCAAAATCCCTTCCGTCAAATCGCAATTGATCGTGACCGCATGGATGCAAGGCCCGCCCCGAATGGTTTGCGCCACGGAATCCAGCATCGCCAGCATGACCTCCGGCACCCCCGCAAAAACGAAAACGTTGCCGATCTGAAAACCGGGAATGACGCTGACGGGATTGTCGATCAGGCAAGCTCCCTCCGGCATGTCGGCCATGCGCAGCCGCTCGGGGTTAAGATTGGCGGGAGTGTAATAGGCCGTCAAAAGCGCCAACGCTTCCGGATGCCGGCTTACGGGCAACCCGAAAGCCTTGGCAATGCTCGGCGTAGTAATGTCGTCGTGGGTGGGCCCGATGCCGCCCGTCGTAAATATATAGGTGTAGGCCTCGCGGAGGGCGTTGACGGCCTCAACGATCGCCGCTTCGTCGTCGCGCACGACCCGCGCCTCGGCCAGCCTGATGCCGAGCGCGAGCAGCTTGCGGGCGATAACGTTAAGGTTAATGTCCTGCGTCCGGCCGGAAAGAATTTCATTGCCGATAATCAAAACGGCAGCGGTGGGACATTCGGGAATCTCGAGCATAAAGCAAATGAAGCACAAAAAACGGCCAAGGCGAAAGAGAATTGCTTTAACGATATTTAGCCCAACAAAAACCGGCCATATACGTGAATAAAAACGCGAGCCGTGCTTGCAATAGGTCATCATGAAAGATACAAAGGAGCGATTATAACAATAGTATTTTTACAGCATTATTATGCTGAGAACGGAGAATAATATGTCTGATGACATTGTACTGTTGATTGACGGTTTACATGCCAATCTTAAACGCCGTTATCATTGGCACGGCTTCTATAGTGAAGTGCGGGAATATTTCAAACAGGGACCCGAGTCAGATCCTGTCCAAAAAAGAATAATTATCAACCGGCTGCTGCCAACTTTTGCGGTGCTGGCAAAACGGGATCTGGATGCACCGGGGATTCTGGGCATGGATGCCATCCGATTCGTGAAAGGCGATCCCCTTCCAATCAGCCAGATATTAGGCACGGTCTTGCCGCTTTGCCCGGAAGAGGCTTTGATCTCAACCGTAGCCTTTTCTCCACCCTTCAAAAAGAAGGATTTTTCCAATTTAAAAGGCATTACATTCAGTGGTTCCGATCAATTCACATTCGCCATCTCCCCTCCGGGAGGATCAATCGGACGCGTAAGCTTTGCCCTGCAAAAGTTCAATCGCCCGGTAGAATTTGTTGTGGGTTGTTTTACGGGCTCAGGAGAGGAACTTCTTGATCAGGCAAGATTGGTACACGAGTATTCACCCGGCATTGTGCAGCATTACCAAACCTTCGTGGATACCGCGCAAAAAACAGCCTTGCGTCACGAAAGATTGTTGCCCCTCAATGAGGTCATACATCAGCGGCTTCTCAAAGTTCTTGCGAAAAAGGGGCTACCGCAACTCGTCTGTACGCCGTAACGCAGGTCAAATTCCTGACAGGCCGTTTTTTGCCACATCCCGCGCGAAATAGGTCAGGATCAGATCGGCCCCGGCGCGCTTGAACGCGCCGAGCGTTTCCGCAACGACGCGTTTTTCGTCCAGCGCCCCGGCTTCGGCAGCGAACTTGATCATCGCGTACTCGCCGCTGACCTGATAGACGGCGATCGGCAGCAGAGTGCGTTCGCGCAGCCTTGCCAGCACATCGAGATACGGCAAGCCCGGTTTGACCATTAATATGTCCGCGCCCTCAGCCTCATCGAGCAGGGATTCCCGGATCGCCTCGCGGCCGTTCATCGGGTCCATCTGGTAGGCCTTGCGGTCGCCCTTCAATTCGCACCCTGCCGCCGCGCGAAACGGCCCGTAGAAGCCGGATGCAAACTTCGACGAATAGGCCATGATCGGCGTTTCGGTGAACCCGGCCTCGTCCAGAGCCTCCCGGATCGCCCTCACCTGCCCGTCCATCATCGCCGAGGGCGCCACGACGTCGGCCCCGGCGCCCGCCGCCGTCACAGCCTGACGCGCAAGATTTGCCAATGTGGCGTCGTTCGCGACCTGTCCGTTTTCGACGACGCCGCAGTGGCCGTGATCCGTGTATTCGCAAAAACAAACGTCCGCCATAACCACAAGATCGGGCGCCGCGTCCTTGGCGCGTTTGACCATGCGTGCGAGCAAACCGTCGGGGTTCCATGAATCGCTTCCGGTTGCGTCCTTGCGATGCGATACGCCGAACATCATGACCGCCTTCACGCCGTCGGCTTGTATGGCCTTAATCTCTCTGGCCAGATGCTTTTCGGGAATCCGCGCCACGCCCGGCATCGAAGCGACGGGCTGCGGATCGTCGATCTCCTCCTCGACGAAAATCGGGTAGATCAGATCGTTCATGCTCACGGACGTCTCGCGCACAAGCGCACGCAAAGGCTCCATTGCGCGCATGCGGCGGGGGCGGCTAGGGAGATAAAACTTCTTCTGATCTTCGGGACAAGACATTTGGGAAACATACCTGTCCTTATGCCAATTTCCAAATGCCTAATAGGAACCAAAACCGACAATAAAAAAACGCCGTGCCTTGCGGCACGGCGTTTCTGCAATCCCTTTCGGGATCGGCTTATTACTGCTTATTGAACACGATCTCCGCGCGACGGTTCTGCGCTTCGCGCACACCGTCCGCCGTCGGAACCAGAAGGCCGGACTTGCCGACGCCGACCGCCTGAACCTCGGCGGAAGGAACGCCAAGCTGCGCGAACTCCTTCTTCACGGCAGCCGCACGGCGCTCGGACAGTTTCTGGTTGTACTTAACCGTGCCGACCGTGTCCGTGTGGCCCGTGACTACGACGCGGATATAACCGCCCTTCTTGAAGTCCTCGGCCGCGGACGCGATGATGCGCTTGGCCTCAGGCGTCAGCACCGACTTGTCGAAGTCGAAGAACACCATATAGCTTTGCGGAACGGGCGGAACAGCCGGTTGAGCAGCCATCGGAGCCCTCGGCATCGGCGCCGGAGCAGCCTGGGCCGGAACCATCGCCGGCTTGACGAACTTATAGCGCAAGCCCACGAGAATGTTGTGGGACGCGTTGTCCGTTGTCGCACGATCGTCCAGGTTGGTGCGGTATTTTTCGTCAAGCGTACGGAAATAACGGTAATCAGCCGTCACCGCCCAATTGTCGTCCAGCGCCGCGGAGACGCCGCCGATGGCCTGATACGCAAAGGTCTGGCGGGTGCTATCCAGCGTGCGGTTGACAACCGTACGGACTTCGTCCGCCGTCACAAACGACATGCCGATACCGACACCGACATACGGCGTAAAGCGCGTGCCCGTCGCAAAATCATAGAGGACGTTGCCCATGAGGCTGACGTTTCGCCAGTCTCCGTCATTAACCGGTCCCGAGCCTGTGCCCGTCACTTCGTCGACGTCCGCAGTGCGATAGGCGATTTCGCCTTCCGCGCGGATACCATTGCCGAAAGCATAACCGCCGCTGCCCGACAGGCCCCAACCGGTATCGTATTTGATGATATCGGTGGTGCTATCGACGTTGCTGTCCGCATCCGTCTGGAAAACGGGCATTGCACCGGCGCCGACATACCAGCCGGGCGTCTTTGCGTCGTCGGCGTGCGCAGCTAACGGCGCCATAAGCGCGACCGCAGCCACAGCCATGAAAAGATTTTTCAGTTGCATCATTGGGAACTCCTCAGGGATCGAATAGAAGGGATTATTATGAACACGTTATGTTTTAGCACCTTTTATCTTCCTTGTGGGCTCGTTTTTGCCTCTGTCGATACAAAAAACCAAATAAGCAGAATATCTGTGTCGATTTGGCAACAAATTGAAATAGCGCATTGATTCAAATATATATTTTGCAGTTATGAAGGTGGTAACGGATGATAAATATTTGTGTTAATATGATCTGCCAGATGGCCGGATGGCCGCCTGTCACTCACTCACGGCGAGGATCGTTGCGCAATCGCAATAACAGCGCCGTGAGTGAGTGACGGGAGGAAAGTCCGGGCTCCAGAAGATAAAGGTGCCGGATAACGTCCGGCGGGGGCAACCCCAGGGAAAGTGCCACAGAGAAAATACCGCCTTGCCGGAAACGGCAGGGTAAGGGTGAAAAGGTGCGGTAAGAGCGCACCGCGCCGCTGGCGACAGAGGCGGCAAGGCAAACCCCACCCGGAGCAAGACCACATAGGAACCGCGCGCGTGGCTGTGTCCTTACCGGACAAACGCATGCACCGTTCGTCTTCACGGAGCGGTTCGGGTAGGTCGCGCGAGGTGTCCGGCAACGGGCATCCCAGATGAATGGTCATCCCTTGCCTTCGGGCAAGGACAGAACCCGGCTTACAGGCCGTCTGGCATTTTAAATTGCAGATGACAGGGAACAAAAAACAGACAATGATGAATGTACATGTCTGTTCCCCTTGATGAATTCCGCCCGTGAATATTCCCCCGTCTCTCGCCCGCTATACGATTCCCGATCTGCCGGCGGCGGATGACTTGCTGCCGTTTTTGCGGCGGCTGGACGAAAACCGCTGGTATTCCAACTTTGGAGAACTCGTCACCGAATTTGAGAAACGTTTTCCTGAGGCAATGGCTGTTGCGCACGGGGAGCCCGGCAAGCCCCGGCGCTGCCTCACGCTAAGTTCCGGCTATCACGCCCTTGTTGCCGGTTTGAAAGCGCTCGGCGTAGAGCCAGGCAAACGCGTTCTCATGCCGGCCGTTACTTTTCCGGCCTGTCCGCATGCTGCGTTGCGCCTTGGCGCCGAGCCCGTCCTTACCGACGTCGATCCCGGGACATGGACTTTGACGCCTGAAATCGCGCGCGCGGCCGCAACCGCGACGAAGCTTCACGCCGTGATGCCTGTAGCCGTGTACGGCATCCCGTTGCCAGCCGATGAATGGGATGCTTTTACGCGCGACACGGGCATCCCGGTCATCATCGACGCCGCTGCCGCCGCCGAAAGCCAGAGGTATCCTGAACACGGTCTTGTGGCGCACAGCCTGCATGCTACAAAGCCTTTCGGCATCGGCGAAGGCGGCCTTCTTGTCGCAGCGAACGGCGAAGTAATCGAACGGGCCCGCCGTTACGCCAATTTCGGCACGCACGGACGCATCACGCACGGGCCCGGCGAAAACGCCAAAATGAGCGAATTCCATGCCGCCGTGGCGCTCGCGCAATTGCAGCGCTGGCCGGCCATCAAGGAAAGGCGGCGGCGCGTCTACAAAATGTTTGCGGCGTCGATGGGCGGCCTAAAATCTCTTGCGCCGGTTCATCCCGGCTTTGAAGCGGCCGTTGTCAGCGTTTTGATGTTTCAAACGCTTGAACCCTGCGCGATCGATCTGGCGGAACGGCTGCAAAAGGAAGACGTGGCCGTTCATCGCACCTATTTGCCGCCGCTTTACAATCATCCCTATTTCAGCCGCCTGACGGTTGCGTCATGCGGCGGCCAGAGCGTTTGTTCCGCCGACCCGGCGATCAAGGCGCGATTCATGCCGAACTGCGAAAAACTGAATCAAACGCTCATCGGCCTGCCCTTTCATGGCTTCATGAATGAAGCGGACGTCCAAAAGGTCCTTGGCGCTTTAGGCGCCGCCTTATCGGACAATCGTTAGATGCGGGAGGAGAAAGCCTTGAACAACGGTTTGAATCTTTCGTTCGGACATCCCCAGTACGGCGATGCCGATCTTAACGAAAGCATAAGCGGAGTTTTGGACGCGAACGAACTGGCCGCTATTTCGACCGTACGGGATGGCGCAAACAGCCACATTCACACGGCGTATTTTGCCTACGGCGATAATCTTGAAATTTATTTCATTTCGCCGCTCACTGATCAGCACAGCGTCAACATCGGCGCGAACGCTTCCGTGGCAATGGCGATCTGGAATAAAACCGAACGATGGGGCGAAAGCCTTCAGGGCGTCCAGATTTATGGCAAGGCGGAGGTTCTCGGGTTTGGCTTGAATTTGGTCAAGGGCATGACCTGCTATCTGAAACGATTCAACGCCTTTGCGGGCATCATTAAACATCCCGGCGAATTCGCCGAAGGCATCAGCTCACGCATGCTCGTCATCCGCCCAAGCTCTATAAAACTTCTGGACGAGCCGCGTTTCGGGAGAAGGAATTATATCGTGTTGAACTTAGGGCAAAAAGATCAAGCGCCCCAATGAAGATCAGCCCTCAGCCTCGGGGTCAACGCTCTGCTCTTCATTCGTGTTAATAATGATCACTGAGTTTTTCGGAAGGGTGTTGTCTTCCAACACGACGACGATCCGCCCCCCGTCGGGCTTCAGCTTCTCGCCCTTAATATAAACCTCAATGTCATTAGGGTCTATGACCGACGCAATCCCCGTCCGCCGAAGCAACCCGGGTTTTTTGGCGATGTTGAATTCCTTGACCCATTTAGAGATGGCGACGGACGAAACCCCTATCAGGTCCGCTATTTTGCGCTGCGATAAGCCGTTGAGATATAGCCATACAACGAAGGCCATTTTGGGAATGCCGTATCCGCGGCGGGGTTTATTTACAAAATTATAATTGCATTCCTTGCACTTATACCGCTGCTGGCCTTCCATAAAGCCGTTCTTCACGATATCGCTTGAATCGCACCTGTAACATGACAACATTACCAACTGCTCCTGTTTTTACCGCTCTCTTTGAACTCGCAGCACATCACCCGCTACGTTTTGATCCGCTCTACTGTGACTCACCCTTTGAAATTATTATCGACGTTATAGGGGTAGATGGTTTTGTCTACGCCTTTTTCAAGTCGATCTATGGTTTGTTTAGTTTAAATGTCTATGAAGAGTTAATATCCATAAGTAAAACAGTGATTAACGAATGTGTTCGTATTGTGTGTCGTCTTAATTGTTATATGCATTTTAATATATCAATCGATCCTTTTTTGGCTATTAGAAATAATGTCTTATAATTTTTTGGAATATACTCAGGTGTTTTTGTTTGTGCTCAAGCCATTTCTTTCCCGATCTATATAGGAGCATATTAGTCTTTTTTGTGAGTCTGTCAAAACATTTCTGGCAAGCCCCATACAAATTATTGGGAGCCGGATACATCTCATAATTTACCTTATTGGAGTCTTCCTGCGCGGGTGTGCTATAGGTCTTGCCACCGTCCTCCAGCCTGATTCATAAGGATGAAAACGTGCGCCGAGTCTCCGTGTCCCGCCTTTTTTCCATAGCCTTCCTCTTCGTTTCCCTTGTCCTGACGGCCTGCGCAAGCGACGACGATGCGCCCATGCCCGACAAGCCGGTCGAAGAACTTTACAATTCGGCTACCGATTTGATGAACAACAAGGAATACGGCAAGGCCGCCAAGGAATTCGAGGAGGTCGAGCGCCAGCACCCCTATTCCCAGTGGGCCACGCGCGCGCAGCTTATGGCCGCCTATGCCCAATATCAGGCGATGGATTACGATCCCGCCATCACGACGCTGGACCAGTTCATTCAGCTTCACCCCGGCAACAGCAACATCGCCTACGCCTACTATTTGCGCGCCCTGTGTTTCTACGAGCGCCTCGCCGACGTGCGCCGCGACCAGTCGAACGCCCTCAACGCTCTCAAAGCCCTGCAGGATGTCGTCAGCCGCTTTCCCAATACGGCCTACGCCCGCGATGCCGTTCTGAAAATCGCGCTGGTCAACGACCATCTGGCCGGGGCCGAAATGGAAGTGGGCCGCAATTACCTCAAGCAAAAGCTTTACACCGCCGCCGTGGGACGTTTCAAAACCGTCGTGGAAAAATACCAAACCACGAGCCACGTGCCGGAAGCCCTGCACCGCCTTGTCGAATGTTATCTGGCGCTGGGCATCACGAACGAAGCCAAGGCAATCGCCGCCGTGCTGGGCCACAACTTTCCCGGCAGCAAATGGTACGAGGACAGCTACAATCTTTTGACGCAGAACAATCTGACTCCCGATGAGCAAAAAGACTCGTGGATCGGGCGCACATGGAAGACGGTGTTCTAAGTGTTAGTACAGCTCGTCATTCAGGATGTGGTTCTGATCGACAAGCTGACGCTTGCCCTTGAGCCGGGACTCAACGTTTTTACGGGCGAAACGGGAGCGGGCAAATCCATCGTTCTGGACGCGCTCGGGCTCGCGCTCGGCGCGCGTAGCGACTCTGCCCTCATCCGCCACGGCGCAAAACAGGCGAGCGTTACCGCGGAGTTTTCCTGCCGCCTCTCGTCCGCCCTTGCCGCCTTGTTCGAGGAAAACGGGCTCGCGATTGAAGACCCGCTGCTGCTGCGCCGCGTGATCGCCAGCGACGGAAAAAGCCGCGCGTTCGTCAACGATCAGCCCATCGGCGTGACTCTGCTGCGGCAGATCGGCGACGAACTTTTGGAAATTCACGGTCAATTCGAATCTCACGGCCTTTTAAACCCGGCGACGCATCGCGGCTTGCTGGATGCTTTTGCGGGTCATGTTGAACTGAAACAAAAAACGGCATCGGCTTTTGCGGCCTGGCAAAAAGCCGCCTCGGATTACGCAACGGCAGCCGCCACACGCCAGCGCGCAAAAGCCGAGGAAGATTTCCTGCGCGCCGCCGTCGTTGAACTCGACGATCTTTCTCCCGAAGAGGGCGAGACGGAAAAGCTGGCCGAACGCCGCTCCGGCCTTCAGCACCGTGAAAAGATTCTCGCCGCCCTGCAAACCGCCGAAGACTCCTTGACCGAGGAGCGCGGCGCCGTATCGTCTTTGGCACTGGCAGGCAAGGCGCTTGCGCGCGTAACGGACAAAGCGCCGGAACTGAATAATATACTGTCCATCATCGATCGCGCCGCGCATGATGTTGATGAAGCCTGCCAGCAAATCGCGCGTTTTGCGCATAACATCGATTGCCATCCCGATGCCCTGCAACGCATCGAGGAACGCCTGTTTGCGCTTCGCGCCGTGGCGCGCAAGCACAACGTGGCGGACGAGGGTCTGCAGGGCCTGCACCGCGATTTAAAGGCAAAGCTGGCCCTCCTCACGGATCAAGGCGACAAGTTGGCCGCTTTGGCCAAAGCGGCCGAGGCCGCACGACATGCCTATATCAAGCTTGCGGAAGACCTGAGCGCCAGACGCAAGAAGGCGGCGGGCGATCTCATGAAACGCGTAGGCCGCGAACTGCCTCCGCTAAAACTCGAGCGCGCGCAATTTGCCGTGGAGATCACGCCGCTGACCGAAGATCAATGGGGCGAGGAAGGTGCGGACCGCGTCGCGTTTCTGGCCGCGACCAATCCCGGCACGGCGCCGGGGCCGCTGCAAAAGGTCGCGTCCGGCGGCGAACTGGCGCGTTTCATGCTGGCGCTCAAGGTCGTTCTGGCGGCGGCCGATCCGGTTCCGGTGCTGGTGTTCGACGAAGTCGACGCGGGCATCGGCGGCGCGACGGCTTCGGCGGTGGGCAAGAGGTTGGCGCGGCTGGCCGGAGACGTTCAAATCCTCGTCGTGACGCACAGCCCGCAGGTCGCGGCGCGGGGCGCGCATCACGTGCGCGTCCTGAAACAGACGAAAAGCAAACAGGCTGTGACATTGGCCGAAACGCTGGATAGCGCCGCACGCGTCGAGGAAATCGCGCGCATGCTGGCCGGAACCCAAACCACCGACGCCGCCCGCAAGGCGGCGGTGAGTTTGCTTAACGACGGCGCGCCATCGACAGCCAACAAACCTATGAAACGGGCTGCGCGATGATGTCACAATATAACAACGTCATCCCACAAAATATTCTTTTCGCTGCAAAGCGGCGAAAGAATATTTATGCGGGAGCCAGTGAAAGACTCCGGTAGATAGACCTTAATTGGTTAGGCTGACTGGATCCCGGATCAATTTTCTTTTCGCTTGCTTTTGCAATCGAAAAGAAAATTGTCCGGGATGGCGTAAGAGGGTATGCTTATCGATCATGAAAAAAAAGGCCGTTGCACCGTCTGATAATCTCCCCACCCCCCTCGAAGCGCAGGCGGAGATGGCCGCGCTTGCCAAACAAATCCGGCATCACGACGAACTCTATTACCAAAAGGATGCGCCGGAGATTTCCGACGCCGACTATGACGCGCTGCGCACGCGTTACCGCGCCCTGCACGAACAATTCCCGCACCTCGCCCCAAAGGACGATCCCGAAAAGCGCGTCGGCGCCGCGCCTGCCGCCGCGTTCAGCAAAGTCACGCATGCCGTGCCTATGTTGTCGCTCAACAACGCCTTTTCGGACGAAGACGTGACGGATTTCACGGCGCGCATCCGGCGCTTTTTGAAAATGCCGGACGACGCGCCGCTCGCGTTCATCGCCGAGCCGAAGATCGACGGCCTTTCGGCCTCGCTGCGTTACGAAAACGGCAAGCTGGTTCAAGCCGCGACGCGCGGCGACGGTACGACAGGCGAAAACATCACCACGAACGTTCTGACCATCAAGAACGTGCCACATATTTTACACAAACCTTTCCCGGATGTCGTGGAAGTGCGCGGCGAGATTTATCTCAACAAGAACGACTTCGCCGCGCTTAACGCCGCGCGTGAGAAGGCGAACGAGCCGGTGTTCGCCAACCCGCGCAACGCCGCCGCGGGAAGTGTGCGCCAGCTCGACTCCTCCATTACCGCCAGCCGCCCGTTGAAATTCTTCGCCTACGCGCTGGGAGAATCCAGCGTTCATCCAAAATCTCAACAGGAAACGCGAAGGCAAATAAAAGACTGGGGTTTCGAACTCAATGAACCTGCACGAATTTGTAATACGACTGAAGACCTTCTTGCCTATTACCGCGAGATGGATGAAAAGCGCCACACGCTGCCCTTCGACGTCGACGGCGTGGTTTACAAATTGGACGATGTGGCGATGCAGGAACGCCTCGGCTTCGTGAGCCGCGCCCCGCGCTGGGCCATCGCACACAAGTTCGCGGCCGAACAGGCCGAAACGAAACTGCACAA
>JAQUPC010000044.1 GCA_028716765.1 Alphaproteobacteria bacterium | reverse complement strand
TCCGGCGATGCGGATGTCGGCAATCGGCATGCGGATAACCTGCCCGCCGTCGGTCACAAGCATGATCTCGTCGCCTTCCCTTACCGGGAACGTCGCGACGATGGGCCCGTTGCGCTCCGACATCTCCATGTTCCAGATGCCCTGCCCGCCGCGCCCGGCGATGCGGTATTCGTAGGAAGAGCTGCGCTTGCCGAAACCGCGCTCGGAAACGGTGAGCAAAAACTCTTCCTGCCCGGCCAATTCGGCAAAGCGTTCCGCTGACAGGACGAGATCGGTCGAGCCTTCCTCGTCGTCCCCGCCATTGCCGCCATTACCGTTGCCGTTCGCGCCCTCGCCGTTTTCCCCCGCCGCCCGGCGTTGGGCGTTCGCCTGACGGATAAAGGCGATCCTTTCGTCCGCCGTAGCCTCGACATGATGCAGGATCGACATGGAAATGACCGCATCGTCCTTGGCCAGCTTGATGCCGCGCACGCCCACCGACGTGCGGCCCGTAAACACGCGCACGTCCGAAACGGCGAAGCGGATCGCCTTGCCATGATGCGAAGCGAGAAGAATATCGTCGTGTTCCGTGCAGGTGCGGACGGCGATCAGATGATCGCCTTCCTCCAGCTTCATCGCGATGATGCCGCTGGCGCGCACATTGGAGAAATCGGAAAGCTGGTTGCGGCGCACGGTGCCCGCCGAGGTGGCAAACACCACGTTCAGCTTTTCCCACGTCGCCTCGTCTTCCGGCAGGTGCATGACGGTGGTGATCGTCTCGCCCTGCTCCAGAGGCAAAAGGTTCACGAGCGCCTTGCCCCGCGCCTGAGGCGTGCCCACAGGCAGCTTGTAGACCTTAAGCTTGTAAACCCGTCCAAGCGTCGAGAAGAACAGCATCGGCGTATGCGTGCCGGCGACGAAAATGTCGCTGACGAAATCCTCGTCCTTCGTGCTCATGCCCGCGCGGCCCTTGCCGCCGCGCTTTTGCGCCCGGTAGGCCGAGAGCGGCACGCGCTTGACATAGCCGGCATGGCTAACGGTCACGACCATATCCTCGCGCTGGATCAAATCCTCGATGTCGGATTCGAATTCCTGCTCCTCGATCGTCGTCCGGCGCGGCGTGGCGAATTTTTCGCGGATCGCCGTCAGCTCCTCCGTCATGATGCCGAGGATGCGCGCGCGGTTGGCGAGAATGTCGAGGAAGTCCTTGATCTGCTCCACCAGCACGCGCAAATCGTTGCCGATCTTGTCGCGCTCCAGCCCCGTGAGGCGATGCAGGCGCAGATCGAGAATGGCCTTGGCCTGCGCCTCGGTCATTTTGTAGGCGCCGTCTTCGCGCGTTCCGCCCTCGTCCACCAACGCGATCAGCGGCGCCACGTCGCGGGCAGGCCAAGCGCGGGCCATCAATTCCTGTTTGGCGACCGCCGGGTCGGCGGCCTTGCGGATCAAGGCGATCACGTCGTCAATGTTGGCGACGGCGACGGCGAGGCCGAGCAGAATATGGGCGCGATTGCGCGCCTCGTTCAACTCGAACTCGGTGCGCCGCGTGATGACCTGCTCGCGGAAAGCGATAAAAGCGTCAAGAACGGCCCTGAGGTTCATCAACTCCGGGCGGCCGCCGTTCAACGCCAGCATATTGACGCCGAAGCTGGTTTGCAGCGGGGTGTGCTTGTAAAGCTGGTTCAGGACGATGTCCGGCATCGCGTCGCGCTTGATCTCGATGACGATGCGAACGCCGTCGCGGTCGGATTCGTCGCGCAGATCGGAAATGCCCTCAACGACCTTGTCCTGCACGCATTCGGCGATGCGCTCGATCAGGCGCACTTTGTTCAGCTGATAGGGAATTTCGGTGACGATGATCGCCATCCGGTCCTTGCGAACCTCCTCGATCTCCGTGCGTGCGCGCATGACGATGCTGCCGCGCCCGGTATAAAACGCCGCGCGGCAACCCGTGCGGCCCAGAATGATGCCGCCGGTCGGGAAGTCAGGGCCGGGAATGATCTCGAGCAGCTCTTCCATAGAAAGTTCAGGATTCTTGATGACGGCGATGCATCCATCGATCACCTCGCCCAGATTATGGGGCGGAATGTTCGTCGCCATGCCGACGGCGAT
This sequence comes from Alphaproteobacteria bacterium, assembly GCA_028716765.1. Next base: position 13,945 of record JAQUPC010000044.1, on the reverse strand, counting down.
GCCGCCCGCGCCGTTAACAAGAAGATTCGGAAAGCGCGCGGGAAGCACGACGGGTTCCTGCGTGGACTCGTCGTAGTTGGCCTGGAAATCGACCGTATCCTTGTCGATATCCTCAAGCGCCGTTTCGGCGGTTTTGGCGAGGCGCGCTTCGGTGTAACGCATGGCGGCGGGGGGATCGCCGTCCATCGAGCCGAAGTTGCCCTGCCCGTCGATAAGCGGCAAGCGCATGGAAAAATCCTGCGCCATGCGCACCATCGCGTCGTAAATCGCGGCGTCGCCGTGCGGGTGATATTTACCCATCACGTCGCCGACGATGCGCGCCGATTTCTTGTAGGGCTTGCCGCTGTCGTAGCCGCCTTCCTTCATCGCGTAGAGAATGCGGCGGTGCACGGGCTTAAGGCCGTCACGCACATCGGGGAGCGCGCGCGATACGATCACGCTCATCGCATAAGCAAGATACGATTGCCGCATCTCGTCTTCGATGGTGATCTGCGTAATGTCAGAGGACGGGGGTGTCTTGGTGGTGGATTCGCTCAAGGGAAAACCTGTTTTTCTGCTTTGAATCATAGGGTTAAATCATTAAAGGGAAACTAGCACCAAGCCGACGGAACGCCAAATGAAAAATAAGGAAAAAACTCTTTAATATCATGACGTTATAACGGTGTTGGCTCTGAAACTATTCGCCCTCTTGAATGGCCGCAAATCCGCGATGTAGGGTAGATAAAAGAATATACTTTTTACGATTTCACAAAGGGAATTTGAAATGCGAAAAGGCTATAAACCTCAAAGACATGACATTCTTTCCATCCACGAAAAACATTCGTATTGGGGCGGCGTGCTTACGAGCGCTGTCGGCATAGCGCTTGTTGTCGCCCTTGCGTGGCCCTTAGGCACAAAAATACGTGATTGTTTTCAGCCGGTAGCAAAGGCCCTGACTGCAACATCGCCTCAACCGCAAACAATCCGGAAGGCATTTCCTGCAATTCCTGCCGTAAAATCGGCTCCATGAGATAATTTACTTATTTCTAACCAAAAAATAACTTTTTCCTGATTAACTACAAGCTATTAACGCGCAGTTATTGGCGGTCAGGAAGACCTCATGAATAGAAAAATCCCTTCTTTCCGGCGCGCCGGCATTATGGCGCTATGTCTTCTGGCTTTGGCCGGATGCAGCGAGCTAACCCCTACGCAACAGCGCGTTTTATCCGGCGGCTCCATAGGCTCTACGGTCGGTCTTGTTGCAACCGTCGCGACCGGCGGCTGTTTTCTCTGCGGCAGCACGATCGGCGGCCTTGTGGGCTCGGGGCTGGGGTACGCCTACGACCAAATGCAATACAAAAAACCGCCCGGCGAAGAAGATATTGACGCTTCGCTAACAAAAAAATAACCTTTTCCTGACTATTTATTAACGCAACGGGCGGTTTCGCCGCCAGGAAAAGGTGTCTTCATGATCCGGCCAAACAGCACATTCATCCGCGCAAGCATGGTCCTATTGTGCCTTATGACTCTGGGCGCATGCAGCACCACCGAAAGCGGCCATACCGGAACCAACATCATGGTGGGAACGGCGGTTGGCGCGGTCACCGGAACAGCGGCAACCGTTCTCACCGGCGGATGCATTCCGTGCGGCGCGGCCATCGGCGGCGCCTCAGGGGCCGGTGCCGGTTATATCTATGATTGGGCAAACCGGGAGCCGGGCCGCTAAATAAAAACGGAGGAGAAGTTCCATGCTTAGGTCTTTACGCGCAACGGCTGTTATTTTGAGTCTTTTGGGGCTCAGCGCCTGCGAAACGGCCTTCACCCCTTCGCAGCAAGACACGATGGCAGGCGGCGTAGTTGGGCTCGCTGCCGGCACGGTGAGCACTGTCATACTGGGCGGCTGTCTGCCTTGCGGAGCGGCAATCGGCGGCGCTATCGGCGCCGGCACGGGTTATGCGGTGAACCAGATCAACAAGCAAATGGGGCCATAATACCCTTGCTTACGTCTGATTAAGTAAATAGGTCCGCACGCTCCCGCAAGATCCGATACATGCCGAAGCCAACCCAAGAAGACCAGCTGTCAGAACGACGGCGGGTCCCGAAGGCACGTTCGCGTGGTAGGACACAAGGAGTCCGGCCACGGAGGCCACAAGCGCGAACAAAACCCCGAGCGGCACAATGACGTCAATGTTGCGGGACCAGAAACGCGCCGCGATAGCCGGCAAAATCATGAGCCCCAACGCCATAAGCGTCCCCAAGGCTTGAAACGCCGCGATAAGATTCAGCATCAAAAGGCCGTAAAACAACAAACGCCCCCACACATCATACGGCGTTTTGGTTTTCAAAAAGTCAGGATCGAATCCTTCGATAACCAGCCATCTGTAAAGCACGGCAACGCCAATGAGCGACAGGCATGCCGTCCCCGTCACCAGATAAAGCGAATCCCGGTTAATGGCGAGAATATCGCCGAACAAGAGATGCAGCAGATCGACGCTGCCCCCCTTCAGGGAAACGATCGTCACGCCCGTCGCCAGCAAAAACAGATACAAGAGCGTAAAGGCGGCATCCTCTTTCAGTTGCGTAAACCGCACCAAAAAAACGGCGGCGCAAGCGGCGAAAACGCCCGCGGCAAGCCCGCCCAACGTCATGGGCCAAATCGACAGGCCCGAAACGAGAAACGCCAGCGCGACGCCGGGCAAAATAGCGTGCGACATGGCATCGCCCGCCAAAGTCATGCGGCGGAGCGTCATGAACACGCCAAGAGGCGTGCCGCCCAGAGCCAAAATAACGCAAGCGGCAAGGGCGCGCCGCATAAAAGCGTAATGCGTGAACGGATCGAAAAAAAGTTCAGGAATGGTCATGATGATTGTGTTTGTTTTGGTTTGGCCCCGGCCCCAGCAATTCGGCCATGTCGAGATCGAAGGACAACAGTTTCTGATCGAACAACGCATGCGTATGGCCGCGGCCCAGACATTTTCCCGCCAGAAGGAAGGACTCGGGAAAATATTTCCGGATCATCAGCAAATCATGCAGCACGCATATGATCGTTCGTCCTTCCTTGTGCCAGTTAAGCAAAATTTGAATGAGCCTGGCCGTGGTTTCGGAGTCGACGGCGGCAAACGGTTCGTCGAGCAAAATGATCTGGGCGTCCTGTAAAATCAGGCGGGCAAAAAGCAACCGCTGGAACTGCCCTCCCGACAGGGCGGAAATCTGACGCTCCTCAAATCCGGCCAGACCCACCTCGGCCAGCGCGGCGCGGGCGCAGTTTTTCAGGTTTTCCGAGATGCGCTTGACGCTTCCCGTTTCCCGCCAGAAACCCGATACGACGGCCTGAAGAACGGAGATCGGAAAATCGCGCTGGATCGTGGACGTTTGCGGCAAATAGGCGATTTGGGGCGCGCATTTCTCGCAAAGCGTGACCCGGCCCATGCTTGGCTTGACGACGCCCGCGATCACTTTCAGCAAAGTGCTTTTCCCCGAACCGTTGATTCCCGCGACCGCCGTCAGGGAACCGGCGCCAAACGCGCCCGAGACGTCCTGCAACGCCGTATGCCGCCCGTATTGCACCGTGACGTTATCGAGCGTAATGAGGGGAATATCAGCTTCTGCCATGGCTTTTATCTCAAGACGCCAGCGCCCATGCAGCGACGAGCACGGCAAAAACGGATACGGTCAGGGCTATCGCCAATCGTTGCCCCAGACTCATAAAGAACATGACAGGCTCCCTTTGTTCACGCCGTTTCCGCCTAATGGAAATGCATGATAGAAACCCATTTACACCACAACACGGATGGACTGCCATGAAAAAGTGTTTTCTAGCCTTATTGATCGTCCTTTTTACCGCCGTTTCCCCGGCGTCCGCCGCCGATAAGCCGCTTCGGATCGTGGCCAGTTTCAGCATTTTGGGAGACATGGTAAAACAGGTAGGCGGCGACGCCGTCGAGGTCTACGTCTTGGCCGGGCCGGAAGCCGACATGCATACGTATCAGCCTGATCCCAACGGCATCAGGGCATTGGCGGCCGCCGATATCATCGTCATAAACGGGCTCGGTCTTGATCAATGGATGCAGCGCATGATCGAAGCCTCCGGCACGCACGCCAAACTCCTTGTTGCTTCCGCAGGCGCCAAGCCGCGCTTGTTAGGCGAAGGCGACAGCGCCGTGGCCGACCCGCACGCATGGCAGAACCTGGCTTACGGAAAGCTTTATGTGCGCAATATCACCGGCGCGTTGATGGGCGCGCTTCCCGCCAGGGCGGAAGAGATACACGAACGCGCCGTCCGTTATACGAAAGAGCTTAAAGACATGGATAAATACGTGCACGAACAACTCGACGACATTCCGCAAGACAAGCGCAAGATCATCACGACGCATGACGCGTTCGGTTACTTCGGGGAAGCTTATAACATTACCTTCCTGTCCCCCCTCGGCATGAGCACGGGAAAGGAAGCTTCGCCTGCCGGCGTGGCGAAGCTGATCGAACAGATCAAGGACGAAGGCATTAAGGAGGTGTTCATCGAAAACATGACCGACCCGCGCCTGATGAAAAGGATTGCCAAAGAATCCGGCGCAGAAATGAGCGGCGAACTTTATTCCGACTCCCTCTCGCAGCCCGGCGGGCCTGCCCCAACCTATCTCGGCATGTTCCGCAACAACGTGCCGAAGCTAAGGAAAGCGATGATGGAGAACAGGGGCAACTAAAAGCCCCTTTCGGCAATCAGGGGGTTGAAAAACCCCTGTGCGCGCGGAAAAATTTGTTCTTCTGCGGATCGTATTGATCGAGAATCCGGTCGACCGTGCCCATTTGCAGCATGGATTCGATGCCGAGGCTTAGCCAATCGCGCAAGCCCGTTTCGTCTCTTCCGACCGTCACGATCGACAGCGGGAAAACCATCAATGCCCCCGTTACCTGTTTTAGGGAATTGGGGTTGCTTTTCAGCGAGTCTTCCACATAAGCCGGGTTTTGTTGCGTGATATCCGCTTTCTTCGTCATGACCTGCATCATAACGTCGGCGCCTCCCGTCGATCCCGGCATAAGGAGAAGCTTCGATTTGGGATAGCGGTTCTTGTGGATTTCCGCGACGTTCGATCCCTCCAAATCGACCACCGTAACGTTTTCGCTGTTGATCTTGTCGAGAACATGGGGATCGTTGATGTCAAATCGCGCATCGTCCGCGCGGGCATACGCGTACATGGGAACATAATAAGGGGTACGGGTAAACGCGGCATGCGGCCCTCCCGTCGCGTCCGCAATCACGGGCGTGCAAATGGCGTCGTAGCGGCCCGTTTTAAGGCCTTCGTACATCGTGCCGACGCCAACCTCCTCCACCCAATCGATCTTGATGTTCATCGTCTTGGCCAGCGCATCGGCCAGATCGTATCCCATGCCCTTGAATTCGCCCGTGTTGGGGTCTTTCATAAAATAGGAGGCTGACCAGCTGATGTAGGCGCAGCGCAAATGGTTCGTGCGCACGACGCGCTCCAGGGCCGTTTCGTTTGCTGGACGTACGTTTTCCGCAGAGTGCTGCGGCCAAATCCCTTTGACAGCAAAAAATACGACAAGAGCCGAGATGAGCGCGCTTATGACTACCGTCCGCAATTCCTTTTGCATAAGCCATTGCTCCGAAAATTGAGGTTTTGCAACAATGCGCCGAAGTAGCGGGAAGCGATAGAGATCACCCGCCAACCGGTGTTTTCTGTTACGGCATTAAAGGCATATCACATCTATGAAACTGCGCCCTTACAAGATTAACATAAGCCTCCGCAGCCGCAACACGAGTCTCTGGAGCATGAGCATATTTTCCATTTTTCTTCAGATCAGTCACCAGTGCAAATGAAGCCGTTTTAAAGCCTTCAACATGCTCGTTCCAAGGAGCCCGAAGCAAATCATGGCCGGTTAATTCGTTTTGCACCATAGCAATAAGCGCACAAACAGAAGCCGCTTTCGGGCTTACGGCTAGAACATTTTTCCTTGATACGCCGCACATCGCACAGCCTATTTCCTCCATCTCTTGATATAAAAATTTGAGATTGGCTTCTACATGGCCAGGATTGTATTCCATCTTGTGATTCATTCTATTCCTCCTCTTAAAATATTACCAATAATGTCTCTTTTCTACATGATCGCCAACCGATGATGCAATTCAATAGTGGCTTTCCTTTAGGAAGGAAATAAACGGAAAACATGGTTAATTGATAAGATCAGTCCGCCTCGGCCTTGATTACTTTCACCAGTTCATCCACCAGCGCACGCACCAGCTTTTCGTCGTCGCCTTCCGCCATAACGCGGATAAGCGGCTCGGTACCCGACTTGCGGATCAGCAGGCGCCCCCGGCCGTCCAGCTTTTTCCCGGCTTTGGCTATGGCAGCCTGAACCTTCTTGTTCTTTAGCACAGCACCGTCGGCCTTCACGTTGCTGAGGAGCTGCGGCAACGGCTTGAACAGGCGGCAGACTTTGCTGGCCGGTCCTTTTTTCTCGCGGATCACGGCGAGTATCTGCAACGCCGCGATCAACGCGTCGCCCGTCGTGCTGAAATCGCTGAGCACGATATGGCCCGATTGCTCGCCGCCGACGTTGAAGCCGCCTTCCCGCATCGCCTCGACGACATAGCGGTCGCCCACCGGCGTGCGGATCAGGGAGATGTTTTTCTTTTTCAGAAAACGTTCCATTCCGAGATTGGACATAACGGTCGCCACGACCGTGTTGCCTTTCAGACGTCCGTCCCTCGCCCACGCCCCGGCGATCAGCGCCATCAATTGGTCGCCGTCGATGACCTGTCCTTTTTCGTCGGCCATGATCAAGCGATCGGCGTCGCCGTCCAGCGCGAGGCCCACGTCGGCCTGATGCAGCATGACGGCCTCCTGCATCAATCGCGGATGCGTCGCGCCGCAATCGCGGTTGATGTTGCGCCCGTCGGGCTGCACGGCGACGGCAACGACCTCGGCGCCGAGTTCCCACAAGATCGCGGGCGCCACCTTGTAGGCCGCGCCGTTGGCGCAATCGACGACGATTTTCATGCCGTCCAGACGCAACCCGTTCGGCGACGTGCCTTTCACGTACTCGACGTAGCGGCCGATAGCGTCGTCAAGACGGCTGGCGCGGCCGAGCGCGTCGCCGGTCACGAGGCCGTCCGTTCCGGCCTTTTTCATCAAGCTTTCGATCCGGGCTTCAAGATCGTCCGAAAGCTTGCATCCGTCCGGCCCGAACAGCTTGATGCCGTTGTCATGATAAGGATTATGGGAAGCGGAAATCACAACGCCTAAATCCGCGCGAAGGCTTTTGGTCAGCATCGCCACGGCAGGGGTCGGCAACGGCCCGAGCAGGATCACATCCATTCCTTCGGCAATAAACCCTGCCGTCAACGCAGGCTCCAGCAAATAGCCCGACAAACGCGTGTCCTTGCCGATGACGACGCGATGCCGGTAATCGCCGCGCCGGAACAGCCGCGCCGCCGCCATTGCCACGTTAAGCGCCGTCGAGGCCGTCATGGGTTCCTGATTGGCGCGGCCGCGAATGCCGTCGGTGCCGAAAAGTTTACGGGTCATGATTGTTCAATTGTCCTTTTTACCTTCGGGCAGTCTAACCTCATACAAAAGATAGTCTTTATCGGCCGGAACCTCAACGCGTTTGAGCCAGGGCGGCGGCGAATCATGAATTAACCGTTCGATCATCGTGGGATGATCCCTGTCGCTCCGCACATGCAGCTTCCCTTCGCGATCAAGGCTTAAGGCGGCATGAAACCGGGTGTTAGCGTTAACGCCGGCATACAAGGGCGAAATGTCGCGGCAAAGAAGAACCAAATCGGCCTTCCGCCGCCGCAGGACGTTCAGCGCCTGATCTTCCCGGCGCGCGTTGAAAAAATCGAAACTGTCGCGATTGCCTGCAACATTATAGGGCGCCGACAACGCCTGATGCGGCGTAAGAAATAGCAGCCAAGCGCCGTCATTCATCGTGTTCATGACAACGCGCGCGCGGGCTCCGTAACTCTCCGGAGACCTGAGTTCGACGGAAACCGGGGCGAAGTCACATGAGCGCCTGGCAAGAGCAAGTGGAAACATCGCGACATCGGGAACCAGCGGCTTGCCTTCAAGCCCGGCGGGCAGCAAAACCACGGGAATGAATCCAAGCATACAGAACGCAACTATTTCCGCCCAAAAGCGCGGACGCCCCGACCATCGGACCTTGATCCAATCCCAGCTTAGCCAGACAAGCCATGTGACCGGAAGGATCGTAAACAGTTGCATGAACCGGTAAGCCCGCACCTGCCAAAACAGGGTCGTCAAAATCATCGCCAACAGCAAGGACCCGGCCACGGCCCAGAGAACACGGCGGCGTCCTGTCGTTGCAAAAAGATTCAACGTCACGACCGCCAGCCCCATTAGGGGAACGAACAAAACCTTAAAGAACAGATCGACGACGCGTCCAAGGCGGAATAAATAAAATTTATTCAGCATGAAGGAAGGCGACAGCGGCTGCGCCTCGCCGATGCTATCGAGGATCAAGGGGGCGTTGTTCGCGTGCAGATCGGCATACGGCCCCTGAAGCGCCTGAGGCACGAACAGAAAAAAAAGCGCGGCGGCGAAAAACCCCAGTGCCGCCAGCAACGACAGCCTCAACCCGCGGTTCGAGGTGAACCGGCCCAAGCCCCACCCCGCGACGATAACCGCCCCCAATAGAGCGGAAAATATGACGTAGGCGCTTGAGAACCACGTAATTTCGAGCTTTCCCCATTCTTCAGGCCGCCGCGCCAGAAGCAAAACAACCGCCGTTGCAAGGGCAAGCGCCGCGCCGAACAACGCCGCGTTGCGGAGAACAAGCCCGCCCTTCCATCCGGCGACGATGAACAAAACGCAGGCGAACAAAATCAGGCCCGGAAAGGCCTCGGCGCCGATCCACAGGCCGCAGGCGAACGCGATGGCCGCCATAACGGAAAACCGCCATCGGCGCGGGCAAATGATCAGGCGCGTCAGGCATAAAAACCCGAAGGCCGCGATAATAAGCTGAAGCCCGTGATGATCGACGCGCCCCGGCATGAATTGAAAGACGATGCCCGGCGCGAACAAAAGCATAACCGCCGTAAGATTGGCGCGATGACGCGGCACCAAAGGCCGCACCATCGCCGGCAACAGCGGGATCAACAATAATCCAAGATATGCTGGCGGAATGATCAGGGACGCGGCCAGCGCCGCGTTCCGCAAGCTCATAAAATGCGAAAGCGGCCAGGCAAGCGCGGCGATAGGCAAATCGACGAGGCGCGACCAGTAGATGACCGTGTTGTCGCCGGGGCTGAGCCGCGGCTGGCCGAGATCGTACCAGCCGTGCCCCGACAGCCAGTGAACGACCTGATTGAGCCGCATATAGTTGTCGGGATCAATCAGATCGAACGTGCGCAGGGGACTTGCCGGATGAAAAATAAAACAAAGCACCAGCGCCAGAAACACGACCGGCGGCAATAGCGCGTAAGGCGGCGAAAAAAGCTGGCGTTGAAATTTGGCTGCAACCGGCATGGCAAATCGTGCCTATCACGTTCTCGCCAATTTGGACAGAGCGGCAATCGTACGCGCCCGGAATTCCATATAACGTTTGTAGGTGTCCCCAAAAAGCGGCGTTGCGCCGTTTATTTCCCTCATGAGCCGTTTCGGTTGCCGCCGAATCTCAAGAATGTCCATCCGCTGAAACTGCTCGGAGGTGAAATCATATTCCCGGCCCCCGATCAAATTCCAGTAATGGGAGTAGACGCCACCTCCGGCGGTCAGGGCGGCCCCTCCGACGATTTTTCCCCTAAAAACATCTTTGGCGACAAAGCTGGCTACGGCACAATGGCCCAACAAAGGATTATCCGGCGTCCAAAGATCGGGGGCCGAGGATGTCGAAGCCGTTGCGGCTTGCCTGAATATGTCGACGGCTCTTTCAAATATCGCAGTATCCACATTGCCCTCCGGAGCACAAAAATTCGGAAAGAGCCAAAACTCAGGTCTAATAATCCATTAATTTACATCGCCGCTTGATGACGGCTTCACACAACAATGCCGCGCGTCGTCTGCGGCATAGGAGTCAGGGGCGGCGTTCCCGCCGCGGTCGAGGGAACCGAGCCGCGCTTTCCCTCCGCACCCGCCGCAGCTTTGGGCGCTGGCGGCGCGCTTTCCCGGCGTTCGATCTTTTCCCCGCGCAAAAGCGCCGCCACGTCGTCGCCCGTCAGGGTTTCGTGCTCCAGAAGCGCGGCCGCGACCATGTGCAAATCGCCCAGATGCTCCGTGAGTATCGTGCGCGCCTTCGCCTCGGATTCTTCGATCAGGCGGCGAATTTCTTCGTCGATGAGGCGGGCCGTTTCCTCGGAAACGTTTTGCTGCTGGGCAACGGAGTGGCCGAGAAAGATTTCCTGCTCATTGGCGTTGTAGCGCACGGGGCCCAGCTTGTCCGACATGCCGAACTCGGTGATCATGCGCCGCGCGATGGCCGTCGCCTGCATAATGTCGTTGCCGGCACCCGTCGTCACGTTGTCTTTGCCAAAGACGATCTCCTCGGCAATGCGGCCGCCGTACATGACGGCGATCCGGGATTCGAGCTCCACCTTCGTTTGGCTGTACTTGTCGCGTTCGGGCAGATTCATCGTCACGCCGAGGGCGCGGCCGCGCGGAACGATGGTTACCTTATGCAACGGATCGCTTTGCGGCACATTGAGGCTGACCAGCGCGTGCCCGGCTTCGTGATAGGCGGTCAGCTTGCGCTCCATCTCCGTCATCACCATCGAGCGGCGTTCGGCGCCCATCATGACCTTATCCTTGGCCGACTCGAATTCCTCCATGCCGACGGCCGTCTTGTTGTTGCGTGCCGCCAAAAGCGCCGCTTCGTTCACAAGATTGGCCAGATCGGCTCCCGAAAATCCCGGCGTGCCGCGCGCGATGACCTTGGCGTCCACGTCCGGCGCCAGCGGCACCTTCCGCATATGAACCTTGAGTATCTTCTCGCGCCCCAGAATATCGGGATTAGGCACGACGACCTGGCGGTCGAAACGGCCCGGCCGCAGCAAAGCGGGATCGAGCACGTCCGGACGGTTCGTGGCCGCGATCAGGATCACGCCCTCGTTGGAATCGAAGCCATCCATCTCGACCAAAAGCTGGTTGAGCGTCTGTTCGCGCTCATCGTTGCCACCGCCGAGCCCGGCGCCGCGATGCCGTCCCACGGCGTCGATCTCGTCGATGAAGATGATGCAGGGGGCCTGTTTCTTGGCCTGCTCGAACATGTCGCGCACGCGGCTCGCGCCGACGCCGACGAACATTTCCACGAAATCGGAACCCGAGATCGTAAAGAACGGAACGTTGGCCTCGCCCGCCACGGCGCGCGCGATCAGTGTCTTGCCCGTGCCGGGAGGGCCGACGAGCAACAGTCCCTTGGGGATCTTGCCGCCGAGTTTCTGGAATTTTTGCGGATCGCGCAGGAACTCGACGACTTCCTGCAATTCCTGCTTGGCTTCCTCGACGCCCGCGACGTCGTCGAACGTCACCTTGCCGGTTTTTTCGGTCAGAAGCCGCGCGCGGCTGCGGCCAAAGCCCATGGCGCGCCCGCTGTTGCCTTGCATCTGCCGCATGAAAAAGATGTAGACGCTGACCAAAAGGATCATCGGGAACCAGTTCAGCACCACGCCCCAGAACGTTATCGCGCCCTCTTCCGGGGGCTGCGCGTTAATGGTCACTTTTTTGGCAAGCAGCTTATCGATAATGTTCGTGTCGTTCGGCACATACGTCAGGAAAGCCACGCCGCCGTCGTTCAAATGGCCGCTGACCACGTTGCCTTTAACGGTAACGTCCGCCACCTTGCCGTCGTCAACAAGCGTTACGAACTCGCTGAACGGCATGGGTTTTTGCATCGGCAGCGTTCCCGGCCCCTGAAACACGTTCCAGAGCGCCGCCAGCAACAAGCCGATGACGACCAAAAGAGCTACGTTTTTTCCGATGTTATTCAATGCTCGTTACCTTACCTGTTTGGCTAGGGAATCCCCGAGCCAAGCCCGGCTCCGGTGCGTGCTAAAACATATCGTAAATCTTCACCGGAATGCAATGTCCGTACAGCCCCCAAAGGCCATATTCTTTATGTTTGATGCCGCGTTTGTGGCTTAAGTAAGACTTTGGCGGCCGCCATAGACTTGGGAGATCCAGTCAAATCGGGAATAAGCGCAAGGTTTTCCCCTTGCCAAAGCGAGGGCAAGACGGCGCGCGCCCGGCCTTTGGGCACTTGACGGCGCAGATCGGGCGCTAAACGATCCAGTTCGCCACGCAGCGGCATGCCAAGCTTCCGGACAACAAGGTGTTTCATTTGACATTCCGGCGACACGTGAACCTGCCATCGCCCGTCCCACAGGATGGTTTCACCGGGAGCAATAGGCTTTTCGTCCGTAATTGCCGCATATTCTCTTGTCAGGGTGGCGGAAACGGCCCCCTTGCCGATGATGCAGCCATGAAGCGTTCGCGCTCCCATGGGCCCGTCGCGGCAAAGCGCTTCGAGCAAAGGCAACAGCATAGCGCGCTGAGGCGGATAGTCGGCGGCATGAAGGCTTCGCAGACAATCTCCAAGCGCATGCAACGCCGCCGCGCGCGGGGCCGAGCGCACGTGCTCCAGATTGAGGCTGACGACGCCCGCCTCGTCCATGCGCGCCGCCACGCGCAGCAGGGCTTGCGCGTAATGCTCCATCGCGTCCCGCGTTTCCCCGGCCCGTTCGCCAAGATCGATCAGACGCTCGACCGTTAACCCCTCCGCTTCCAGCAACGGCAGCACGCGGCGCAGCCTCCCGCGCGCGTATTTGGTTGCGCTGTTGCTCGAGTCCGTGACGAAGACAAGACCGGCCGCCTCGCACGTCGCCACAAGCCGTTCCTTTGGCACGGTTAGGAGAGGCCGCAACAGCCGGACGCCGTTCATCGCCGTTTCGGCGGCCATCCCTGCAAGTCCGTCAAGCCCGCTTCCCTTGGCGAGGCGCATGAGGATGGTTTCAGCCTGATCCTCGCGTTGATGCGCCAACAGCAAGTCGCGGATTCCGTGACGGCGGCATGCTTCAAGCAATAGATCGTACCGCGCCTTGCGCGCCTGCGCGTGAACGCGGGAGGCAATCGGCGAGTGTTCCCAGCGAAGAATTTCCGCCTTGACCCCCACCGCGGCGAGGCGCTGCTGGACGGCTTTCGCCTCTTCGCCGGATTCGGGACGCAGTCGATGATCAACGATAAAGGCTGAAAGGCTTCCGCCGCGATCGCCGGTCCACCTCTTCGCGCACCACGCCAGCGCCATGCTGTCCGGTCCGCCGGAAACCGCCACGGCAAGATTGCGCGGATCGGCGTCGAGCGTTTCCATGAGCGCGGCGAATTCCTCAGGCGTCAGCGCTGCTGCAGTGGTTAAAGACACTGATGCAAGTGAGTGTATTGGCAAGGCTTTTTCCGCTTCATATTGCTCAAACAAGGTTTTTCATATAAATTGTGGGCTAATTTCATGTAAAGCGCAAACATCCAATTGCACCTTCTTCTTATACAAGGATAACCCGATGAATTTAGACGATCAGCCCTTTGACAATCCCCCTTCCCGCCTTGGTCTTGTTGCGGCGGCTTTCCTTCTGACCCTTGGCATCGGCACCGGCAGTTTTTTTCTTGCGCAAGCGCTGGAAACGGGACTCAGCCGCATGCATAACCCCCATATTGTGAGCGTCAAAGGCCTTGCCGAAAGAGAGGTGAAAGCCGACCTCGCCCTTTGGCCGTTGCGTTATGTGGAAGCCAGCGAAGAACTTCAGACGGCGCAAATGCGCATTGAGAACAGCCAGAAGGCCGTCGTCGATTTCCTGAAATCGCAGGGCATGGCCGACGACGAGTTTTCCGTCCAGCGCACGGACGTCGTCGACTTGCTCGCGCGCGAATACCACAACGAAAATCCCAACAAAATACGCTTCATCGTCTACGGCAACGTCATGATCCGCACGAACAACGTCGAT
>JAQUPC010000043.1 GCA_028716765.1 Alphaproteobacteria bacterium | reverse complement strand
AAGCCGCGGATCGCTTATGCGGGCGAGTACGCAAACTGAATACGCGGCGCGTTTTTCGGCCGTTGGCATATAATCTCGGTGCCAACGCGCTTTTCGCGCATGATGTTCGGCAAAGCGTTCTTTTTGCGGGAAGACGCGATGTAAAAGGCCGTGCCCTGATCCATAAGGGTTTCGGCCACCCTTACCTTGCTTTCCATGCCGCCAATGCCGCTGGGTGATGTGCCCTTGACGCTTTGCGGCCAGGTATTCGGATCGGTCAAATTGAAAACGGGGATCACCTCCGCTTCACCCGGCTTTTTATAGACGCCCTCGACATTGGAAAGAATGATCATGCGATCGGCCTTCACCAGCTTGGCCAGCAAGCCCGCTAATTCATCGTTGTCGGTAAATTTAATTTCCCGCGCCGACACCATGTCGTTTTCGTTGACGATAGGCAGCAAGTTATCGTGCTGCATGGACGCGAGAAGAGGTTTTACGAAATCAGGATCGAGTTTATCCGGAAAGACGGACGCTTGTCCTTCAGAGCCGCCGTTGACCCCAAAATCGGATTTTGTCGGAAGGATTTGCGGGACCGATATGCCGTGTTTTGCCAGAAGCCTGTCATAAAGGCTCATTAGGACGGGTTGTCCCAGGCCCGAACAAATTTGCTTTATCAGCGTTTCATCGAGGCCATCGAACGAAATGCCTCTTTCTTTTGCGATGGCTCTGCCGATGCCGACGGCGCCGGAGGTCACGAGAATTACGTGGTGACCCTCGGCTTTCAATTTGGCGATCTGCCTGCAAAGGGAACGAAGCACCTTAATATCCGGCCTGCCATCGGGAAGGCTCAGCGCGGATGTGCCGATCTTGACAATAATCGCTTCCTTTACCATCTGTGTGTTCATAATGATTTTTGTTTCTGCAATCCGTAAAGCCAGCTATTAAAAATAGTTAATAAAAATAACCGGAACCCCATGATTTTCCCCATCTTCGCTGACGTTGTCAAACCAAACATCCGGCCCGAGGCCGGAAAAAAGTTCGTGTTAACCTCGGACTTTAAGCCCGCGGGCGACCAGCCGGAGGCGATCACGGCCATTTGTGATGGTTTCCGGCGCGGCGAGCGGGATCAGGTGCTGCTGGGGGTCACCGGCTCCGGCAAGACGTTTACCATGGCGCATACGATCCAGACGCTGCAGCGCCCGACGCTTGTCCTCGCGCCGAACAAGACGCTGGCGGCCCAGCTTTATGGCGAGATGAAAAGCTTTTTCCCCGAAAACGCGGTGGAATATTTTGTCAGCTATTACGATTATTACCAGCCCGAAGCCTATGTGCCGCGCACGGACACCTACATCGAAAAAGAGGCGATGATCAACGAGCAGATCGACCGCATGCGTCACGCGGCGACGCGTTCGCTGCTCGAGCGCGACGACGTCATCATCGTGGCTTCGGTGTCGTGCATCTACGGCATCGGGTCGGTCGAGACGTATCAAGATATGGTGCTGACGCTGTCCAAGGGGCAGACGCTGCCGCGCCAGCGGCTTTTGGCGGCGCTGGTCGAATTGCAGTACCGCCGCAACGACATGGCATTCGGGCGCGGCGATTTCCGCGTGCGCGGGGATACGGTCGAGCTGTTTCCGGCGCACCTTGAGGACCGCGCCTGGCGTTTTACGCTGTTCGGCGACGAGATCGAGCAGATCGTTGAGTTCGATCCGCTCACAGGCGAGAAGGGCGGAACGCTTGATGCCGTGAAGGTGTATGCCAACAGCCACTATGTCACGCCCAAGCCGACGCTGGAGCAGGCCGTCGCGAACATCAAAGTCGAGTTGAAGGAACGATTGGCGCAATTGCTGGCGGAGGGAAGATTGCTTGAGGAGCAACGCCTTCGCGAACGCACGCAATTCGACATGGAGATGATGCTGGCCACGGGCAGCTGCGCCGGAATCGAGAATTACTCGCGCTTTCTCACGGGGCGCAAGCCGGGCGAGCCGCCGCCGACGTTGTTTGAATATCTGCCGGAAAACACAATGCTTTTCGTGGACGAAAGCCACGTAATGGTGCCGCAGCTGAACGCCATGTACCGCGGCGACTTCAAGCGCAAAACGACTCTGGCGCAATACGGCTTTCGCCTGCCGTCGTGCGCCGATAACCGGCCCCTGAAGTTCGAGGAATGGAACGTTATGCGGCCGCAAACGCTCTTTATGTCCGCGACGCCGGGGCCGTGGGAACTTGAGCAAACGAAAGGCGTGTTCGTCGAACAGGTGGTGCGGCCCACGGGACTCATTGATCCGCCGGTCATCGTGCGTCCGACCGAAAAACAGGTGGACGATCTGCTGTTCGAGGTGCGCGAGGTGACCAAACGCGGCCAGCGCGTGCTCGTCACCACGCTCACCAAGAAGATGGCCGAGGCGCTGACCGATTACATGAGCGAGGCGGGCGTCAAGGTGCGCTATATCCATTCGGACGTGGAGACTCTGGAGCGCATCGAAATCATCCGCGATCTGCGCCTCGGCGTTTACGACGTTCTGATCGGCATCAATTTGTTGCGCGAGGGACTGGACATTCCCGAATGCGGTCTTGTGGCGATATTGGATGCCGACAAGGAAGGGTATCTGCGTTCGCGCACGTCGCTGATCCAGACGATAGGCCGCGCGGCGCGCAACATCGACGGCAAGGCGATTTTGTACGCGGATCGCGTCACCGGCAGCATGAGGGCCGCGATGGAGGAAACGTCCCGCCGTCGCGAAAAACAGCAAATCTACAACGCGGCGCACGGGATCACGCCGGAGAGCGTCAAGAAGAACATCGGCGACATTCTCGGCTCGGTTTACGAGCGCGATCACGTGACCGTTCCTGCAGGTCTGGCGGGCGAATTGACCCTAAGCGGCAAGGATTTGCGCGCTCACATTCGCGATTTGGACAAACGTATGCGGACGGCGGCGGACGATCTGGCGTTCGAAGAAGCCGCGCGCCTGCGCGACGAGATCCGGCGGCTGGAGGCTGCGGAGCTGGAGATTGGGGCTGGCAGTGTTACCTCTTTGCCAGCTTCCTCGCGCAAGCGGGGATCACGCATTCGGTCCCGATCCCGTTAACCTTCGCGGCATAAAAAACCGGATTCCGCTTTCGCGGGAATGACGTTAAGTGGTAAGGTATTTTTATCATGAAACCCCTCTTGTCTCATACGATACGGGAAGCTGCTTCGCCTCTCATCCTCAGCTCGCCCCACAGCGGGCGGGGGTATCCGGAGGATTTCGGGTTCGTTTGCCCTTTGCCGGTTTTGCGGCAGGCGGAAGACGCCTATGTGGACGAACTGATCGCGGGCGGGGCCGGGGCGGGCGCGACGATCCTTCAGGCCGAGTTTCCGCGAAGCTATGTCGACGTCAACCGCGCCGAGGACGATCTCGATCCGGCCGTGCTTGCGGAAGAGTGGCCTTTGCCGCTTCAGCCTTCGAAGAACACGTTGCAGGGACTCGGCCTCGTGCGGCGTTTATGCAAGGGCGGCGTGGCGATGTACGACGCGCCTTTGCCTGTCGCCGAAGTGCAGAAAAGGATCGATCGGTACTATCGGCCTTACCATGCGGCGCTGGAAAATCTTTTGGCGAAACAAGCCGCGCGTTTCGGCGAGGTTTATCTTATCGATTGCCATTCCATGCCGGGGCCGGCCCGGCCCGGCGGATTGCGCCGGCATCATGATTTCGTGATCGGCGACCGGGACGGAACGAGCTGCGATCCGGCATTAACCAGCCTCGTGCACGATCTGCTGCAAGACATGGGCTATAGCGTTGCGTTAAACAATCCCTATAAAGGCGTTGAAATCCTTAGGCGTTACGGCCAGCCGCAGCGCGGCTGCCACGCCTTGCAGCTGGAGATAAGCCGCTGTCTTTACATGAACGAACAAACACTTGAAAAGAATGAAAATTTTTCGCAATTATACCGGGATTTGACAAAGGCCTTTATGACGCTCGCCAGGCAAATGCTGCCTCTGGATAATCAGGAAGCCAGGGCGGCGGAATAATAAACCCGGAAGGACTTTTAAGTGGAAAAAGCGGTTCAGGATCTGAAACTTGTTTTGCTCGACTTTGACGGCACGATTTACCGCTTCACCGAAGAGTTCGAGCGCCATTGCCATGAAGTGGCCGTCGAGACGGCGCTGACGCTTTGCGGGCAATTCGGCGTCTCGATGACGCGGGGCGAGGCGATGGTCAGAGCGGAACAATCGTATAAAGACTTCGGCTCCAGTTTCGCCGTTTTCCAGAAAGAGTACAAATTTTCAACTTCGCTTTGGCACGACTTGTATCACCAACGGCTGGAACAGGACTATGTCCACGTCGATCCCTTGACGGTGGCGGGACTGCGCGCGTGCCCGCTTCCCCTCGCGGTATTGTCGCACAGCAACCGCGGCTGGGTCAATTCGGCGATTAAAAGGTTCGGCATGGACGGAATCATTCCGCCGGAACGCGTGTTCGGGCTTGAGGACGTCGGCTTCAATTTCAAATCGCAAAGCGAAGAGCCCTACCGCATCGTACTCGACAAAACCGGGTTTCTGGCCGGCCAAACCGCGATGGTTGAGGATTCCCTCTTGAACCTTATTCCGGCCAAGAACTTTGGCATGAAGACCGTTCATATCACGCATGGCCGCGCATTTGATCCGGCCGCTCATGACTATGTCGATTACGTTTGCGACGACCTTGCCGTGTTCATGAAGGCGCTGGTCATGGCTCTTCCTGCGCGCGTGAGAGAGCCTGGTGCGCGCCCCGATTATGGAATGGCGGCGGGATGAGATGAAAAACTTAACGGGCCCGGCGCCCCTCAATAATATCAAGTATGCCTTACTCGATCTGGATGGGACCTTCGGCGAGATCACGCCGCAGTTCAGCGAGCATTGCCTCGATGTCCTTGCCGACACGGTTTTACGGCTCGGCGCGCCTTTGACGAAAGAAGAGGCGCTGGCGGAGGCAAGGCTTTCCCATAAAAAGTGCAGCTCCTGTTTCTGCGTTTTTTGGCACAAGTACGGCATCAGCATCGAAGCCTTCAACGATATTTACCACGAGGGCATCGATTTCAGCCTGAACGGCCCCTGCGATGTCACGCGCGGGCAATTGCTCGCAAGCCCCGTGCCGCTGGCTGTTTTGTCCCACAGCAGCGAACCCTGGATTAATAAATCCTTGAAGGCATGGGGGCTGGAAGGCGTCATTCCGCAGAACCGGATTATTTCGATCGAAAAGGTCGGCTTCAATCTGAAGATAACGGAAAAGGCCTACCTTAAGGCGCTAGCGCTGCTTGGCTGGCCGCCTGAATTAACGTGTATGGTGGAAGACACCGCAGAAAATCTGGTTTCCGCCAGGAAGGTTTTGGGCGCTACCGCACTTCTGACGCATGGGCGCATCGTCAATCCCGCGCGCTATCCCAATATGGGTTCCTACGTGGATGTCACGGTAAACACATTGTCCGATTTTCTGGCGTTGGCGGGAACCGTTGCGGCGAACGCGCCCGCGGAGCCTATTTCTTCTTTGCGGCTTTCGACGTCGAACCGAGGTTGCCTACCAGCTGTTCGATAAACGTCAAGTCGTGGCCGTAGGTGGGCGTGCTGCGCGCCACGGGCGAGACTTCCTGGCATTGGGACGGATCGAGGTTGTTTACCGCCGTCACCACGCCCTGATCGTTGAAGCGGATTTCGACGGCTTTCTGTTCGATCACTTCCGGATCGAGGAACGAATACTGTTCGGTGCGGCGGCCGAAGTAATACCATACGTTTTCGTCGAACGTGCTGACTTCCGTGGGGGATCCCAGCTTGTTGGCACAGTTTTCGCGCGTGCTTTCGCCCGGTTTGATCTCGGCAAGTTTCTCGGGCTCGAGCAAATTGCCGCGGTTGCGCATCGTCGGCGCGCAGGCGGAAAGAAGCAGAACCAGGCTTCCGGCAAGCAGGATAAGACGTGGAGCCGATGTGGACATGACGGTAAAACGCAACCCTTGTTTCCTGTCTCTCTTTTCTGTCAACTGAATCCCATGCCCGCGCGCCTGTGTCAATCATGAGCCTGCCTTCGTGTCCTTTTTTTGGCAAGGCGATTGTTTCCGCGGATTAAATTTGCTACGCCGGATGGACGCCGCCCCGAAACGCGAGATTAACATGAAACACCCTGTCGCCGCCGAACCCGAACTTTCGCGGCCTCTGCCTGTCGATAAAATCCCGGCAGGCGGCATGGAAGAGCATATCGTGGCCAGCCCGGCGGAACGCAAGGCATTGGCCGCCCGCTTCGGGTTGCTCGATCTTTCGAAACTCGAGGCCGATCTTAATATGGATCATGCCGACGGGAAGATTATCGCGGTGACGGGCACGCTTTTGGCCGATGTGGTGCAGCAATGCGTCGTGACGCTGGAGCCTGTTCCCGCTCATATTACGGACAAGATCGGCATTCTTTTCGCGCCTCCTGCGATGCTCGATGCCGGGGCGAGTCCGCCGCATGAGGATTCCGGGGGGGACGAGGCGCCGGAGCCTATCGTGAACGGCGTGATCGATCTTGGCGAACTGGTGGCGCAGCATCTGGCCGTGGCGCTCGATCCTTACCCGCGCAAGGAGGGGGCTTCGTTGCCCGTGGCCGATTTGGGCGCGATGCCGCAAGAGGCCGGTAAAAATAATCCTTTCGCCAGGCTGGCGGAACTGAAGAAAAAGTCCCAGAAACAAGGGGCTTAAGAGATTCCGGAAAAGATGGTTTACGGACGGCGAGAGGATGAGCGTCCTTTCTCCTTGCATTTTCGCGGAGTTTCCTTAAAAAAGAGGTGATTGCGCGGCTCTGAGCCTCAGGGCCGCGTCTTTCTATTTAGGCTTTCTCGGTTATGCTTTATTATCTTGATGAGTATCGGCGGCGGAAAAAGGCTGCCAGTCAATTGTTGGAGGAAAACCAGGGGTTCTCGCAAGGGAAAGAAGCCGACGTGATGAAAGAAGAGCCTGAAAAGCGTTCAACGGAGCCTCAACGGGATATGAGGGTTGAGTATACGTCGTGGCTCAAGCCCCCGGAACCGGGGAAAGCGGAGGTCCTTAAAGTCACGTCCTGTCAAAGAAGAACAAGGTGGCACGCATCGCCTTAGGGGCATTGTCCAAAAGAGATGATACAAAAAATCGTCTCGCCGTTTTTTTAACATCGTTTACCAAGTGAGAGTTCGTCATGGCCGTACCCAAGAGAAAAACATCGAAATCCGTTCGCAACATGCGCCGTTCGCATCATGCGCTGAAGCCCGTCAACACGGCGGAGTGCAAGAACTGCGGCGAGCCGAAGCGTTCGCACAACATTTGCAAGGCTTGCGGCCATTACGACGGCCGCGAGGCGGTCAAAGCGAAGTCAAAATCGTAAATCAACGCGTTCAGCGGCGGTTTTTGTCATGACCAATCGGACCGTAATCGCACTGGATGCGATGGGCGGTGACAACGCGCCCCGGATGATCGTGGGCGGCGCTGCTCTGGCGCATGAACGCTATCCGAAAATCAACTATCAGTTTTTCGGCGACGAAACGCGCATCAAGCCGCTTCTCGACCGTCATGCGTCCTTGCGCGGCGTGAGCGAGGTGCGCCACGCCGAAGGCGTCATTTCGAACGATATGAAGCCCTCGCTGGCTCTGCGGCAGGGCCGCGCGTCGAGCATGCGCCTTGCGATCAACGCCGTGGCGCAAGGCGAAGCGGCCAGCGTCGTTTCGGCCGGGAACACGGGCGCCTTGATGGCGATGGCCAAGTTCGTGATGCGAACCATGCCGGGGATCGACCGCCCGGCTATCGCGACGATCTTTCCGACCAAAACCGGCGAATGCGTGATGCTCGATCTCGGCGCCAATCTGGAGTGCGACGCCGAAAATCTGGTGCAATTCGCCATGATGGGCGCGATTTTTTGCCACACCGTGCTGGGCATCAGCGAGCCTTCCATCGGTCTTCTCAACATCGGCGTCGAGGAGATGAAGGGGCACGACGAGGTCCGCACCGCCGCCGCTATTTTGCGCGAGAGGCCCGTGCCCGGCAGTTTCTACGGCTTTATCGAAGGCAACGACATTTTCGCGGGCACCGTCGACGTTGTCGTGACGGACGGATTCAGCGGCAACATCGCGCTCAAGACCGCCGAAGGCACGGCGAACCTGATGTCGGATTTTTTGCGCAAGGCGTTTCAATCGTCGCTGTCCGCGCGTCTCGGTTATTTGCTGGCGCGCGGCGCCTTGCAAAGGCTCAAGCTCCGCGCCGATCCGCGCCGCCACAACGGCGCGATGTTCCTCGGTTTGCAGGGCGTATGCGTGAAAAGCCACGGCGGCACGGACGACGAAGGGTTCGCGAACGCCATCGGCGTGGCCTACGATCTTGCCGCGCATAACTTCAACGGGCGCATCCGCGACGAACTGGCGCGGCATTACGGCGAGGTCGAGACGGCATTGTCCGATGCCGCTACGGCACAACCCGTTTTGGGGGATGAAGGATCATGATCCGCCGTTCCGTTATTCTCGGCTGCGGCGGCTATCTGCCCGAACGCATCGTCACGAACGATGAGTTGGCGAAGCGCGTCGAGACGTCCGACGAATGGATCGTTCAGCGCACCGGCATCAAGCAACGCCATATCGCGGGCGAAAACGAAAAGACGTCCGATCTCGCGGTGCAGGCGGCGCAAAAGGCGCTGGCCGACGCGGGTCTTGAGGCGGGGGCGATCGACGCCGTCATCGTGGCGACGACGACGCCCGACAACACGTTTCCCGCCACCGCTGCGCGCGTTCAGGCGCGGCTCGGCATTACGCGGGGTTTTGCTTTTGATGTGCAGGCGGTTTGTTCCGGCTTTGTGTATGCGATGGCGGTTGCCGACAATTTTATCCGGCTCGGGCAGGTCAATACGGTTTTAGTCATCGGGGCGGAAACGCTTTCCCGTCTTATCGACTGGACCGACCGCACGACTTGCGTTTTGTTCGGCGACGGCGCGGGCGCCGTCGTTTTGCAGGCGGCGGAAGGCAAGGGCGATACGTCGGATCGCGGCATACTGTCCACGCATCTGCACGCCGACGGCAGCCACTACGACACGCTTTACGTCGACGGCGGGCCGGGGAGCACAGCGACGACGGGCCATATGCGCATGAAAGGCGGCGAGGTTTACCGCCATGCCGTTCTCCGCCTTGCCGAAGTCGTGGACGAGACGCTCGCGGCCAACAACCTGCCACAAGGAGCCATCGATTGGCTCGTGCCGCATCAGGCGAACCAGCGCATCATCGACGGCATTGCCAAGAGGCTTCATTTGCCGCCGGAGCGCGTCGTGAAGACGATGGCCGAGCATGCCAACACCTCGGCGGCCTCGGTGCCGCTGGCGCTCAGCGTGGCCGTGGCCGACGGACGCATCAAGCGCGGCCAGCTTGTCCTGCTCGACGCGATGGGCGGCGGCTTTACGTGGGGCGCCGCGCTGGTGCGGTGGTAGCTACGTTACAAAGTTAACCATATTCTGTTGAATTACTTTCATGATTTCCATGATATGGACGATAGTATAGAAGATTTTTTTAGAGAAAGCTCACGGTTAATTTTAGAGAAACTATAACCTCGCGATTCATATGCAGGAAATTGCACAATACACGCGTGCCGCCAACGCCATCATTCATATAGCAGAACAAGGTTTTTTCGCCTCTCTTCACGAAAAAACGAAAGAGATTGTCTGCTCTCTTATGCAAAGCATGGGGTGGGTTGACCTGTATGTGGACGCTTTGGATAAGCCTCAACGAGAGTGGGCGGTGAAAAACATTCTCCGTTACCTTGGCGGCAAAGAGACCCTTGCAATTAATGATAGACTGGAAGTTCACCAATCGCTCGTTGTTCTTAAGTCTATTCTGGACGAGTCCGCTGAGACGCAGAAACTCGAATTCCTCAAGAAAACCGAAGAGGTTTTTGACAGCGGCAAAACGATGTCTTCCACAAGAAATCCGCGAAAGTATATAACAGAACGAGAGAGAGAAGCGGCAAGCACCGCCGATATGATTCTGGCATTGGCCAGTGAACTTGGCGCAAACAAAAGATTCGCTGTGTTTCTTCGAGAAGCCGCGATTGTTGGCAACCTGATAGATAGCATTGAAGATGCGCAAGATGACGCGGCATGTGGAAAAATAGTTATTAAGCCGTCCCGCCTGTATTTTGCTCTCGCGCAGAAAACATTAACGCATACCCTCACACTCGTAAAAAGACACCCGCAGAAAAGAAATGCCATAGGGCTTGGGCTGACCTGGCTGCTGCGGCAGATGGGGCTGAAAACAAAAGTTCCGTGGTATGCGAACGAACGCCATTCGGAACAAGAGACGTTAGCTTGTTCTGCTCGACGCGATGGGCGGCGGCTTTACGTGGGGCGCCGCGCTGGTGCGGTGGTGAGTAAAACCGCCTTCAAAAAAGCGCCCGTTTCAATTCGTATTTTTTGCGGCTGAGTTCACGCTCCACAAGCCATAAATCGCGAAGGCCAGCCAGATCAGGAAGCCGGAAAAGCCCGGAAGCCGTTGGATCGGTTGCTGAAGAACCGCCGCCAGCACCACAAGCAGAAGGTTGATGAGGCTGGCGGGCATCGCCGCCGCCGCGGCCAGCCGCATCGCGGCCGGGAGATCGGGCTTTATCGTAAAAAAGAGCGCGAAAAACTTGACGATCAGGGATTTCACGAACGTCAGAAAGAAAACCGCCAGAAAGACGGGAATGACGGCTATAACGAACAGGAAAGGGAAGTATTGCGCCGCTTTCTTGCCGATATTTGCCCATTGGCCGTGATCGACGTTGATGGGCTGTTTGGCGAACTTTCCGAAACTGTGAATTTCGACGTTCGCGCCTTGGCGGTTTTTCCTCACGGCGGCGAAATCCGACGTCACGAGGATATCCGTATTCTTGCTTTCCATGTCCTCTTCAAGTTTTGCGATCCCGCTTTCCTGATAGGCGGTGTCGAACAGAATCGTGAACGAACTTTTGTCGCCAAAATTGAAATCGACG
Organism: Alphaproteobacteria bacterium; assembly: GCA_028716765.1. The sequence goes on along the minus strand of JAQUPC010000043.1, from coordinate 5,108 downwards.
GTATAGGGTGACGGCTTGTCCATGCTCAACTTCCCGCCTTTTATGGTCATGCCGGGAAGACGGTTGAAAAAATCCTCGATCCTCTGTTTCACATCCGGGAGAGCAGGAGCCTTTAGAAGTACCGGAGCCGCATAATTGAAAAGCACAAGGAGCAGAATGAACCCAAGGCCGATGCCTTTTCCTTGAGTTATCAAGCCCGCATAGAACGAACGGGAAAAAAACGTCTGCGGAAGGCTCTTAATCGGTTGGCACATGGATCTCCTCATTCGAAGTGGACGGTCCGGGATCACAAGAAAGCAAAAAAGTTAAGAAACGGGAAAACTAGAACAATTCGGCAAACGTGCCGCGAAACGCCAAAGTTGCCGGGCCTGACATAAGAACGTGACCGTCGCTTTCGCGCCATTCGATGGTCAATTCGCCGCCATCGAGTACAATAACGGCGCGCCGGGCGGAGAGTCCCCGCCGGACGGCGGCGACGAGCGTGGCGCAAGCGCCGGAACCGCAAGCCTGCGTGATCCCGGCTCCGCGTTCCCACACGCGCATGCGAATGCGCTGTTTGTCGACAATTTGCGCCACTTCGATGTTGCAACGGCGCGGGAACATCGCGTGCTTTTCCAGTTTCGGCCCCGTGACTTCGAGCGGCACGGCCTCGGCGTTCTCAACGAAAAATACGGCATGAGGATTGCCCATGCCGACGCAGCACGGATTGGCGAGATCGCCGGCGCTGACCGGCACCTCAAGCGTATCGACCTCTTGCGCAAGGGGAATTTCCTTCCACTTGAGATGCGGCGGCCCGAAATCGACGGCGATCGAGCCGCTTTTTTCGGCGCTTACTTTCAACAGGCCGGAGATAGTTTGAATAATAGCTTTGGAATGGCCCGTTTCCTGAAACAGAAGATGCCCCACGCACCGGGTCGCGTTGCCGCAAGCGCCCGCCTCGGAGCCGTCCGGATTATAGATGCGCATAAACAGATCGGCGTCCGGGTCGTGCTTGGGAAGCAGCACGATCAGCTGGTCGCAGCCTACGCCGCGGTGCCGGTCGGCAATCTTGCGGCGCAGCGGTTCATCGGGGACGAAGTTGTCCGCACGGCTGTCCATGACCACAAAGTCGTTGCCGAGGCCGTGCATTTTGAAGAAAGAGCGGTTCATATTAGGGATCAGGGATTTTGATTTGTGTTGGTTTGGCCTTCCATAGCTACGTTTGGTATCCGTCAATCTTTGGTAGACGTCAATAAAAACGCTGCCATCAGAATATGGTGTTATCCAATCCCTGTTCCCTGTTCCCCGATCCCTGAAAAGTGGAAGGCCCCGCCTCGGCCGGTGGCAGCGATCCTCCGCGGCCTGCTATTAAGCAGGTGGGCGCCATATGTCCGGAACCACGGCTCCGGTCAGGGACGGCTCCCTGGAGGGTCTCATTAACGGCCCCGGGGATTTAGCTCCTGTCGAACCGCGCAGAAGCCTTCCAACCGGGAATATACCCTTTTTCAAGTCCCCCGGCAAACGGGAAAAGACCGGCAAAATGCGGCCCTTACGGCCATGCAAAAAAAACCGTTAACACCTGTTGCGCACAGCAACAGCCTCTGCTATCTCCAGCGCGATCAATTCCTTAACGATCTTGAGAAGATTCCAGGATTAATATGCCGGAACAGATTAACGCTCACAAAATGGCCGGTGAAGCCGCGATCCTTGCGCGGCGGTATGCACACGCGCTTTACGAACTGGCCGAAGAGAAGAAACAACTGGATGCCGTGGCGGCCGATTTGCGCGTTTTCAAGACGCTGGTGAAGGGCAACGCCGAATATCATCAGATCATTCGCAATCCGCGTCTGACGCGGGCACAGTTGGTCAAGTCCATGGAACTTGTCGCAACAACGGCCAAGTTGGGCGCGATGGCGGGATCCTTTCTTTCACTCGTCGCGCATAAACGCCGCCTGAGTCATCTGGAAGACATGATCGAAGCGTTTTTGTACGAGCTGGCCGACCGGCGCGGGGAACATACGGTCGAGGTTTATACGGCGCAGCCGTTGACGCCCGCCCAAAAGGAAAAGCTTTCCGGCGATATGGAAAAGCTGACGGGCGGCAAGGTGAATTTGTTCGTCAAGGAAGATTCCGGCCTGCTGGGCGGGCTGATGGTGAAAATCGGGTCGCGACTGATGGATGCTTCGGTTCGAGGCAAGCTGGCGCGGCTGGAACGTCAATTGAAGTCGCAACAGGAGGCAGCGTAAATGGATATTCGCGCATCGGAAATTTCAGCCGTATTAAAGAAGCAGATGGCGCAGATAGGCGCCGCCGCCGAAGTTGCGGAAGTGGGCCAGGTGTTGAAGGTCGGCGACGGCGTCGCGATCGTTTACGGGCTCGACAACGTTCGCGCCGGTGAAATGGTCGAGTTCAACAACGGCGTCAAAGGCATGGCGCTCAACCTGGAAACCGACAGCGTCGGCGTCGTGATCTTCGGCGACGACCGCAGCATTCGCGAAGGCGATATGGTCAAGCGCACCGACGCCATCGTCGACGTGCCGGTCGGCAAGGGCCTTCTGGGCCGCGTGGTGGACGCGCTTGGAAACCCGATCGACGGCAAGGGTCCGCTCAAGGACGTCAAGATGGAGCGTATTGAGGTGAAGGCCCCCGGCATCATTCCGCGGCAGTCCGTCAGCGAGCCGATGCAAACGGGGCTTAAGGCCATCGATTCGCTGGTTCCGATCGGGCGCGGGCAACGCGAACTTATCATCGGCGACCGCCAGACCGGCAAAACGGCCGTGGCGATCGACACGTTCATTAATCAAAAGCCCATCAACAAGGGCAACGACGAAAAGCAAAAGCTGTATTGCATCTATGTAGCCGTGGGGCAGAAACGCTCGACGGTGGCGCAGATCGTGAAGGTGCTGGAAGACGCCGGCGCGCTTGAGTATTCGATCATCGTCGCGGCCACGGCTTCCGAGCCCGCGCCGCTGCAGTTCATCGCTCCCTACGCCGCGTGCGCGATGGGCGAATATTTCCGCGACAACGGCATGCACGCCGTGATCGTGTACGACGATTTGTCGAAGCAGGCCGTGGCCTACCGCCAGATGTCGCTTCTGCTGCGCCGTCCTCCCGGACGCGAAGCGTACCCCGGCGACGTGTTCTACCTGCATTCGCGCTTGCTGGAGCGCGCCGCGAAAATGAACGACAAGCAAGGCGGCGGTTCGCTAACGGCTTTGCCGATCATCGAGACGCAGGCGGGCGACGTGACCGCGTACATTCCGACCAACGTGATTTCGATCACGGACGGGCAGATCTTCCTTGAGACCGCTCTGTTCTATAAGGGCGTGCGCCCGGCCATCAACGTCGGTTTGTCGGTCAGCCGCGTCGGCTCGGCCGCGCAAATCAAGGCGATGAAGCAGGTCGCCGGTTCGATCAAGCTCGATCTGGCCCAGTTCCGCGAAATGGAAGCGTTCTCGCAGTTCGCCTCGGATCTGGACGCCTCGACGCAGAAGTTGCTGAACCGCGGACGCCGTTTGACGGAACTTCTCAAGCAGCCGCAATACGCGCCGCTGCCGGTCGAGGAGCAGGTCGCCGTGATCTATTCGGGCGTGAAAGGCTATCTCGATAAAGTGAGCGTCGACGACGTGGGGCGCTATGAAACAGGCCTTCTGGCCGAGTTGCGCGGCAATGGCACGGCCATTCTCGCCGCCATCCGCAAGGACAAGCAGATTTCGCCGGACACGGAGGAAAAGCTGAAGGCCTTTATGGAGACCTACACGGCGGCTTTTGCCTGATCTTCAACAAACGTTTACGCAATAAAAAAACCCCGGTTCTGAAAGAACCGGGGTTTTTGTTCGCGGTTATGTTTTAGGTTGCTACGAGCACCAATGGTTCCGGGCCGCGGCGGAAAAACCTTCCGCTTGTGTGGTGGCCACTCCTTGGGGGGCGCGGTTTTCCCATACAATCAAGAAGCAGGTCGCGTTTTTCCCTTAAAGTGAAATTTATCAAAGAGTAATAGTCATCGCGCTTGTCTTTCAGCGCCGCCATTCCCGTTTCACACGATTGGGCCATCGTCTTGGCGAGGGGGCGGAAAACGGCTTCGTCGCGTATTCTTGCGGGAGGAAAAACAACGAGCAAATCCTTTACGAGGCCGTTAATGAACGCAGGATGTTCCTTGCAAGCATGAAGCGCAGCCGTGGCCACGCTTACCGCGCCGGCGCGGTTGCCGTTTTCAGCGCCGGCGAGAAGCGAAGGCAAAACGTGAAGCACGGATTTTAGTCTCGGAAAGTCTTCACGGCATTCGGAAAACAATTCCTGGAGAGAGGCTTCGGCACCCTCTTTATCGGAAGGAAATGAAGCAAGAATATTGATAACCCTGTTCTTCATGTTTTACTCCGCAGCAAAAAAAGTTTCGAGGATCCTTAAATCAAGATACGCAACGCACGAATCTCACGAAATGATTGTTACCCGAGTCATAAGATAACAATCAAGGAGAGGATTCGTTTAAAAAATTACAGAATGGTTAATGGCCACAAAACAAGGTTAAGGTTTTAAATTAACCATGTTTGCCAGGTCCCTTGGGGATCAAAGATATTTTGCCATTAAGTATATGGCTGCATAAATCGCCAGAATCCCGGCCAATGCGCCGTAGCCGATCTTGCCGATGCTTTGACTGAGCCGGACATCGATTCGCGGGTAGCGGCGTTGCAAAACCCACTTTGCGGCGTGGACGAGGGCGAATCCGCTGAGACCTATGGCCGCGGCCGGCAACAGGGCTTCGAGAAGCAAGACAAGCCGCGGCGTCAAGGCTTTCATTATCACTTCATGAAGCGGCGTAAGGAAAAAACCCGAGAACATGCCTGTGCTTAAAACAAGGCTGAGGACAGCAACCGTCAAACGCGCCCGCAAGGTTATGCGGCGCAGCGCCTTCTCCATGTTGTCAAGAATTTCCCCGGCGGCTTTCGGCGACAAACCGACAGGATACAAACGCCGCAGTTCATTCAGCAGGCCTTTGCCGCTTAACTTGAGGCTGAGCGCTTCGCGCACGGCGCGGGCTTTAAGAGCCTTGTCGAGAGAAGCCGTTCCTGCCGCGGCGCGCGCCAAATGTTCGCGCCAGGGCTTCAGGGATTCGTCGAGAAAGGCCGGAA
>JAQUPC010000042.1 GCA_028716765.1 Alphaproteobacteria bacterium | reverse complement strand
CCTGCAGCACGGTCATGGCAAGGCTGACGAGGCCGCACAGCAGCGCGAACGGATTGAGCAACCCCAAAAGACCGCCCTCGTACGTCATGCGCATTGCTTCATCGAACGTGAACGGCACGCCCTGAAGAATATTGCCGAACGCCACGCCGAAGATCAGCGGCGGCACCGTGCCGCTCAGGAACAGGCAGGTGTCCCATGTACCGCGCCAGAGCCTGCCTTCCCTTTTGCTGCGAAACTTGAAGGCGACAGGCCGCAGAATGAGCGTGAACAGCACGAGAAACATCGCGAGGTAAAAACCGGAGAACGCGGTGGCGTAAAGAGCGGGCCACGCGGCAAATACCGCGCCCGCGCCCAGAATAAGCCAGACCTGATTGCCTTCCCACACGGGGCCGACGGTGTTGATGACGATGCGGCGTTCACTGTCGTTCCGGGTCACAAACGGCAGAAGCGCTGCCGCGCCCATGTCGAAACCATCCATGACGGCAAAGCCCATAAGCAAAACGCCGAGCAGAACCCACCAGATCAGGCGCAGGATTTCATAATCAGGCATCGAAGTTCTCCATTTTCGTCATTCCCGCGAAAGCGGGAATCCAGCAGCGAGCGTCCGCGAGCCATATGAATTTTTCGAAGGTGCGCTTCGCGCACGCATATTGCACTGGATCCCGGATCGGCGCTTCCCCGGCCTTCGCCGGGGTCGCTTGTCCGGGATGACGCCGTTGTTTCGCTTTGGATGTTTGCATAATAACACTCATCCTATTTTTTCCGGCGTTCCGGTTGCCGTTCGGCCAACGGGGTTTCCTCCGGACCCAGCCGGACGTATTTGATCATCAGCATGATGTCAACGACGAGAAGCGCGGTGTAAAACACGACAAATCCGGCCAAGGTGATCCACACATTGCTTGCGGCGGTCGAGGAAGCCGACAGGAACGTCGGCAGCACGCCGTCGATCGTCCACGGCTGGCGGCCCATTTCGGCGACGATCCAGCCCAGCTCGCTTGCTATCCACGGCAAGGGCAGTGACCAAAACGCCACGCGCAGAAACCAGCGTTTGTCGTCCAGTTGCCGCTTGCTGGCGATGTAAAAGCCGTAACCGAACAGCGCGATGAAGAACAAGCCCAGCCCGACCATGATGCGGAAGCTCCAGAACAGAAGCGGCACGTTCGGCACGGTATCCCACGCGGCAAGGCTTATCTGATCGTCCGTGGCGTGAATGACGTCCGGCGCGTAACGCTTGAGCAGCAAGGCGTAGCCGAGATCGACTTGATGTGCCGTGAATTGCTCCAGCAGCGCGGCGTTGCCGCGATCCTTCCGCAGCCTGTCGAGCGCGTCGTAGGCAATGACGCCGTTTTTGATCCTGTCTTTCGTCGTTTCGACGAGATCCATGATGCCCGGCACCTCCTCGCTCATCGAGCGCGTGGCGACAAGGCCCAACACCCACGGCATCTTGATCTCAAAACGGTTGTTCTTGCCGTCCATGTCCGGCATGCCGAAGACCGTAAACGAGGCGGGCGCAGGCTCGGTGTGCCACATGGCCTCGATGGCCGCGACCTTCATTTTCTGGTTCTGGCCCATCGTGTAGCCGCTTTCGTCGCCAAGCACGGCAACGGACAACGCCGAAGCCAGCCCGAAACTCAACGCGACCGTCATGGATCGCTTTGCCAGTTCGATATGCCGCCCTTTCAGCATGTACCATGCGCTGACGGCCAATACGAAGACGGAGCCTGTAACGTAACCGGCGCTGACGGTGTGCACGAACTTCGCCTGCGCTACGGGGTTGAGAATGACCTCGGCGAAGTTCGTAACCTCCATGCGCATCGTATCGACGTTAAAGCGCGCGCCGACGGGATTCTGCATCCAGCCGTTGGCGATCAATATCCACAGCGCCGAAAGGTTGGTTCCCGCGGCCAAAAGCCACGTAACGATCAAATGCTGCAAGCGCGACAGCTTGTCCCAGCCGAAGAAAAACAGGCCGATAAACGTCGCTTCGAGGAAAAAGGCCATCATGCCTTCAAGCGCGAGCGGCGCGCCGAACACGTCGCCGACGTAGTGCGAGTAATAGGCCCAGTTGGTGCCAAACTGGAACTCGAGCGTAATGCCCGTGGCCACGCCCATCGCGAAGTTGATGCCGAACAAAAGGCCCCAGAACTTCGTCATATCGCGCCAGACGGGACGGCCGGTCATGACCCATACGCTTTCCATGATCGCCAGCAAAAGCGACAGGCCCAGCGTGAGCGGCACGAACAGGAAATGATAAAGGGCGGTAACGCCGAACTGAATGCGCGAAAGGTCTACAACGTCCAGCGTCATCGATCGGTCCTCGCGGACTCAGGCGGAATGGCGGATGCGAATGAGGCAAGTAATTGCGTTTGCATGAGCTGCGCCGTGACGTGCAAGCGGTGGCCTGGGCCGAAAAGGAAAAAAACGGCCAGCCCGATGATAGCGGCCTTAACCAGAACGATCACGGCAATTTCCCGCCTGAGCGGACGGGAGCGCCGGAAGAAGGAAGAGGCGAAGCGCGGCAGGGGCATGGGCCAAACGGCTATGCTGTTCACTAGTCTAAGGCAAGAATGCTTGTGAAAGCGGGATATTTCAACCCCGAAAAACCATGCCCGCGACCGAAGGCGTCTCAGACAGAGCGTTGCGTTGCCGGACATAAAAGGGTATTTCTCGTGTCCTCTTGCGCCCGTAGCTCAGCAGGATAGAGCATCGGTTTCCTAAACCGGGGGTCACAGGTTCGAATCCTGTCGGGCGCACCATTTTCTTTTGGTGCAGACCGGCATCGTCAACGTTTCGCCAGTTGCGATCCCTTGTTGTGTTTCTTGGGAAACTTGGGGGGATTTGCATTCGCCTTGAAGGCCGTTTCGTTCTTTATCCTCTTGGCAGAAACGGCATCTTTTTTGGCTGTTTTAAAATTGGCACGAACAGAACTCTTGGGCGTTTTTTCTTTCCTGGCAAGTTTTTTCGCATTGTTTTTTGCCCGCGCCGTTTGGGGAGGATATTCTTTCGGCTCCACAGGCTGCACCGCGGCAAGGACATCCCGGACCGATTGCGCTTCATTGTTCGGATGCTTGTTGTCGGCAAGACGGGTTTCAAATTCACAGCGCGTGCAATCGTACTTGACGGCCATGACCTCCAATATGCGCCCAGCCGTGACATAGCTCGGCCAGCCATTGATTTCCAAAGTGTTGGGGCTTTTCCCCAGTTGAGTCATCGGCGTGACGGGCTCCGCAAAAATCATTTTTTTTGTGCCCGTGAAGCCGAAGTTATTGCGAACCCTATAGATAAAACTGTTGCCGTGTTTTTCAATCAATGAATAGGTAAAATGGTCCGGCTTAAGTCCGGCAAGTAATGCCTTTTTATCCGCCGCCAATTCCGTGCCGGCGAAGAGAAGGGACGTGATGTTGCTTTCCGATAGACTGGCGATGATGTTGCGCAAGGGTACAGACAGGGCTTTGAGCCGCGCTTGCAGTTTTGGCGGTATCTTTTTGCCTTTCTTGATGTGCCAACTGGCTAACAGCCGATCTGCTTCACGTTTGCGGTCGTCCTTATACTTATTTTCATCGACAACCACTTTTCCATTTTTGTTCAGGTACAAGTATTTATTATCCAGAACGTAGCGAAGTTTGTTGGCAGCAAATTTATCGAACCGCGCTATGTCATTCAGATAGAGCTTTCCAAGCCTGGCCGCGCACTCGATGATCACGTCGTCCAGATACTGGAAAAGGCCGGTCGCTGACGACGATCTTGTTCCATCGCGGTTCACGGGCGGTTTCTTGTGGCGGCCAGCGCCGGATTCAAAACAAGATACCGTAAGAAGATCGATAACATCCACTCCCGTTCGTGCTGCCGCATATTCGTATAATGGCAATAGATTGTGTTCTTTCGCCCAGGAATAAGCGGCTTCAACCTCCTGTTTGGCTATTCTTTGTTCCTTTTTGCGATCAATAGGCGGAAAGACCGGCGGAGGTGTTTTAGGTGTTTGCAGGGGTGTTGAAATGCCTGCCGGGGCTTTTGTGTTTTGCGGTTTTCCGCCCGAGAAAAATTTGGTGGCGCCCCATGCTGCAATTGCAAAAGCCAGACCAATAGCTCCGGCCTTCCAAAGCCTGCTTGCGCCTTTTTTAGAAATATGCGGTTCGAGCATGATATCGCTTAAAAATCGGAAAAATAACGAGGCGAGTATAACATAAAGAAAGCTAATAAATTGCTTTCAGAAGCGTGAACCGGGAACGAGACGGTAAAAATTATTATGTATCAATATGTTATTAAGCTTATGGCCTCTCGCGATCATCGGGAAAAGACTTAAGCCACCCGCTGATTTTTTCCAGCAACCGATGAGCCTCTCCGCTTATCTCGATAACTTTTAGTTTGCCGGAACTACCTGATTTTATTGAAAAATTGTTTTTAGGAAGATCAAGTTCATCCGCCAGAAAGGCGAGAATGGCTTTGTTGGCTTTGCCGTCCTCGGGGGCGGCAGCCACGGCAATTTCCACGGCCCATTTACCCCCCGCCAAAGGGACAAAACGCAGCTTGCGCGCCCGTGAGGAGCCCGGCTTAGCCTTGACGGAAAGCCGCACGCCGCCTTCGAAACGGGAAAGGATACCGGAGAAATCTCCGGATAAATCAGACATGTAGAAAAGATAGAACCCATTTCCTGAATATTGAAGAACTATCTTTTTTGCATGGCAAAATCGTTTCTGTTTCAAAAAGACTCCCGCCGGCACTTTGTTTCCGCTATAATCAAACAGCCTTTTAATCAATTAAAGGTGGGACCATGTTGCTTCAACGCGTACTCAAGGCCATGATCCGTAAAGGCACCCTGCGGATGACGACCGCCGGGGGAAAGACCTTTACATTCGGCGACGGCGGCCTGCCGCGCGCAGGGATAAGGCTGCACAACAGAATTCTGGAATGGACGATGGCGCTCTACCCGCAGTTAAAAGCGGGCGAGGCCTATATGGATGGCCAGCTGACGATGGAGGATGGCACGCTGCAGGATTTTCTCGCGCTTGTCATGATCAACCATGCGCATCTTGAGAGCCAGCCGCTTTACCGTTGGATCGACCGCCTTCTGTGCCGCTCACGAAGGCTGAAGCAGTTCAATCCTCTAAGGCTGGCGCGCCGCAACGTGGCGTACCACTATGATCTGTCGCCGAAGCTTTACGATCTTTTCCTCGATTCCGACCGCCAGTATTCCTGCGGCTATTTCCGCCATCCGCTGGTCGGTCTTGAAGAGGCCCAGCTCGACAAAAAACGTCACATCGCGGCCAAGCTTCTTCTTAACAAGGCGGCGTTAAAAGTTCTCGATATCGGCTCGGGCTGGGGCGGCATGGGCCTCTACCTGGCGCAAGAAGCGAAATGCGACGTAACGGGCGTTACGCTAAGCGAGGAGCAGCAAAAGTTGAGCGCGCAGCGCGCCCGGATTGCCGGATTAAGCGGATCCTGCCGCTTTTTTCTGCGCGACTACCGGCAGGAAACCGGGCCTTTCGATCGCATCGTTTCGGTCGGCATGTTCGAGCACGTCGGCAAAAAAAATTACGGCGAGTTTTTCGCCAAGGCGCGCGGTTTGCTGAAGGACGACGGCGTGTGCCTGTTGCATTCGATAGGCGTCTTCGGCGAAGGCCGGGCTATCAATCCCTTTATCCGCAAGCACATTTTTCCGGGCGCGGATCTTCCCTCGCTTTCCGAAGTGCTGCAGTCCGTGGAGCGCGTAGGCCTTTTCACGACCGACATCGAAATTCTGCGCGTGCATTACGCGGATACGCTCAAGCTTTGGAACCGGAGGTTTCAGGCGCGCCGCGCCGAAGCGGCTAAAATTTACGACGAGCGTTTTTGCCGCAAGTGGGAGTTTTATTTGATCGGCTGCGAAATGGCCTTCCGTTACGGCGACCTTATGGTGTTTCAGATTCAGCTGACCAAGCAGCTGGATACGCTGCCCCTGACGCGCGATTACATGTTCGAGGGGGAGCAGCGCTTGGAAGGTTTCCCGAGCCTCGAAGTTCCTGCGGCGGCAAGGCCGAAGACGGCTGCGGTGGCGTAATATTCCCGCTGTTCACTTTTGCTTTCCCCCACAACCGTTTCCTCCTAGACTGCGTTTATGTTTGAAAATGCATCTTTGATGGTTGTCGTTGCGGCCTTTGCGACGGGCGGAATATTGGGCGTTATTGTCGCGTGGCTTGTGTTCCGTGCGCGGCTTTCGGGACAGGCGCATCTTGTGGATACTTTCAAGGCGCTGGCCGCCGATACGCTGCATCAGAACAGCGCGGCGTTTCTGCAGTTGGCCGAAGGCAAATTGAAAGAGCGCGAACAGGCCGCCAACGCCCATCTTGACAAAAAAACCGTGGCCATCGACGAGATGGTCAAGCCTGTTAAGGAAACGCTGCAACGCATGGATCAGCAATTGCAGGCGTTGGAAGTCAAGCGCGAAGGCGCCTACCGCGAACTGGCGGAGATGGTCACGGCTTCGCGCGAGACGCAAATACAGTTACGCAACGAAACGAGCCAGCTGCTACAGGCTCTTCGTGCGCCCACGGCGCGGGGCCGCTGGGGCGAATTGCAACTCCAGCGCATTCTGGAAATGACCGGCATGTCGGCGCACGCGCACGATTTCGTTTTACAGGGAACGGTGGTGGGCGACGAAGGCGCGATCCGTCCCGACGTTATCGTGGCGCTGCCGGGCGATCGCTGCGTTATTATCGACAGCAAGGTGCCGCTGGCCGCCTATCTGGATTCGGTGCAGAGCAACGACGACGCTGATCGCCAGAACGCGCTTAAACAGCACGCGCGGCAGGTCAAAGATCACATCAAGCGCCTTGGCAACAAGGCCTATTGGGAACAGATCGAGGGCACGCCGGAGTTCGTGGTGCTGTTTCTTCCCGGCGAGCATTTTCTGAGCGCGGCGCTCGACGGCGACGCCGATTTGATGGAATACAGCGCGGGGCAACAAGTGGTTCTCGCCACGCCGATGACGCTGATCGCGCTGTTGCGCACCGTGGCCTACGGCTGGCGGCAGGAGGCGTTGCGCAAAAACGTGCAGCAGATCGCCGACATGGGGCGCAAGCTGCACAGCGCGCTGGCGCTTTTCGCGCGCCAGATGGAAATGTTGGGCAGCAAGCTTGGCGGCGCGGTGGAAACCTACAACAAGACCGTGAACGCGCTGGAACGCAACGTGTTCAGCAAGGCGCGGCAGCTCGGCGATTTCGGCGCGGCATCGGCGGAAGAGGAATTGCCTTCGCTGGAGCCCATCGAGCGTCAGCCAAGGGCGCTTTCGATGCCCGCCTCCAACGGCGAAACGCCCGGCGAAGACGCGGCATAAACCGGAATAGAATTGCCCAAACGCATCTATGGCCGGCATTAACCTTAATAAAACGCCTGTGGAAAAAAGACTCGGCCTCGAAACGCGCGTGTGCTAACAGAAAAGGACAGCCGGATATTTTAAGCAGGTCATTTCCTTATGTTTATTTTGCAAAATATATTGCCGTCGCTCGTGCAGCGCACTCGTGAAGCCGCGTTGCTTGCCGAAAGCCGCATCTATGGATGGGTAATGGCCTTCGCCTGGGCGAAGTGTTTCAGGCAGCTTTTGAAGCATGACGAAGAAAAGGCTCACGACGAGATGCGCGCCGTTGCGAGTTTAGCCGCGCCGAAGAGCAGCCTTGATCGCCGGGCTGCCGCAAAATGGCCGCACTATTGGAGCCACGTGGTGAGGGAAAATCAAGGCCGGGCGCTTGCCGTCGGAAACGACTTCATTGCCGCCATGCCGGCCGCCGCACCAAACCTTGGCAAGCTGCATCTCGGGATTATCAAGACCGTCCTGAAATTTATTGAAAACCTCGCGCCTGATGAACTTTTGAAGATACGTCACGGCAAACAGAACGGTTTGTATATGGCGCTGACCACGACGGGGCTGGCCTGCATTTACGCGCCGCAGGGAAGCAAGCTTAAGGAACAGGCCTACGGTCTTTGGGACAAGAGTTCGGATTTTTTCGCAAAAACCTATCCGGCATCCGTGGCTAATGCCGCAAACGGCCTAGCCTGGATTTGCGGCGAGGACGAACCGTTCGGGCAACTGGTGCGGCAGAAAGAAAAAAGCGCTTTGGATTTGATGAGGCAAGCCTGTCCGGCTACGCCTGCACCGGCTCCGAAAGCCGTCCAAAAACAGACAAAAGCAAAAGCCAGCACGAAAACAAAAACGAAAAAGAAAACCGGCCGCACGCGCCTTGAGATCAGGGAAGAAGAAAGCCTGAGCGTAGGCGTAAACGCGGCGTGATGGGCAAGTGTTTCACATAAAATCACGGCGGGTTGACCGCGCCGTTTTCAATGAGCCATGTCCGGCTTGTCTCGATAATTCTTTGTAGCAGAGCCAAATGTTTCGGGCCTACGCCAATGTGGGTGCCTTCGAAGGAAACGACGGTCTTAGGCTCGGGCACGGCCTCCCGGAGATTGCGGCGGGCTTCTTCGGGGATAAACTCGTCGTCGCGCCCTTCGAGAACCAAAAACCGGCCCTTCAGGCTTGGCAAATGCACAGCCGGTTGGAAGGGGTAGAGCAAAACATCAATGACCGGCGCCATAACCTTGCTTAGCCAAACCGGTTCCATATAACCGTTGGCAGCGAAAATATGTCCGAACGGCGCGCCGCCGTAAGCGACGATAGTCCATCCGATCGGCTGTCCGCTACGTTCCACAAAATGTTGCACGGAAGGCAGCGCCAAGGCCCCCAGAGAAAAGCCAAGAATGCTGATGCGCGTTGCGTCGGCCCAAGGCTGCTGGCTTAGCCAGTGAATGGCCGAAGCAACTTGGCCGGGAATGGTCAGAATCTGGCCGTACAAGCCCGGCGTTTGAAAAAGGAGCTCACTTCCCGCGGGAAAGTGAAGCGGCATGGGCCAGTCGTAACCTATAATCGCGTTGTTCCCGGCGTATTGAACGTAGCGGATATTGTTCGCGCCCGTTTCCAGTCCGCCGAGCACGATCAGGAGGGGCAGCTTCATGGGGGAAGTCGCGGCGGGTAAATCGACGGCAAAGCTGATCGGTCCCAACCCTTTGCCTTGCAGCGTTACGTGTTCCATACGGCGTTCGTCGAGCGGATCAAGAGGCGTTACGGTCGCTTTCAAGCCATATTCGGGGGCGGGAAATATCCATAGCGGATTAAAGGCAATAAACGCCACGGCTATCACAACGGACGCGGCAATCAACAGGCCGAGACCACTGGCGATTTTCAGGTAATTTCTTGTTCTCATTGCGGGTACCGGGAACCGGGGGAGGGGTTCAGGCAAGAACTTTTGCATTCGAATTATGCCATAAATCCGGGGCCGAGTCCCGGCGGCATTGATTTTTGCAGCCGTAACGGCTCAACCGGACTTGACACGCCGCCGGATAACGCGATATATAGTTATGAACATATGTTCATAATTGCCGGGCGCCGCGGGTAATCCATGAGACCGAGAAAGTGCCGTCATATAAGACGCGAACCGGTGGCGCGCTTCTTCAAGCCTCAGGGCATACCGGTCCGGGAGCTGCAAATTACGCCCCTGAAGGACGAGGAAATGGAAGCCATTTTCCTTGCCGATTACAAAGGGCTTGAACAGAAAGAAGCGGCGAAACTGATGAACATATCGCGTCCGACGTTTTCCCGCGTCTTGTCGGGCGCCCGGGCCGCTGTCGCAAAGGCTCTTGCCGAAGGCAATGCCTTGAAAATCGGCGGCGGCGACTTTCGTCTCGTCGCAAGCAGACGGCGGGACAGCAAACCAGTCAAATGAAAGGAGAATAAAAATGCCAGCACATGATGGAACCGGGCCTTTTGGAACAGGCCCGCAAGGATTTGGGAGAGGCGGTTGTCAGCAGCCTGACGCCTCGTTTCCTGTGAAAACGGGACGAGGCCGGGGAGGAGGCATGGGCTGCGGTTTTGGTCAGGGCGGATGCCGCCGCGGGTTCCGGAATCAGGCCGGGGTTTCCTCCCAACAGGAGGAAGTCACGATGCTCGAGAGCCGGATCGCCGCGCTTCAAGCGCGGTTAGACAAGCTGAAAGAAGCAAAAGCCGAAGCTTAAGCCGGATCGATAGCGGCGAGTTCTTTACGGCTCGCCGCTACGGCTCTTCCATATGTAAAGCGCCGGAATGACGAGAAGCGTCAGGGCTGTGGCGCTGGCGAGGCCGAAGACGAGGGAAATCGCAAGGCCTTGAAAGATGGGGTCGGTAAGAATAAACGCCGCGCCAATCATGGCCGCCGCCGCCGTCAAAACAATCGGGCGAATGCGGATTTTTCCCGCTTCGAGCAAGGCTTCGCGCAACGGCATCCCTTGGGCACGAAGGTGGCGGATGAAATCGACCAGCAAAATGGAATTGCGCACGATAATGCCCGCCAGCGCGATAAAGCCGATCATGGACGTCGCCGTAAAGGGCGCGCTGAACAGGGCGTGGCCCAAAACGATGCCAATGAGTGTCAACGGCACTGGTATCATAATGACAAGCGGCACGAGGAACGAGCGGAACAACCCCACCACCAGCAGATAAATGCCGAGTATGGCCACGATAAACGCCGCGCCCATATCGCGAAACGTGACGTAGGTGACTTCCCATTCGCCATCCCACAGCAAGGTTGGCTTCGATTCATCGAGCGGTTGGCCGTGATAGCGGATGACGGGCCTTTCGGCTTTGTCGGGAATCATTTTCTTGAGCGTACTTTCGACGGCCAGCATGCCGTAGATCGGCGCTTCGTAGCGCCCGGCGAGTTCGGCGCTCACCATTTCCGCAAACCGGCCGTCGCGGCGGAATATGGGGTATGACGCCGGTTCCTTGCTCACGGTCACGACGTCGCCAAGTTCGACGTTGCGGCCAAGGCGCTTCGTGCCTCCCGCAGGCACGGGGGTCGACAGGATGCGCTCGCCGTACCATTCCCCGCTTTTGGGCATTTTAAGCGTGATGTCGACAGGCCTTTCGCCTTCGCCGCGTTGGGAATAGCCGATCTTCACGCCCCCGGTAATGGCGGCCAGAGTGTCGTAAACCGCTTGTTCGTCGACTCCGTAGTATTCCAGATTCTCCTGATTGATCGAAAAGCGCAGACGGTCGCCCGTTTTGTTGAACGAGTCGTCGATGTCGGTGACGAAGTCGTTTTTGGCGAACGCTTTGCGCACCTTGGCGGCCGTGGCGCGGCGCGCGGCGGCGTCCGGACCATAAATTTCCGCGAGAAGCGTGGCGATGACCGGCGGCCCCGGCGGCACTTCGACGACCTTGATAACCGTGCCCGCGGGCACAATCAAATCTTTCAGACGCGCGCGCACATCGAGCGCGATAGCATGGCTGGCGCGGCGGCGTTCGGCTTTGGGCTTGAGGTTGATCTGCAAATCGCCCTGTTCAGGATTGCTGCGCAAAAAGTAATGCCGCACAAGGCCGTTGAAGTTGAAGGGCATGGCCGTTCCGGCATAGGACTGAACGGACGTCATCTCCGGCAAGTCCTTCAGCTTTTCCACCGCCGATTGCAGCAAGCGGTCCGTCGCTTCCAGCGTCGAACCCTTGGGCAAATCGACGACAATCTGCATCTCCGACTTGTTGTCGAAAGGCAAAAGTTTCACGGTAACAAGCTTCAGCGGAAAGAACAGGCAAACCGCGAGCGTTGCCCCCGCGACATAAAGGATAAAACGTTTGGCTTTCTTCTTATCTGCCAACAGCGGCCCCGCGATGCGTTCATAAAGTTGGCTGAGTTTGCCGTGCGAATGGTCCGCATCGTCATCGGGCAACTGCGTGAAATATTTGCCGGAGATTTTAAGCAACAGCCACGGCGTGATGATCTCGGCCACGAAGAACGAAAACAGCATCGCCATAGAGGCGTTGGCGGGAATGGGGCTCATATAGGGACCCATCATGCCGCTGACGAACATCATGGGCAAAAGGGCCGCCATAATGGTAAGCGTGGCGACGATTGTCGGATTTCCGACCTCGGACACGGCGTCGACGGCGGTCTCGACGATGTCCGCGCCCTTATCGAGCCGCCAACGGCGCACGATGTTTTCAATAATTACGATCGCGTCGTCGACGAGAATGCCGATGGAGAAGATAAGAGCGAACAGACTGACCCTATTGATCGTATAGCCCATAAGCCACGAGGCAAAGAGCGTAAGCAGGATCGTCGTGGGAATAACGACAAGGACGACGACGCCTTCGCGCCAGCCGATCGTCCATGTAATGAGCAGAACGATGGTGATCGTGGCCAGAAACAGGTGGAACATAAGTTCGTCCGCCTTTTCGGTGGCCGTTTCGCCGTAATTGCGCGTGACCGTCACATTGACGTCGGCGGGAATGACGCGGCCTTTCAGGATCTCAAGGCGTTTTAGAAGGTCGTCGGCAACAACCACGGCGTTGGCGCCTTTGCGTTTGGCAAAAGCCAGCGTCACGGCGGGCAGGCGCTCAAGGCCACCCGATGCGCTTCTCTCCATAGTCCATGCGCGCGCATCCGTTTGCGCGCCGCCAACGGTAACCGCCGCGACATCCTTGAGGTAAACCGGGCGGCCGTCGCGCGAGGTCAGCAATAAGAGGCTAATATCGGGCACCCCCTGTAAAGTCTGCCCGGCCACGACAGGATAGTTTTTGTTTAGTTGATTGAACGAACCGATCTGGAACGAGCGGTTGGCGTTCGTCAGCTTGTCGGCGAGCTGGTTCAGCGTCATGCCGTACAAGGCCAGCTTTTCGGGATCGGGCTCGACCCGGATCTGGTTCGGGCTGCCGCCGGCGATGTAATTCAGGCCGACGTTATCGGCCTTGTCGAGTTCGTGCTGGAGTTCAAGGGCAAGCTGGTAAAGGCCGTTATCGTTCCAGCGCGCGGCGCTTTCCGGCTTCGGCGACAGCGTCAGCGTCAAAATAGCGACGTCGTCGATCCCGCGGCCGACAATAACCGGCTCGGGAATGCCTTTGGGCAGATCGCGGATGTTGGCGCGGATTTTCTCATGCACGCGGAGGACGGCCGTGTCTTCGTCGGTGCCGGTGTAAAACCGCGCCGTCGTCACCGTCTTATCGTCTTCCGTTTGCGAATAAACGTGCTCGACGCCGTCGATGCCCTTGACTATATCTTCCAGCGGACGGGTGATCAGCTCGACGGCGTCGCCCGCCTTGTAACCGTTGGCGCTGACCATGATGTCGACCATCGGCACGCTGATCTGCGGTTCTTCCTCGCGGGGAAGCGCGCTCAGCGCTAAAAGGCCCACCGCGAGGCTCGCCAGAAGAATAAGCGGCGTCAGGGGCGACTTTATGAATATCTGGGTCAGACGGCCCGAAAGTCCGACTCTCATGGCTTCACCAAAACGTCGCCGTCATTGAGGCCGGACAAAACCTCGATTTTTTCCTCGAATTTTTGGCCGGTCTGGACCACGACTTCCGTGCCGCCCTTAAGTTTCGCGTATTCGATTCCGGCACGGCGGGTAATGTAATCGGCAGGCGCGAACAGGGTAGGGCGCTTGCCCGTGGCGACGTAAACGCGCGTTCTTTCGCCGACGAAGTAATCGCCAAGATCGGATGCTTCGACGTCGGCGATGACCCGCCCGTCCTTGATCTCCGGATAGACGAGACGGACGGTTCCGGCTTTGCAGCTTTCTCCGGCGGTGGGCTGCATGCCGCGCACGCCGATTTGAACGGTATCGCCCGCGCGCAGATATTTTGCGTGCCTTTCGGGAAGTTCGAGCCGCAAGACGTAATTTTCCTGCGACAACATAGCGACGGTTTCGCCCGCCATGATGACGCTGCCCAAAGTCGCCGGAACCTTGAGCACGCGTCCGGCGCTCGGCGCAAGAACGGCGCCCTCGGTGGCTTGTTGCGTCACCTCCTGCTTTTCGGATTTGGCGGCCTGAAGATTGTGTTCGGCGATTTCAAGGTTGGTGCGCGCTTCGTCAAGTTTCGCTTGCGTGCCGTAGCCCGACTGACGCAGTTCGCTGGCGCGCGAGAAGTCGATCTTCGCCTTGTCGTAGGCGGACTGGGCGGCCTGAATGCGCGCGTCGAGCCCCTGGCCTTTGATCGCCAGCTTGGGGTCGCCGATCACGGCGATTTTATCGCCCGTTTCGACGTGATCGCCTTCCTTGACGTTGAGCAGGCTTACGGTGCCGCTGATTCGCGCGCGCGCCTGGACTTCATGCACGGATTCGACCGTGGCGATCACGGCTTTCAGGTCGTCCGCCATCTGCTGCTTGACGGTGAACTCCTGCGCTCCGGCAAGGACGGGGGCCGAGACGAACAAGATGGCCGCAACAAGTATGAGTCGATTCATGGCGATCCTCCTTCGCTTATCATGCCCCTTGACAAGCATATTAGCAAGCGCTAATTTAGCATACATGAATATAGAAACGAAAGCGTTTTGCACCAAAGCCGGCCGCGCCGCCGGAATGATGAAGTGCCTCGCCAACGCGCACAGGCTTATGATCCTGTGCCGGTTGCATGAGGGCGAAAGTTCGGTCGGGGCGCTGGAAAAACTTATTAAAATCAATCAATCCGCGCTGTCCCAGCATCTGGCGCGGTTGCGCCGCGACGGGGTTGTCAAGACGCGGCGCGTGGCGCAAACCATTTATTACAGTCTGGCGGACGAACACGCCGCTCAAATCGTAGAGAAGCTGTACGACATCTACTGCCACGCGGAAAACAAATCTAAAACCCCACGGAGAACGCCATGACAGCCGACATGAACATCGACCGCGCCGTTATGATTTTTGCCGGTATCGTGAACTTGGTCGGCGTATTGCTGACTTTTTATTGCAGCCTTTGGTGGCTGTTGTTGCCAGCCTTCGTTGGCTTGAACCTTATTCAGGCTTCTTTTACGGGTTTTTGCCCTCCAGCGATGCTGTTTAAAAAACTAGGCGTCAAGCCGGGGGCCGCCTTTTATTCCTGAGGGAAAGAGTTTTCGCATGACGCGTCTTCGCTTGTCCGCATTGGCGGCTTTGTTTCTGGTGATGGCTTCTCCGGCTCTTGCCGAGACGCATACGCTTGAAGAAACGCTGGCTCTCGCCTACCGGAACAATCCCGGCTTGCAGGCCGAGCGCGCCAGGCTGCGCGTGACGGACGAGCAGGTTTCGCAGGCCATGAGCGGCTGGCGCCCGAGCGTGGACGCCGTGGCGGAGGGAGGCAAGTCGCAGCAAACCATCTCCGGCGCGGGGTTCTTTACGGGTTCGGATACGTTGACGCCGCACGACGCGGGCATAACCGTAACGCAACCGGTTTTTCGCGGGTTTCGAACGGAAGGCGCCGTGAAAGAGGCCGAGGCGCAGGTGAGGGCCGGGCGCGCCGCGTTGTTGAACGCGGAACAACAATTGCTGTTCGATTCCGCCAAGGCTTATCTGGACGTCGTGCGGGGGCAAAAAGTTCTTGAATTGACGCGCAACAACGAAGACGTCCTCCGCCAACAGCTTGCGGCGACGAACGAACGTTTCAGGATCGGCGAGGTCACGAAAACCGACGTGTCCCAGTCCGAGTCGCGCTTGAACGCCGCCACGGCGGCGCGCATCAGGGCCGAGGGCGATCTCGCGAACGGCGGCGCGGTTTTTTACCGTCTGATCGGCGACGAGCCCGGAAATTTGCGCCAACCGAAACTGGTTCTTGAATCGCCGCAAAGCAGCGACGAGGCCAAAACCCTCGCTGAAAAAAACAATCCCGGCATCATCGCGGCCAGCTACGGCCAGGACGCGGCCAAGGCGGGCGTAACGGCTGCCGAGGGCGGCTTGCTGCCGGAAGTCAATCTCGTTGGCAACGTTTCGCGCGGCTGGGAACAAAGCGTCATGATTCCGGGCCGTCAGGATAACGCGACGATCATGGCGCGGTTGACGATTCCGCTTTATCGTTCGGGTGCGGACTATTCAAAGGCGCGCGCGGCCCGGCAAACGGTGACGCAGCGCAGGCTTGAACTCGAGGACGCGCGCCACAAGGCGCACGAAATCGCCATTCGCGCCTGGCAGAATCTGACGACGGCGCGCGCCGCCATAACGGCGCACAAAAGCGTGGTGACGGCGGCGGATCTCGCCCTGCACGGCGTCAAGGAGGAGGCGAAGGTCGGAACACGCACGACGCTCGATGTTCTGAACGCCGAGCAGGAATTGTTGAACGCCAAGGTTGATCTTGTCAAAGCCGAGCATGCGGAAGCGGTGGCCATTCTGCAGGTCAAGGCTGCCGTCGGCGCGTTGACGGCCGAGGCGCTGCGCCTGCCTGTCGAAACGTACGATCCTTCGGTCCATTACGAAGACGTGCGCGACAGGTGGATCGGGCTTGGGAATGGCGGAGAGGAGTGAGGCG
>JAQUPC010000041.1 GCA_028716765.1 Alphaproteobacteria bacterium | reverse complement strand
GTCACGTTTTGAAAAAGGCCTTGCACCGAAATGCCGAGAAGCGGCAAGGCTACAGCCACGGCCAACACGATGAACGCGCAGATCAGGGCATATTCGATTGCCGTCGCGCCATCGACCTTGTGAAGAATTTTTCGTGCCCGGTTGTTCATTGGAACGCCTCCGCCTCTTATTATGCAGCCAAAGTTCTGAAAGGACAATGAACGATCATGCCAATTTTCGGCAGAATTCATGGCGTTTTTAATCGATTTAAGAAACAAATTGATGCTGTTCCCGCGCCTTGAGGAACCTGATCTCCGGGTTTTCCTCCATCGTGCGGTTAAGATGCCACGCGTTGCGGGCCAGGAAAACCAGCGCGCCGTCGTGATCTTCCGCGAGGCTGGCGCGGTTTTTATCCGTAAACGCCTTCAACCGGGCCGCGTCAGGGGCGTCGATCCACCGCGCCGCTTCGACGCCGGCCCCCTCGAACCGCGCCGGAAGGCCGTATTCGGCTTCCATTCGCGCCGCTAAAATCTCGAACTGCAGCTGGCCGACGACGCCGACAACCCATTCCGCGCCGGTCAACGGCTTGAACACCTGGCTGGCGCCCTCCTCGGCGAAATGCTCCAGCGCGCGGCGCATATGCTTCGCCTTCATAGGGTCGCCAATGTTCACCCGTTGCAACAGTTCGGGCGCAAAGCTCGGCACGCCGACGAAGTTCAGGATTTCGCCTTCCGTCAGCGTATCGCCGATCCTGAGCGTGCCGTGGTTCGGAATGCCCATGATATCGCCCGCAAACGCGTCCTCGGCCAATTCACGGTCGCGCGCCAGAAACAGCACCGCGTTGTTGACGGCCATCATCTTGCCGCTGCGCACATGAAACAGCTTCATGCCGCGGCGGAAATGCCCCGAACACAAACGCACAAACGCGATCCGGTCCCGGTGGTTGGGGTCCATGTTGGCCTGAACCTTGAACACGAATCCCGATACTTTTTCTTCCATCGGATCGACCGTTCGCATATCGGCTTTTTGCGGACGGGGCGAAGGCGCATGTTCGGCCAGCCCCAGCAACAATTCGCGAACGCCGAAATTGTTGATGGCGCTGCCAAAATAAACGGGCGTCAGATGCCCTTCGCGGTAGGACTTAAGATCGAACGGCTTGCACAAACCGCGCACAAGTTCGACGTCCTCGCGCAGCTTGGCGGCGAAATCCTCTCCCAGCAGTTCGTCCAGTTTCGGATCGTTTAGCCCTTCGCAAGCAACGCCTTCGTCCACGCGGTCGCCGTGCGTGCGGTCCATAAGAATCAGGCGGTCGCGCAAGAGGTCATAGCAACCCTTGAAATCGCGGCCCATGCCGATAGGCCAGCTTGCGGGCGTCACGTCGAGCGCCAGCGTTTGCTCGATCTCGCTAAGCAGATCGAACGGATCGCGCGCCTCGCGGTCCATCTTGTTGATGAACGTTACAATCGGCACGTCGCGCAGGCGGCAAACCTCGAACAGCTTGCGCGTCTGGCTTTCGATGCCCTTGGCGGCATCGATGACCATCACGGCGCTGTCGACCGCCGTGAGCGTGCGATAGGTATCTTCGGAGAAATCCTCGTGGCCGGGCGTGTCCACAAGATTAAAGCTGCGCTCCGCGTAATCGAAGCTCATCACCGAAGCGGTGACGGAAATGCCGCGCTCACGCTCCACCTTCATCCAGTCCGAGCGCGCGCGCCGCTGCTCGCCGCGCGCCTTGACGGCGCCGGCCATCTGGATCGCGCCGCCGAACAGCAACAGCTTTTCGGTGAGCGTGGTCTTGCCTGCGTCCGGGTGCGCGATGATCGCGAACGTCCGGCGGCGCGGAACGGCCTCTCTAAGAGTATGATCGGTCATGGGGGCGAGTGATAGCGAATCCGGACAGAAAATAACAGGTTAATTACGGGTTTCTTTTGGGTTCAGGATACTGAAATATCGGATAATAGGGAACCGGACCGGGGTGCGTTACGAACATATCGGAGCGCCCGAAATCATAAGGCGCACGCAATCGCCTGAACATATCCGCCTTAGGATCGATAAACACCGGCGCGGGCGGAAACAGGTCAGGGCCGACGTACCTGTCGCTCGGCACGGGCGGGCGGTTATACGGCCCCATGCCTTGATCGGTGAACATATCACCCGACTTTGCCTGAGCGCCGGCGGCAAGCAGCAAGATGATTGCGGCGGCGGCTGAACTCCCGCAGGCAATGAACGGCCATTTCTTGTCCGGTTTATTCTTCACTTTCGCCAACGACTTTGTTACGTCCGGTTTGCTTGGCGCGGTAGAGCGCCTCGTCGGCGCGCCCCAACAGGCTTTCGGGCGTATCGCTCCCCTTTGGCTCCAGCGAAGCCACCCCGATGCTGATCGTTATAGGCAGGCAAACGTCCGCAGAAGTCTGGCATGGCGCCGCGGCAACGGCCGCCCGCAAGCGTTCGCCGACTTCAAGCGCCTTTTTCCGCTCGATCTCGGGCAAAATGGCGGCGAATTCCTCGCCGCCCAACCGCACGACGAGGTCTTGCGGCCGGAGGTTAAAGCTTACCCTGTTGACGATTTCCTTCAGCACCGCGTCCCCGGCCGGGTGCCCGTGTGCATCGTTGATTTGCTTGAAATGATCGAGATCCAGATAAAGAACCGAAACAGGTTTTTGCGCTGCGTGACAGCGCGCGATCAGCCGCGGCAAATGAATGTCGAGATAGCGGCGGTTAAACGCCCCCGTAAGCGGATCGACAAGCGCCAGGGCAAGGCTTTGCTCGTAGTTTTTGCGAAACTGATCGTAATGGCGCTTTTGCTTCAACTGGGTGCGCGTGCGGGCCACCAGTTCGCTGCCTTCCAATGGCCGCAAAAGATAATCGTTCGCGCCAAGATCAAGCCCCCTGGCGACCACGTCAATCTCGTTGTTGTTCGCCATCAACAAAATGGGCAAAGTCCGCGTGACATCTTGCGCCCGCATTTGCCCGCATAGCAACAAGCCATCTTCGTGGGACAAATCGAGACTGGCCATCACAAGGTCGTAGGTGCCGTCCTGCACTTCTGCCAGCGCCTCGCCAACCGTGGCGACGGTCGTTACGCTCGAAACGACGGGGCTTAAGATTTCTTCTATCCGCCTGCGTTCGTTTACGTTGTCTTCCAAAAGAAGAACGCGCCCGCCCGCGGCATCGCCGGGATTTTCCTCCTGCGCGGCGGGAATGGCGAATTGAGCCGCCGTCGCCTCGCGCAGGCGCCATTCGTCCATAATTCTTTTCAACCGCAACAACGAACGAACCCGCGCCATAAGCGCGACGTCGTTGATGGGTTTGGTTAGGAAATCGTCGGCGCCGGCCTCGAGCCCGCGCACCCTGTCCGCCGTGTCGGACAAAGCCGTGACCATCACAACGGGAATGTGCCGTGTGACGGGATCCGCCTTCAGGCGTTGGCATACCTCGAAGCCGTCGATTTCCGGCATCATGACGTCGAGCAGGATAATATCCGGCTGATCGGACACGGCTTTTCGCAACGCGCCGGCTCCGTCCTCGGCGGTCATGACGGCATAATAGTCCTTCGCCAGCTTGGCGGCCAAAAGCTTGACGTTCAGTGGATTGTCATCAACGACGAGGATGCGTGCCGACATGCCTGTTCCGCCTTACGAAGCCTTGCCCGGATCAAGAAAACTCTTGATGGTGGCGACAAACTCGTTCACCGCGATTGGCTTGGACAAATAGGCCTCGCAACCTCCCGCCCTGATTTTTTCCTCATCGCCCTTCATCGCAAAAGCCGTAACGGCGATGACCGGAATATACTTGAGTTCGGCATCGGCTTTCAGCCAGCGCGTGACCTCGAGGCCGGAGACCTCCGGCAACTGGATGTCCATGATGATAAGGTCAGGCTTGCGCTCGCGGGCCAGTTCAAGCACTTCCATGCCGTCGCGGGTATGGACGGTGCGATAGCCGTGCGCCTCGATAAGATCGCGGAACAGCTTCATGTTGAGGTCATTGTCCTCAACGATCAAAACGAGTTTAGGCAAGGAAGCGGGCATGACGGTCCAGAAATCGGAAAACACGCTGATTTAACAGAAAAACCTTAGCATCATCTTAAGGCCGTCCCATAGCGGTTTGGCGCCTCTTTTTCAGCCCCCGGCGATTCATCCCGATTCTTAACCATCCGGAAAGGGTTCGTTTTTTTCTGTGGCATTTCAATAAACTACATGGGATGCTTACTCCGTTATGGAAACCATATATCTTGAATGCCGGAACCCGTTCGGTTCCTATCGGATGGCATGCGGCGTGTGGGAAAACAAGGCCGGCGGCGTGCCCGTGGTGTGCGTTCACGGCCTTACGGCCAACGCGCGATCCTTTGGCCCGCTTGCGGAAGCTTTGTGCAATAACCGCCGCGTCTATTGCCCCGACATCGCCGGACGAGGCGAGAGCGAATGGCTGAAAAGTGAGTGGCTGAAAAAAGATCCCGCCCTCTACAGCCTCCCTTATTATCTCGACGATATGTCGGTCCTGCTTAAGCACATCAAAGCCCCGAAAGTTGACTGGGTCGGCACATCGATGGGCGGCATCATGGGTATGCTTTTGGCGGCACGGGAAGAGTCGCCTATCCGCAGGCTGGTCCTGAATGATATCGGGCCTTTTATTTCAATGACGTCGATGCAGCCCATTAAAGACTATGTCGGCAAGACGCCTGTTTTTCCCGGCCTGCGCGCGGTGGAACTCTACATGCGCGACAACTACACAACGGCCGGCAAAATCAGCGACAAGGAATGGCGGTTTCTGGCCGGGAGCAGCACGCGGCGTCTGTCCGGGAAAGGCTATGTCCTTGCCTACGATCCGGCCATTGCGGAGCCTTTTATCGCCATCGATCACGATTTCGACCTTTGGGAATACTATGACAAGATCAAGTGCCCGGTTTTGGTGTTGCGCGGCGAAGATTCGGACGTTTTAAGCGAAGACATCGCCGGGGAAATGACGCAACGCGGCCCCGGAGCGAAGCTTGTTACGTTTCGTAATGCCGGGCATCCGCTCACGTTGCTGAAAAAGAAGCAAATCGATGTCGTGGCCTCATTCCTCGGCAACGGCCCCTAATACATTCCCGGGTTCTTGCTGTTCTTTTTCTCTTCGGTCTTGCAACTGCCGTCCCCGAACAACATCGCCAGCCCGCAGTAGGAACCGAAAAGCGCCACGGGATCGTACCCGGCTCCCCGCACCATAATAAAGCTTTGCGATTCCCGCGCGGACTCGCCGAAACTCATCGTCAAATAGCGCTCGTAATTCCTTCCGCGCATGAGCCTGTCTTTGCCCTGCGCCAGGGCGGCGCAATCGGTATCGAGATAAGGGTCCGCCGTTATTTTCTCGCTGATAAGAAACATGACTTGCCGCCCGGGATAGCTTAACCGTATGGCGTTTCCTCCGCTGCGGCGCGCATAGGGATTCAGACCGTGAAGGCCGTAGGGATAGCCGTTCACGCCGCTGCATTTGGCGGCATCGGGCATGGCGAAGCTCGGACCGCCGTTCGACGCAGGACGCACGCCTGTGAAGTAAAGATAGGAAGAAGCGTTCGCCGCGAGAAACCGCAGCGGCAGGAATTGCTTTTCCAGAATATCGGGAGCCTGACCGATCGCGGCGTAGCGCTGCACGAAATCCGCGCCTGTCCCGTGCCCCGCCACGACAATTTGCTGCAATCCCGGGAACATTCTCCGGTCGGCCAGATAAAGAAGCAGCAGATCCATAGCCGTGAACGAACTGATCCCTTTCTGCGGCGCGCGCGCCAGCGAATCCTCCCCCGACTGCCACCCGCTGCTGCGTCCCACGGGCCAGCGCGCTACGTTGCGCCCTTCATCGGGCAGATACGGCGCAAAACGCGCAATGTCGACTTCTATCGGAAATTGCGGCGCCAGAATCATCGCCGTTCCGTTGTCGGCTCCCGCCAGGGTCGTCATCATCGCCAGCCCTTCGTTGGCGTTGCGCGCCAGATCATGAATAAAAACAATAGCCCGGGTCACGACACTATGATCTTCCCCCAGATCGCGATTGCTGAATAACGGAAGCAATTGCGGCGCGGCGTCCTGCGAGGCGCTTAGCGGAAGGATCGGAAAATATTGGCGGCTCATGCCCGCGACAGGCGCGGTGGCTGGCCCGGCCCGCGGAGGAAGATCCGCCGTCTTCACATCGGACAGCACATCAAAAGTTTGCGCGGAGGGTTGCTTGTCCCAAACCATTCCCTCAGGCAGGGCATCCCCGGGCAGCGGAGCAGAAACGGGCATTTCGTCAGGCACATAGGGCGAAGGATAAACGCGGTAAGGAGCGTTTTTCGCCGCTTCGGGAACTGCAGGGGTTTTTTCCAGCGTTTTTGTCACCGGTACATCGGCGGGCTCTTTCGAAGATTCTCCTTTATCGCTCTTTTCGCCGGCTGGCGTTTTAGCCGGATCGCCTTTAACGGGAGGCGTGTCTTTCGGAGCGATCGTCGGCAAGAGATCGAGCGTGCCGCTTAACAGGTCGTCCAGCGACAGGACTTCCTCGGTTTCAGACTTGTCCTTCGGCTCTTTTGTGGGAAGCGTCGCCGCCTTTGCCTCGCCTAGGAGCAAAAAGGCCGTCAAAACCAGTGCAGGAAGAAAAAACCGAATTCCGGCTTGTATCGGCGGTAAGGTCATGGAAAATTGCCTTCAGGCGGGGGCTCTTTATTCCTGTTATTCTTACACCCGGCCTTAAAGAAAGCGAAGCACGAAACCCGCCCCATGAACGACGCGAATCATCTCCGGGTAGCCGCCCTCATCGACCTTCCCCGCTCGGCGAAATCAGGCGGACACGTCAAAGGCTGGGAACGGCTTGCCGCAGCGGCAGCCGCGTCCGCTTTGCCGCTTGATCTTACGGTCTATTTTTCCGGGCCGGAAATGACGGAAGTCCTTGGCCCGCATACGAAGGTCCGCCAGCTTCCGCCGGTGTTCAGCACCGCGCGACTGAAATTTCTTCCCTATGTGCCGGACCACACCGACCTTGCGCCCTATCATTTCCGTCTGGCGCACGAACTGAAAAACTTCGACGTCATTCATACGACGGACGGCTTCTTCGCCTTTGCCCGCACGGCCGAACGCATAAGCCGCCGTTACGGCATTCCTCTTGTGACCTCGTTTCATACGGATACGCCTTCCTATGCGCAATTGTTCACGCGGCAGACGATCGAAAGCCTTTTTGGCAAGAAATGGCTTGGGCGCTTTCTTGCCGATGTTTTGAGGCTTCCTGAACGGCAAGGCTGCAAGATGAAAGAGCGATTGAAAAAACATCTCGGGGCATGCCGTTACGCGCTGGCCACAAGGGTTGAAGACTGCGCTCTGGCCGCAAGCGTTCTCGGCGAAGACCGCGTGCAACTATTGCGCCTTGGCGTCGACCGGGACATGTTCGGGCCGCAGCGCCGCAACCGTGCCGGGATTGAAAGCGATTACAACATCCCGCCGGGCCGCTTTATCGTTCTTTTTGTCGGGCGCGTCGACGCGGGCAAGAATATCTACACCTTGATCGAAGCGATGGAAAAGTTGATCGGCGAAGGGCTTCCTCTTCACCTGATCACGGCGGGAGTCGGCCCTGCCGTTGAGGATATCGAAAACCGTCTTGGCGATCACGCCACCACGCCGGGATTTGTTCCGCCGTCCGATCTCGCGCGGCTTTACGCCAGCGTCGATGTATTCGCCCTGCCTTCGGAGGTCGAAATTCGCAGCCAGGCGGGAGAAGAAGCGCTGGCGTGCGGTTGCCCGGTGCTTGTATCCGAAAAAAGCGGCGTAGCGGATTTATATGGCCGCAAGACGGTTATGCGTACGGTCAAAAGCGGCGTGGACCCTTGGACAGAAGCGCTGTGGACGATCGCAACGGACGCCGCCCTGAGGGAAAAGATGCGCGCCGCGGCAGCCGATTATAGCCAAAACCATATCGTAAGCTGGGGCGACGTTCTGGCGGGAGATTTTTTCGCCGTGTGGAAAAAAGCCGCAAACCACAAGGCTCTATGACATGTTCGGCACGCGTACACTCATTCTCGCCGCACATCCCGACGACGAAATTGTCGCCTGCGCCGCCGCCATTGGACGCGCCCAACGGCAGGGAGCAAAATTCTTCGTTCTTAATTTGACGAACGGCTGCATTGCGCGCGACACCCTGTGGCCTTGGCAACGGCATAATTACGATAAACACGTGTCCCGCCGCCGTACCGAGGCGGAAAAGGCAACGGAATTTCTTGGCATTACGATTGCCGGCTGCGCTTCGCGTCCGGCCCGGCATTTGTGGCGCAATCTGCCGGATGTTTATGCCGAAGTTGCCGGAGCCATCGAAGAACATGACATCGATCAGCTTTGGGTTCCCGCTTATGAAGGCGGCCATGCGGATCATGACGGCTTGAATGCGGTGGGAAGCGTGTTTGCCTCTCATATGAATGTTCTGGAATTCGCGGAATACAATTTCTCGGGAAGAAAAGCCCGTTCACAGGAATTTCCTTTCCCGAACGGATCGGAGCAAACGCTTGCCCTCACCCCCGAAGAACAGGCAAGAAAACGAGCGGCATTAACCATATATGCCTCTGAAAAGCTTAATTTAAATTACGTTGAAACCGAACACGAATGCTACCGCCCATTGGCCACATATGATTACAGCCAGCCGCCGCATCCCGGCAAACTGTGGTACGCGCGCTTTCAGTGGGTGCCGTTCCGCCATCCGCGCGTGGATTTTACGAAACCTGAAGACGTTTCTAAATCGATCGCGTCATTTCTGGCATCCGCCAGATAACGTCGCCGCCACCTACGGTTGCTGTGGCGGCCTGCCACGTCCTTGGCCCGGCCCCGCCATGCCGTCCTGCAACCGGAACTCGGCAATAACCGCGCGCCATTCAAGCAGCGTCGTCGCCGGAGGAAATGACCGCAGAACGGCAGCGCCGAGAAACAGGCATACGATCAGCGCCGCGAGAAGTTCGAGCCGCAAGCGGCAAAGCCAATCCAAAACGATCTGTCCCCGCAAACGGCTGCGAAGATACCCGGCAAGGGGCTTGCGGTTGAGCCAAACGTGCACGCCGGCGGCCAACGGAAACAAAAGGCCAAAGA
Organism: Alphaproteobacteria bacterium; assembly: GCA_028716765.1. The sequence goes on along the minus strand of JAQUPC010000041.1, from coordinate 7,548 downwards.
CGATGTGGAGGTTAATCCAGTCTCTTTTGCCGAGAAAAAGAAAACGCCAATCCTGCGCTTGCGCCGCCCACCCGCGGGGCGCCACGTAAAGAGCCACGCCGCTGACGGTCACGATGACAATGCCAAGCGCCATCAACATCGAAACGAACGCGCGGCCTTGAAAAATGGTCTTGCCCACGGCTTTCCCTCCGTTCAATAACCCACGGCAGTATATCGCTTTCTTGTCCAGCCAGGAAGAAGCGGCGCTTTCGCGAGTTTATCTTTTATGCCGATGCTTCTGGACGAACCAGCGCCCTTCCTGCACCTGCCAGACGACGAGCCCCGGCACATAGAGCAGCAAATCGCGGCAGCGGCGGATAACGGCGAGCGCCGCCGCGATTTCCGGCGTCAGGCCAAGCAGGTTGCCGAACAGGATAAACCCGGCCTCCTGCACGCCCAGCGCCCCCGGCACGATGAATGCCGCGCTGCCGGCCGCCTGAATAAGCGCCTCAATCATTACGCATTCGATCATAGGGAGCGGATGACCCAGAAAATAGAGCGCCAGCCAAATCTCGACGCTGCACGCCACCCACGACAGGAATTGCATGACGCCGCAGAACAACGCACGGCCTTGCCGCCGGTACATCGTGTGAACGGCGCGATCCAGACGCGCCGCGTTGCCCGCGAAGTTTTTCCACTTGTCGCGAAACATGAGGGTAAAAAGCTTCGTCATCATACCGAAAAAACCCGCGCGCTGGACGAGCAACAACGCGCCGATCACGGGCAACGACATGACAATGCCCCACAAAAGCTTTTGCGCCGTGTTATGATCGCTCACCTCTACGACGAACATCCCGGCGCCGATCAGGACAAAAAGAAACTGCCCGATGACGGAGAGCGTCGTCTCCACGACCGTGCTGGCCACGGCGGGCGATTTGCGCATGCCGTGCTTCATCATGACGCGCACGGACAATATCTCGCCGCCGATCCGCGCCACAGGCATCAGGTTGTTGACGGCCGCGCGCAGCCACAGGACATAAAAGAAAAAGCCCAGCCCCGGCCGTTTGCGGCCCGGCAGCAAAGCCTGCCAGCCCACAATGCAAAACAACATCGGCACAAGATGGAACAGGCTTGTCCAGACGATACCCCACCCGGCCTGCCCAAGCGCGTGCAACACCTGTTCATAGCCGCTCCAGACAATAACCGCCGTGGCCGCCGCAAGGCCGAGCAATCCTAATATCGAGGCAAGACGGATCATGGGGCGGGCCGCAACAGGCTAAGAACCGCGCGTCCGGCGCGAAGGTCCCCGGCGGCCATGACGGTAACGGTTTCGCCCAGCGAAGGCCGGAGAGGCCGTCCCTCCCAATCCGTGATCATACCGCCCGCCCCTTCGATAATAGGCACCAGCGCGGCATAATCGTGCAGCTTGTAATCGTCTTCAATGATAAGGTCGCAATGACCGGAAGCAAGAAGCCCGTGGCCGTAGCAATCGCCGCCTGCGGTGCTGTAGGTTTTGCAGGCTTGCGCAACAAGTTGAAAGGGCCGCAAGTAATCCGGCAATCCGGCATTAGGGGTTTCAAGAAGCAGGTTTGGCGTAATGATCGCCACGGCATCGCCCAACGCGGCGCAGGAACGCGTCCGGCAGGGCTGGCCGTTGTATAACGTCGCATGCCCCTTGGCCCCAATCCAGCGCTCGCGCGAAACGGGCTGATCGATCACGCCTAAAATGGGAACACCCTTGTGCAAAAGGGCGATCAACGTGCCGAAGACGGGCTTGCCGACAATAAACGCGCGCGTGCCGTCGATGGGGTCGAGCACCCAGACATACTCGGCGTCGATATTGCTTTTCCCGTATTCCTCGCCCCAGATTCCGTGATCGGGATATCTGTCCGCCAGAATCCGCCGCAAGGCTTCTTCCGCCTTGCGATCGATTTCCGTGACAGGCGAATGATCGGCCTTGCCTTCCATGGCAAAGGACGCGCGGAATGCGGGGCGGATAATCTCGCCGCTTGCCTCGGCTAATTGACGGGCAAAGTCTATAAGCTCGCGAGGACAGGTTTCATTGGGCATAAAGGCTTCTCTCCGGTTTCGGAAGGAAGACTAGCGCCGCCGTCCGGGGAAGAAAAGGCCGGAAAAGCGCGTTTTTTTCGCCATCCCGTCTTGACGAAACGCGCGAAATAGAGCACCCAGTCGGCATGACGAAACGCATCGCTTTTCAGGGCGCTCCGGGCGCCTATTCCGACCTCGCCTGTCAGGCCGCAGCGCCCGATTTCGCGACCGTGCCCTGCCTGTCTTTTGAGGACGTTTTCGCCGCCGTGCACGAAGGCCGCGCGGAATTCGCCATGTTGCCGATCGAGAACTCGGTGGCGGGACGCGTCGCCGATATGCACCGCCTTCTGCCTGAAGGCGGGCTGCATATCATCGGCGAGCATTACCAGCCCGTCATTCATCATCTTCTCGCCCTTCCCGGCGCGCGGCTGGAGACAATCCGGCAGGCGCACGCGCACGTGCAATCGCTGGCGCAATGCCGCAAATGGCTGCGCGCCCGCAACATCACGCCGATTGTCAACGCCGACAACGCGCTGGCGGCCGAACTCGTGGCGAAATCCGGCGACACAACGATCGCCGCCATTGCCTCGTCGCTGGCAGGAAAACTGCATAATCTGCAAAGCCTCGCGGAAGACATCGCCGACCAGCGCAACAACACCACGCGCTTTCTTATTATGGCGAAGAAGGCGCAAACGCCGGGGCCAGGCGCGCAGCCCTGCATCACGACTATGGTCTTCCGCGTGCGCAGCGTTCCGGCCGCTCTCTACAAGGCGCTGGGCGGTTTTGCCACCAACGGCATCAACATCACCAAACTGGAAAGCTATCTCGTGGACGGCAAGTTCACGGCGGCGCAGTTTTATCTTGATGTCGAGGGCCACCCCGAGGAAACGCCTCTGAAATTGGCCATGGAAGAACTCGCCTTCTTCGCCCACGAAATCAAGGTCATGGGCACCTATCCGGCGCATAAGTTCCGGGCAGCCTAGCCTCTTAACGTCCTTCGGTGTTGTCCGCAAATCGCCTGCTGCTGGCAATCCATTCCCGCGCCCCTGCCGCCTTTGTTGACGACCACGGCTCTTTTGGATCGCCTTCCTTATAACGTTTCGCAAACCACGGGGTTTCCGCCGTTTTCCAATTGAACTCGAACTGGCGGCGGAACATCTCGGCCATCGACGGACTACGGATAAGTATAGTGCGAAGCGGTTTCTTGGGAATGAGGAAAATAACCGTGTCGCTGTAGACAACGTAGGCGACCTGGCTGAAAGCCTCGGGCGACAACCAGCGATAAGCCGAAGGGCGGCCGACGACGAAGGTTTCGCCGTTTGCAACCAACCCGCGTTCCGTAATGCCGTGGCGCGCCAGATGCGCGAAATAATCGTCAAGCGTTTTTGCGCGAAGGCCCGTAAACTTCTTTTCGCTGCCGAGGCTCATCAACACCTCGCCGGGCGCCTGCATGCTTTGAACGACATCGACAAGATGTTGTTCCATGCAATGCACCCCTTCGAACTTGAGAATTTCCAGCCGTTCGGTGCGCCGCCGCACGCCGTCGAATTCCTGAAACTCGATATCCGCTCTTTCGAACGTTTCCTGAATCGACCGCAGGTTGTCGAGACGCGGCAACGCAAGCCCGCGCTCGATGCTGTTGAGCGCGCGCAGCGAGAGCCCGCATTTTTTCGCAAGATCGCCTTGCGTCCAGTTCAAAAGCGCCCGCGCCGCGCGTATCTGGCTGATCGTGATCATTTTAGGCAGTTCCTCCTCCCGGAAACTGCCTATACTGCGCATATTGTGTAGTGAAAGTAAATATATATGTTGTTTCTGCCGCTCCCTGTCGGTTAACTGGGGTATCGTTCATTTATTTTTGAAAGGAGAATTACGGTGGCGAAGATTCTTATTGTCGAAGATGTCCCTGAAACGCGCATGGAATACGGTTTGACCCTCGAACCCTGCGGGGAAAATATTCTGCTCTACGCCCAGGCAACATGGGAAGCAATCCGGCTTTTAAAAGAAAATCAGGATATCGACATCGTCATTCTCGACAGAACGTTGCGATGGAAGACGCGCGGCGACGAAGTTGCTGCTTATCTGAAAACTTTGTGGCTTGCCCAAAGCCGCAACGGCGCAATCAAAAGACCTCTTTTGGTTACGGCGGCGACGGAGATTTTTAAAGCTGAAGGCGCCGTTGGCATATACCAAAAACGCGATCTTCTTGAAATTTTATGGGATGCAGAAAACGATAATAGTTTTGTTAATAAACTACTGCGCGAAAACGGTTTGTCACCCAAGGAACCGGGAGAAACGGTTCAGCCAAAGCAAGCGCAGACAAATTCTCATCGATAAGATTTATGACAATGCAAAAATGGATCGTTTTTATTTCTCTCATCGTCGCCTGCGCGGCGTTCTGGTTTGCCGTATTCCTGCCGCCGCAGGCCAGCCAAAACACACGGGAATCCGTTTACGAGCGCGTGGTGCGCACCCGCACGCTGCGCTTCGGGTATTTTCTCTGGACGCCGTTCGTCACGCGTGACCCCAACACAGGGAAACTCGGCGGTTTTGAGATCGAATATTGCGCGGCGGTGGCGGAAAGCCTCGGCCTCCGAGCAGTATGGGTTGAAATTTTACAGGGTCAGCAGGTTGAAACCCTTAAAAGCGGCAAGGCGGACGCTATTTGCGATGACGGCCCTTTCCTGACCTCGGCGGCTCTTTACCTTCACTACGTCGAGCCGATGATGTTTGAGACGTTTCATCTGTATGCGCGCGCGGATGACAGGCGGTTCGATAACGCTTTTGAAAAGGTCAACAGCCCCGATGTCACGATGGCCGTCATGGATGGCGACATATCGCTTGATATCGCCGCGCAAATGTTCCCTAAAATCAAATTGCACCAGCTGCCAAACTCAGCCGACCCCAAGCAAGTCATGCTTGATGTAATCTATCGTAAGGCCGATGTCGTGATCAACGATACTTTCAGCGCCGCCGACTTCATACGCGATAATCCCGGTGTCCTGCGCGAGGTTCCGCTTGCGGGCCCCATTGCGACCATGCCAAACCAGTTCTCTGTTTTGCGCGGCGAAAATGCTCTAGCCGATATGTTGAGCCAAGGCGTGCGCAACGTTCGTTATCGCGGCATCGAGGAATCTCTGTTCAACCGCGTCGCGCCCGAATATCAGGCGGGCCTCCGGCGCGTAGCGCAGCCCTTTAAATGAGGCGAGTGGAAGTCTTCACTGGCTTTTCAATGTTTCGCGGCCACACGTTCAAGGGCATCTCGCACCCTCTCAATCACCGGCCCCCACTCGCCCGGCTCCTGTTGCCCGAAAATGCGGGCGGAGGGATACCACGGGCTGTCCTCGCGGTTCTGCAGCCAGCGCCAGCATGCATCGCGCCGCGAAAGCACCCAAACGGGTTTGCCAAGCCCTCCCGCGAGATGCACGACGGACGTATCAACGGAGATGACCAGATCGAGGTTTTCGATAATCGCCGCCGTATCGGCAAAGTCCGTAATGTCTGCCGTATAATCGATAAGCTTGCCGCGCAAACCGAGTTCGTCGATCTGGGCCGACGGCTTGCCCATCTGAAGATTGTAAAAATTTACGCCCCCGGCATCGAAAAACGGCAGAAGTTCGCGAAGATGAAGGCTGCGCCGCTTGTCGATAATCTGCGCGTTGATCAGGCCTTCGCGCGATTGCCCCGCCCAGACCAGACCAACCTTTAAACCACGGGCGTCCGCGAAGCGGGACATCCATTTGCGGCGGCTGTCTTCGTCAACGAAGAGATAGGGCACACCGGCGGGTATGGTATCGAGGTCCGTGTCGAAAACCTTCGGCAGGCTCATCATGCTGATCTGCGCATCAAAATCGTTTTCGTTGCTTAGCGTAATAACGTTGTCGATGAACGGGCAATTCCTGAACAGGCTCACAAGCGGCGGCGGGCATTGCACGATGACCTCGCCCCCCTGCGCCTTGCACATGGCGGCGTAGCGCACGAATTGCAATGAATCGCCGAGGCCCTGCTCACTCCAGATCAGCAAACGCTTGCCGGGAAACGCGCCGCCGTCCCAACGTTTCGCGCGGTGCACAAACGGCCCGCGCAAACCCGATCTGCCGAGGCCTTTTTCATAATGCGCCCAGCCTTCCCTGAAACGGCCGAGCGCCAGCAAGGCCAGCGAAACGTTCCACCCGGCATCGAGCGAATCCGGATCCAATTGCAAGGCCCGCTCATAACAAGCAACCGCCTCGCCGGGCTTGCCAAAATCCTGTTCTATCGTGCCGAGGCTGACGAGCGCGCCCACATAATCCGGCCTCAGACGCAAGGCCTGTTCAAACCGCTCCTTCGCTTCATCCAGCTTCCCCTGATCGCGAAGCGTTGTTCCGTAATTGACATAAGCTTCGGCATAATCAGGTTTCAGGCGCAGAGCCTTTTCGTAAAGACCGATGGCTTCGGCGGGCTTGCCGGTTTGGCGGAACACGTTGCCGAGATTGTTCAGCGCCAAAGGATGATCGGGATGAAAGCGCAAAATCTGCTGATAACACAGCCCGGCTTCGTTCAACCGTCCTTGTTCAAACAACGCAACGCCGAGATCGAGAAGCGCTTCGGGATAATCCGGGCACGAACGTATAGCTTGCCCGTAACAGGCTATCGCGTCGCCGATCCTGCCCTGCTTGCGAAACACGTTGCCGAGATTGTAGTGCGCCTCGGCATAGGCGGGCTGAAGGCGCAAGGCCTGCGTGAAATTCTGAATTGCGTCGTGCCAGTTGCCGCGCTCGTAATACAGGCCGCCGATGTTGTTATAAATGAGGGGATCGTCCGGCCTGGCGCGCTGGGCCTGCACGTGCCAGCGCATGGCCTCGTCTTTCTTGCCCTGATTGCGATAGGCCACGCCAAGGCCAACGAGTATTTCAGGATTGTCCGGCTGCACGCGTTGCGCGCGTTCGAGATATTCCTCCGCGCGTTCCGGCTGGTTGAGATGGAGATACAAAAGGCCCAGTTGGCGCAGCGCGTCGGCATGACGCCCGTCAAGCTTGAGAATATCGCGATAAAGCCGTTCGGCTTTCGCAAACTGCCCCGCCTGATGGCACACCGAGGCTTTTCCGATCATGGCCGCCGTTTTCTTCATGCCTTTATGCATAACGGCTTTTTCTCAGAACGCCACCGCCAATTTTTGCCGCGCGCGCAGGATGTCCCGAAAGGCGAACGGATCATACTTCTTGCCGTCCGGACTGCGCTGAAAATGGGGATCGTGCAGGCGCGACAGCCAGAAGCGCAAAGCCGCCTAGCGCAACGCCAGCGGCCATGATTCGCGTTCCGTTTCCGTCAGCGGCGCGATGGCGCAGCGGCCGCGCAGCAACGCCTCCATCTTATCAGGAGCAAGTTCGCCGGAGCTTTCCGCAAGGCACCAGTCATTGGCGGCGATGGCAAGATCGAAAATCATGGGAAAGCCGCTGGCGCAGAAGCCCCAGTCGATAACCGCCGCGAGACGGCCTTCCGGATCGAACAGCGCGTTGTCGCGAAACAAGTCGCCGTGGATCG
>JAQUPC010000040.1 GCA_028716765.1 Alphaproteobacteria bacterium | reverse complement strand
GAAGGCTCCGATGAGGATACGGTCAGGAAATTCGGCGACATCGGGAACCGGGCGGGCTACGTCAGCCCCGTCCGCACGCCCCGCGGCCGCGACATCATGGCCGCCTGCGGTCAGCTGAAATCAGCGAGCGAGCGGGTAAAGTCGTAGCGATTTTTTGATTTGCGGACGTTTCGCGTTATGTGCCGCAAATAAAAAAAGCCCTTCCCGATTTTCGCAATCGGGAAAGGCTCCGGAAAAAGAACTGCAACCAGCTTCTTACGCCATGCGCGGGCCGTCATGATGTGCATGCTTGTACTGACGTTCTTTTTGATAACGTCTTATAATCTCCCGCACCTCTGGCTGCACGCCTTCCGGCTCCGGTTTCGCCTGGCTCTCATGATCCGGCGCAAAATCCTGTTTTCGTACGACCATGCTGTTTCCTTCCTCAACGTAAATACGATCGTCTTCTGCCTGCAAAAGGCAAGCGCAGACAGGCCCACCATCAAACCGGTGCTGCCCTTATTTAGGGCAACACGTACATCCTGCGCCATGCCCTCTGTTTGGTGGACCTGCCCGTTCGGCTTCCGCCTTACGGACAAGGGAATGATCAAGCGCAGGAATCGAAAAATAAATTCCTTCCTTGGAAGAATGGACACGAATTTCTTTTTCCGCATCAGCCAAAACAACAACCAAAGTACCAATCACTCCAAATTTGTTTTTGATTGCTGGGTTATTGTCATATGCCTCTTTTGTCATCTCCAAAGCGACCCTGTTGAACTCAGTCTGCTCAATTGTCATGGCCAGTGTAAATTTATAGGGATCCTTTGCGAACTTTTCAGGATCATGGCCAAGATCAAACCCAAGATCGCGATAATGGCGCAGTCCCACAGTATTAATCCTATTGATCACGGTATCGACAAGATACTTGCTGTTTTCGGCTTGCTGAACAAAAGCGGGGCCAAAGTCATCCCACACCTTCTGTTTTCCGCCAGGCACCATATGATATACATAGGCCACGGTATGATGGCCGCATTTATCATGACCAGCATTCACAAGGCCGTTATCATAGTGGGAGGCCAATTCTCCAAATATGTTTACCTCATGGATCAATTTCGGAGGTTCGGAAGAATTAATATCGACGGGATGTGTTCCTATTGCTCCAACAAGCCTACATTCCAGAACTTGGGCCGTCTCGCCTTTTCTTCCTACTATCCACTTTCCCATCCGGGAGTCCGCACAACCAATGAGAGCCGGGCCCATTGGTTTTTGTCCTTCCGACATAGGCACAAAAAGATTTGCATCCTGATCGCCCTGAAATCTAAGATATGAAGTATGCCCCGTTGCGACCTGAACAAGCATGTCGCGCATGTCTTCGGGAAAAAGAGGAAAAATCTCTTTCAATTGTTCGGGCATATGGGGTCTCCTTATTTCTTTTCAAAAAAACGGGCCAACAATCGCTTTCAACGCGCCCGGCATTATAGCGCGGCGAAGCTTGAGAAATGCTGAAAATAATTACTTTCAGCACGGCTCTTTTGAAGCGGTTTGGCCCTGTTTTGCCGCCCGCCCTTTTACATAATCTTTACGAAAGGACAAGCGTCCGCGCCGTTAAGCATAATACGGGTTGCAAAGACACAAAAAAGAAACGCCCCGCCTTCGAATATTTCAAAGACAGGGCGTTGTTGAATTGATTATTACTTGACGTTCTTTAGTGCGAACAGCAGCAGCACGAACCTGCTTTTTCCTCTTTTTTCGGCTCGGCCTTGCCTTCAGGCATTCCCGATGAATGGTGGTGCGCTATCACCCAGCCGCGCGGCGTCTCAACATAAGTGAACGTAAAACGCGCCGGAACATCGCTACGTTTGCCGTCTGCGCCCTGCAACGAAAAGGTATAGTGGCCCATGTAGTTCACGGCGCGCGAACCCGGCGTTGCGCTCAAAACCTGAATGCGCTCTTCGTCGTTCGTACCCAACGGCTTCTTTTCGAGAAAGTGCTTGAAATAGCCGCCGCGAAGTTCGGGCGTGTCGCACACCGTTCCCTGAACGGTCGGAAGTAGAACGGCTTCAAAGCCGTCTTTCGCCTTGCTGGCATAGCAATCCAGAACGGCGTCAAGCGAAGTCTGAAGAGCCTTCAGCCATTTCTGGTTCGTTGCGTGGACTTCGTCGATCATCTGTGCGTTTGCTTCCTGAACAGGCATGGTAGGCTCCAAGTGCGTGGGCGTTGATGTTGGCGCGATGCCGGGGATATGCGTCTCTTGCCGCGTCGTTTCAAGAGCCGGAAGGGCGGAGTCTTACGCGCTCTCGGCTTCGTCAGCCTTGCCGGGAGCCGCGACCGCGTAATCCATGCGCTCGGTGATGCGCGCCTTCTTACCGCGCAGACCGCGCAGGTAATAGAGCCGCGCACGGCGCACTTCGCCGCGCCTCACCACCTCGATGGAATCGAGGCGCGGACTGTAGAGCGGGAAGATACGCTCGACGCCTTCGCCGTAACTGATCTTGCGCACGGTAAAGGCGGAATTGATCCCGGCGTTCTTGCGCCCGATGCATACGCCTTCGTAGGCCTGAATGCGCTCGCGCGTGCCTTCGATGACCTTCACGTTGACGCGCACGGTATCGCCCGGCGCGAATTCCGGAACCTTGATGTTGAGCTTTTCAAGCTGCTGCTGTTCGAATTTTTGCAAAATGTTCATGTCTCTATCTCCTGAGTGGCGAGGCTATACACGGGTTTTTTCCGCAACTCAACCTTTCTCATCCTTAATTTTCGCCTTTTGTTCATGGATTTTCCATAAATCCGGGCGGCGTTTTCGGGTGATGGCCCCGGATTCCACCTGCCGCCAGGCTTTAACCTTTTCATGATGGCCTGAAATCAGCACGTCCGGCACCTTGCGGCCCGCCCATTCGGGCGGGCGGGTGTAGTGGGGATATTCCAGCAAGCCGGAAGCAAAGCTCTCCTCGTCCATTGTCGCTGCATTGCCGACCACGCCGGGCAACAGGCGGACGCAGGCCTCGAGCAACGTCATGGCCGCCACCTCGCCGCCCGCCAACACGAAATCGCCAAGGCTGACTTCCTCCAGAGCCTCGGCGTCGATCACGCGCTGATCCACGCCTTCGTAACGGCCGCACAGAAGAAGGACCGGCCCGCCGTTCGCAAGTTCCTGCACCAAGGCCTGATCAAGAACGCGCCCGCGCGGCGAAAGGTAAATGCGGCGCGCCGCCTTGCCGAACTTTTCCTCCGCCCCATGCAACGCCGCCGCGACCACATCGGGCCGCATCACCATGCCCGCGCCGCCGCCGTACGGCGTGTCGTCGACGGTGCGGTGCTTGTCCGTGGCGGAATCGCGGATATCGAGCACATCGAGCCGCCACAGACCGTCGGCCAGAGCTTTTCCCGGCAGACTCGCGCCAAGCGGCCCCGGAAACATTTCGGGGAACAAGGTCAGCACCTGCGCTTGCCACTTTGTTGCGGAATTGATCGCCATCACATATGGGCCAAAATCGCAGACAACAGGATCGCGTGGATCGACACGATGATCCACACCCCCACCGCCGTCAGTTGAGCCGGACAGGTTTTCAAAAGAAATACGAAAAGCCTGCCCGCCATGAACAGTATGAAGAGGCCCAGCGCAACGAACAGAACCGCGCCCGCAATCGCCAGAGGGCGGTTGTAGCCGCTCACGAGCCACGCAAAGTCGCCCCACATGGCCAGCGCCGCCAAAACAACGAGACCGGTCTGTTTTGCATGCTTGTTAATCGTCATTTTTTCCTCTTTCGCGGTGCGGGTGTTTTTCCGGCCTATTGCCACTCATAGGCCATCTTTAACGTTTAACGCACGCTTATTATGCCGCAACCGGATTCTCCGTCAAAGAACGGACCCCGCTTTGCGAAGCTCAATTTTTAATGCAGTCGTAGAAATATAATTGCCCTGTGCTGGTGGTCGCATAACACCAGCCAAAATCACAAGTTCCTGTCCAAACAAGAGACCAGCCAGCCGGACATTGGCAACCAACGTGGCAACCGCTTCCTACAGTAGCAGCGTGGCGATCCGGGTCTCCCCCCACGCATGCGACAGGTGTCGAATCGAAATACGCGGGCGCGATAGAGCCATAATTGCTTTTTCCGCCCCAGTCTTGCATGCAGTATCCGGCCTTTGCCCCGGCATTGCCGGCCGTCATAGCCTTCCAGACGGGGATTCCCGATTCATTATTTAGGCAAGCAATGAGGTTTTTTTGATCGCCATCCATCGTTGTTTCGCCGAGCTGGCCGCAGCTCTTGTCGACCGCGTTGATACATCCTCCGGGAGTGCTGCGCGGATTACAAACAGCAGAGGCTGCGGAAGCCGTAAGCAAAAAGGCCGCAACGGCAAGGAAAAAAAGCGGAAATTGCATGCGCATGGTTTAGCCTCCTCAGTTGAAGAACTATAATTCAAATCGTAATATGACAATTAATAATTACTAAAGCCCTAAAAGAGCGGATTGTTGAGCCGCCAGTTTCCCAGGTTTTTACCTGCTGGAATTTCAGCCTTTTTTCTTTCCTTCCGGCTTTTCCGCCGCGAGCCACCCTTCCGGCACGACAACCGTCAGGCAACCTGCCGCAAGATCCACTTCAGGCACATAGTCGTCCGTAAACGGGAGCATAAAACTCGCGCCGCTCAAAGGCTGGATTTCCAGAAACGCGCCCGCGCCGTAATCGTGCAGCGCGAGAACCGTGCCGCAGCTTTTGCCGTCTTCGCCCCTGGCGGCAAGACCGGCCAGATCCGCTTCGTAATACTCGTTCTTTCCTGCTTTCGGCAGCGCCGAACGCGCCACGAACAGCTTCGTGCCGCGCAAGGCTTCGGCCCCGTTTCTGTCCGTCACGCCCTTAAGCGACACGATGAAATCGCCCTTCATCGCGCCCTTGCGTTTGGGCTCAAACGCCTGCTTTCCGTCTTCGCCGGACAGTTTTTTGAAGGCGAAAATGGCTTCGGGATCGGTTGTAAAGCTGCGCAAACGCACCTCGCCCTGCACGCCGTGCGCGCCAAGAATGGCTCCAACCTGTATTTTCGCTTCTTTTTTCATCGCTTCGAAAGCTACTCAATTCCACGGAAAAGCGCCATAGAGCGATCCGCCTTATTTTGCTATGATTTTCCGCATGCATCCGGCCAAACGCCTCGTTCTCGCCCTTATCCCCCCTCCCCTGCGCCCATGGGCCGTTATGCGCATCCGCCGGTGGATCGATCTTTTCGTGTACCGGCGAATCGTGGAATCGCCCGACCGGATCATTCTTCAGCGCGACATACTTCCGGCCTTTAGCGCCTTGGGCGGAAAGCTGTTGTGGGTGGGATGCCGCCGCTACACGGCCGGTTATTACGCCGTGCTGGAGCAAAACGGCGGCACATGCCGGACTCTCGACTTTGACCCCGCCGTCGCGAAATGGGGACTGGCGGGACGGCACCACGTCGCGGACCTTCTGGATGTTGCGAAGCTGTTCGCTCCCGGCACGTTCGACGCCGTATTGTGCAACGGCGTCTTCGGCTACGGCGTCGACAACGCCGAGTCCCAAATCAGGGCTTTCGAGGCTATGGCCGCAGTCATCAAACCGGATGGCTGGCTCATGCTCGGCTGGAACGCGCACAAGCTGGAAATTCCTCTTGCCCTCAAGCTGGCGGAACCGTGGTTCGAATCCGCCGCGCTACCCGGCCTGCGGCGGATCCAAAAGGTCGACGGCACGACGCACGTGTTCGCGCTCTTGCGCCGCCGCTCCTGACCATCCTTCGTCTTAGGCTTCCGCCGGTGCTGTTGCCGGAGCTTCGGCAGGCGCGGCTTTTTCAGCCTGCGCTGCGGCCTTCGCCGCTTCCGCCGCCGCGGCTTCCGCCTTCATGCGTTCCTGCGTCTTGGCGCGGGGCGCCGACTTGGACGGCGTTTCGCGAATTTCCACTTTCGGGCCAAGCCCGGCCGCGTGCAAAAACTTCGCGACGCGATCGGTCGGCTGGGCGCCGACGCCAAGCCAATGCTTGACGCGCTCGGCGTTGAACGTCACGCGCTGCGCGTTTTCCTTCTGCAGCATCGGATTGTAGGTGCCGACCTTTTCGATGAAACGCCCGTCGCGCGGCGAACGGCTGTCCGCCACCACGATTTGATAATACGGCCGCTTCTTCGCGCCGTGCCTTGCTAAACGTATCGATAACATTTTTCTCTCCCCTTCTGTGTGTTGGTTGTTGCTCTTAAGGGGATCAGGGGTAAATTATTAAATCTCACTGATCCCTGATCCCTGACCCCCGATCCCTAATTCCCCATTCCCGACATATCCCCTCCCATAAGCTTTGGCATCATGCTGCGCATGAAACCGCCCTTGCCGAGCTTCCGGAGTTGCTTCATCACTTTTTGCATTTCCATGGTGTTCTTGATGAGACGGTTGACAGCGGCCACGTCGACGCCCGCGCCCTTTGCGATGCGCCGCTTGCGCGACGCGCCGAGCAAATCGGCGTTCTTGCGTTCGGCGGGCGTCATCGACTGGATGATCGCCTCCTGCCGCTTGATCGTTTTGTCGTCGACGTTGGCGTTCTTGAGCTGATCCTTGATCTTCGCCACGCCGGGCATGAGATTCATGAACCCGCCGATGCCGCCCATGCGGCGCATCTGCTGCAACTGCTTGGCGAGATCGTTGAAGTCGAACGTTTTGCCCGTGAGAAACTTTTGGGCCATTTCGTTGGCCACGTCTTCGTCGATGGTCGCCGCCGCCTTCTCCACCAGAGAGACGACGTCGCCCATGCCGAGTATGCGCCCCGCCAGACGGTCGGGATGATAAACCTCAAGCGCGGACGTCTTTTCGCCCACGCCCAGAAACTTGATCGGCTTGCCCGTGACGGCGCGCATGGAAAGCGCCGCGCCGCCGCGCGCATCGCCGTCGATGCGCGTCAGGACAATGCCGCTAACGCCGATCTTTTGCTCGAACAACGTCGCCGTGTTGACGGCGTCCTGCCCCGTCATGGCATCAACGACAAGCAGCTTTTCATGCGGCGAAGCCGCGTCGCGCACCGCCGCCGCCTCGGCCATCAACTCTTCATCGATCGAAAGGCGTCCGGCAGTGTCGAGAATGACGGCGTCGAAACCTTCGGCCCGCGCCGTAGCCAGAGCCCGTTTGGCAATGTCGACGGGCCCTTGGCCCGCGACGATGGGCAAACTTGCAGCCCCGATCTGCGCGGCCAGAACCGCGAGCTGCTCCTGCGCGGCCGGACGCTGCACGTCGAGCGAGGCCAGCAAAACCTTTTTGCGCTCCTTTTCATTCAAATGCTTGGCAAGCTTTGCTGATGTAGTTGTTTTACCTGAACCCTGCAAGCCGAGCATCATAATGACGGCGGGCGGCGTCACGTTCAGGTTCAGCGGCTCAGCCGTCGAGCCAAGCAGTTCGACCAGATTGTCGTGCACGATCTTGATGACCTGTTGACCGGGCGTGACCGAGCGCATGACCTCCTGCCCGACGGCGCGCTCCTTGATCTTGGCGACGAAATCCTTCACGACGGGCAGAGCAACGTCGGCCTCGAGCAGCGCCACGCGCACTTCGCGCATCGCCGCGTTCACGTCATCCCCGGTGAGGCTGCCGCGCCGCGTCAAACGGTCGAAAATGCCGTTCAGTTTGCTGCTTAGATTGTCGAACATCAACATCCACCTGCGTCATTCCCGCGAAAGCGGGAATCCAGCGTCGCGTGTCTGCGCGACACATGATTCAAAAAAACTTCCGGCAACACTCAACCTTATGTGTTGCTTGCCTTATATGCTCGCTATCGCTCGCACTGGATTCCCGCTTTCGCGGGAATGACACGATTGGATAATCGTACCCAAACGCCCATCGGGCCAGTGCCCGCAACGCGAGGACTGGCCTTGTCTTTCCGCCTATTCTTCCGGCCGGAATGACCGTTTCATAGCTGAAAGCGGCGACTCAAGTCAAATTCTCCTTCCTCAGCCGGGCCGTTTCGGCTAAAAAACATTGTAAATCATGGCTCTCGGAAGGAAGAACCTATGAAGACGGGTCGCGTCATCCCTGCCATCCTCCTGAGCGCCCTGTTGGCATCCGGTCTGACCTATTCCCTCGGCGGCATGCGCCACCCTACACAGGAATCCGCGAAAGAAACCGCCTTCGACCGCGTCATGCGGACGCGCACGCTGAACTGCGGCTACGTCGTCTATGAACCGATGGTAACCAAAGACCCGAACACGGGCGTCATTGGCGGCATATTCCCCGACGTCATCGAAAGCATCGCCAAACGCATGGACCTGAAGGTCAATTGGGCGGAGGAAGTCAACTGGACGACCTATATGCAAGGGCTCAAGACCAATCGCTATGACATCATCTGCACGCCCGTTTGGGGCATGCCGTTTGAAGCCGCTGAGCTGGAAATAATCGGCCCCATTTTGTATTCGCCGATCGGCGTATGGGTGCGCACGGACGATCATCGCTTTGACGAGGACGTCACGCGCGCCAACGCGCCGGATATTACCATAGCCGGCGTCGACGGTTCCTACGCTTCGGATGTCGCCCGGCTCGACTTCACGAAAGCCAAGCTCCTTTCCAAACCGGCCACCGCGGAATATTCCGACAACCTCGTCGACGTCATTACGAAAAAGGCCGACATCACGTTCGTCGAGGTTTGGTTTGCGAAAAACTTTACCGCCAACAACCCCGGGAAACTGCGCAACGTACGGCAAAGCAAACCCTTCCGCGTTTTTCCGAACTATTTCGGCGTCGGCAAAGGCGAGTCCAAGCTCCAAACGACGCTGCAAATCGTACTGAACGAAATGCTGAACAACGGCGAAATCGAGAGAATTATCAGCAAATATGAGAAATACCCGAACAGCTTTTACCGCGTCCTCAAGCCCTACGTTCAACCAAGAGAGGAAAAGTCATGAAATTCCTGAACGCGCTACTTGTCGTCCTGCTAAGCGTCGTGCTGGCAACGGGGGTTACGTTATATGTGAACGGGTCGCGCATGGGGGCTGACAACAACCCGTCGAGGAAAAAAGAAACCCGCCTCGAGCAAATCAAAAACACGGGCGTCTTGCGGTGCGGCTATTACAACTGGCCTCGTTTCCTCACGAAAGATCCCAACACCGGCAAAATGGACGGAGCCTTTTACGACATCGTCGAGGAAATGGGCCGCCAGCTTAAGCTGAAAATCGAATGGACCGCCGAAGCCGCCACGGGCCAGATGTTTTCCGATCTGGCGGCGGGACGCTTCGACATGATCTGCGGCGGTTTTGCCGAAACGCCCGGCCGCGCCCGCGAGGGCGACTTCGTGGGCCCTATCGTCTATATGCCCGTTCACCTTTTTGTCCGAAAGGATGACAAGCGCTTCGACAACAACTACGAACGCGCCAATAGCCCCGATGTGGCCTTTTCCATCATGGACGGCGAGTTTTCGGCCATCGGCGCCGAAGAGAACTTTCCGAAGGCCGCCAAGGTCGCCATTCCCCAGCTTTCCACCATTACGGACCTCTACATAGCCGTGGCGGCGAAAAAGGCCGACGTCGTGGTCGAGGAACCTTTTTCCTTCGCCGATTACGACGCTGCAAACCCCGGCCTATTACGCGTCGCGGAAGGCGGTCCTCTCCGCATAATGGCTATCGGTTTTCCCATTCCAGCCGACGAACCGGCCCTTAAGGCCACGCTGGACACGACGCTCGCCTATCTGCATGACAGCGGCTTTATCGACAAAACGCTGAAGAAACATGAAGGCGCCGCAAAATCGTTACGCGTCGCGAAGCCGTACGCCAATGCAAAGGAACCTGCCCAATGAAAACGGGCCACATTATACTTGCCGTTCTCATAAGCGCCGTGCTGGCCTCAACCGCCACCTACTATTTGGGGGCCGCGCGCTATGATACGCCAGCAGCTGCGAAGGAATCGCGTCTTGAGCAAATCAAGCGCACAGGCGTTTTGCGCTGCGGATATATCATTTGGCCGCCCGTTCTGACGAAAGACCCCAATACCGGAAAGATCGGCGGCCTGTTCCCCGATCTTATCGAGGAAATCGGCAAGCAACTGAGCGTAAAGATCGAATGGACGACCGAAATGGCCTCGGGCCAGATGTTCTCCGACATGGCGCTCAACAAATACGACATGGGCTGCATGGCCTATTTCGTCACGCCGGGCCGCGTCCGGGAAGGAAGCATGACGCTACCCGTCCTTTACTGGCCGACGTTTCTTTACGCGCGCGCGAACGACACGCGTTTCGAAAACAATTACGCCAGGGCCAATGATCCCGCCGTCACCTTCGCCACGATGGACGGCGAATTTTCGTCCATCGGCGCCCAGGAGTTTTTTCCCAAAGCCTCCACGGCTTCCGTTCCGCAGATTTCCTCCAGCGCCGAACTCCTTAGTCTGGTTGTCAGCAAAAAAGCCGACCTCGTCGTGACGGAGCCCCTCACCTATCTCGACTATCTCAAGAGCAATCCGGGCACGTTGCATCAAGTCAAGGGAAAGCCGGTATTCGTCGGAGCGGCCTCCATGCCGCTGCCCGCGCGCGAGCCCGACCTGAAAGAAGCGATCGACGGCACCTTGACCTATCTTCAGGGGCTGGGGTTCATCGACAAATTGTTGAGCAAATATGAAATGCCGGAAATGAAATTCCTTCGTCCCGTCAAACCTTATCTTGACCTTTCCGGGGCTGCGCGTTGAAACTCGCCCAAAGCCTTTTTGTCATTCTTCTCAGCGCCATCCTCGCGTCGGCCGCGGCTTACTACATAGGCGGCGCGCGGCGGATGGAGGGAACAAACGCCGCCGTCGGGAAAGAAACGCGGCTGGAACAGGTCAAGCGTACGGGTGTCATACGCTGCGGCTATTTCATCAACGCGCCCTTTGACATGAAAGACCCGAACACCGGGAAGATGAGCGGCGTTATGGTCGACGTCACGGAAGAGATCGGCCGCCAGCTTAAACTGAAAATCGAATGGGCCGGCGAAGTGGCGCCGGGACAGATGTTCTCCGACCTTGCGCTGGGCCGCTACGACGTGGTTTGCACGCCTTTCTTTCAGACGCCCGGCCGCGCGCGCGAAGGCGATTTTACCAAGCCCGTATTCTACATGCCTGCCTATCTTTATGTCCGGAAGGACGACACGCGCTTCGACAAGGACATCATGGCCGCCAACAAGCCTGAAATTCGTTTTGCGGGAATCGACGGCGAAATTTCCGGCATTTGGGCGCAGGAACGCTTTCCGCTCGCCCGGAAAGTTGCCTTGCCTGAACTCGTCTCGGTTAACGATCTGTTCCTTGCCGTGCTCAGCAAAAAGGCCGATGCCTTCATCGACGACTACGGCACCTTCATCGAATGGAACCGCAACAATCCCGGAAAGATGCGCATTGCCGGAGGCACGATGTTGAGCGTCACTGCGCTGGGCATGCCCATTCCGGCCAACGAGCCCGCGTTCAAGGCCACGCTGGACACGACCATCGCCTATCTCATCGATAGCGGCTTCGTCGACAAGGTTCTCGACAAATACGAGGGGACCCGCAAAATGCCGCGCGTCGCCAGGCCTTACGCTGCCTCCGGGAAAACAACGCCATGAAGTTAGGCCAGCTTGTTCTTGCCGTCCTGTTGTGCGTCGCCGCGTCGCTCGGGGCCGTGCATTTTTGGGGGAAGCCCGGAGGCATGAACGCCGGAACCTCCGGCGAGAGCGCCTATGAACGCATCATGCGCACCGGCACGATCCGCTGCGGCTATTTCCTTTACCCCAAGTTTCTTCAACGCGATTTAAATACCGGCGCCCTTTCCGGCATTGCCTATGATCTTTTGGAGGAAATCGGGAAACAGCTCAGCCTCAAAATCGAATGGACGGAAGAAGCCAGCTTTTCCGGCATATTCAGCGGTCTCGATACAAAACGTTATGACGCCGTATGTTTCCCCATGACCCTGACGCCAGGACGCGCAAGGGCAACCCAGTTCACGACGCCCGTCTATTATCTTCCTTTCTTCCTCTATGCCCGCGCCGACGACCGCCGCTTCGACAACGATTACGCTAAAATCAACGATCCGTCGATCAAGGTTGCCATTCTGGAAGGCGAGATGTCGCAAACGGTCAAGGCCGAGGATTTTCCGAAGGCTCAGACCGTTTCCATGACCAGCCTTGCCGATATTAATCAGGTTCTGCTTCAAGTCACGACCGGCAAGGCCGACGTCGCCATGACCGAGCCTTCTAGTTCCGAAGAGTTTATTCTCAAAAACCCCGGCAAACTGCGGCGCGTGCCCGGCCCCTCTCTCCGCATGCAGGGCTGCGGGCTTACCGTCGCCGTGGGTGAGGATACCTTGAGAATCCTTCTCAACACGACGCTTGCAAGCATTCAAGCAACAGGCTTTATTGAACGCGATCTCAAAAAACACGCAACCGGACCGGATCAATTCTACCTGCCCGCAGCAAGTTGGGGCGCATCCGTCAAACCCCTCAAGGAGTAACCGCTATGAAACCTTGGCAATTTTTTCTTACGCTCCTCGTATGCGCCGCAGTGGCGGCGGGCGTGACGCACTTTATGACCGCCGGGTCAAAAACCGCCACGGGCGATTCTATCGCTACGGCCAACGAAAGCGCTTATGCCCGCGTGATGCGCACGGGCACGATCCGCTGCGGCTATATGCCTTACCCCAAGTTCCTTGAGCGCGACCTCAACACGAGAGCCCTTTCCGGCATAATGGTCGAACTTATGGACATGATCGGCCAACAGTTGAGCCTCAAGATCGATTGGACGGAAGAAGTCGGATTCGCCAGCGCCTTCGACGGCCTCGAAACCGGCCGTTACGACGTCATGTGCATGCCTTTTAACCAGACGCCGGGCCGCGCGCGCGTGACGGAGTTCACCGTTCCCGTGCTTTTCGCCCCCTATTACCTCTACGCGCGCGTGGGCGATACACGCTTTGACAACGCCTACGGCAAGATCAACGACCCGGCCGTGAAAGTCGCGATCCTCGAAGGCGAATTGTCGCAAACGGTCAAGAAAGAAGAATTCCCCAAGGCCCAGACCATTTCCATGCCGGACATCACCGACATTTCTCAAGTCCTGCTGCAGGTCGCTATGGGCAAAGCCGACGCCGCCATGACCGAACCTTCGAGCGCCGAGCCCTTCCTTCTCAAGAATCCCGGAAAACTGAAGCGCGTGAACGGCCCTTCGCTCCGCATGCAGGCCGCGGGGCTTGACGTCGGCGTGGGCGAAGGCGAACTGAGAGCCATGCTCGACACAACCATCCGCGCCCTGTATGCCACGGGCTTCATACCGAAGCTCTTGGATAAGTACACGACCTCGCCGGATCAGTTCTTTTACGCGGCCGAGCCGTGGGGCAAGTCGTCGCAGCCAATGCAGGAGAAATAACAATGAAAATCAATCAACTTGTTCCGGTTGTTCTCCTCAGCGCCGCCGCCGCGCTTGCCGTAGTTTATACGACCGGGGCTTTGTCCAAAAACGGAACCGCGCAACAAGCGCATAAGGAAACGGCGTTCGAGCGGGTCACGCGGACGAACACCCTGCGTTGCGGCTACGCCATCGCCACGCCGTGGTTTTTCATCGATCCCAAAACCGGCGAAAAGAAAGGCTATGCGCACGACGTGACCACACGCGTCGCGGAAAAGATCGGCTTGAAGATCGATTGGGCCGAAGAGACGGGCTGGGGCATCGCCGAGCAAGGCCTTGCGACGGGCCGTTACGACATGATGTGCGGAACCGTTTGCGTCGATCCCAAGCGGAATCGCGCCGCCATCTATTCACGGCCGTTTAAGCACGTGCCCATGTTGGCCGTCGTTCGCGCGGACGACCACCGCTTTGACGGCGATCTTGAGAAGATCAACCAGCCGGGCGTGCGCATCGGCGTCAAGAACGGCCACGTCTTCGAGTTCATCGCCAAGGAACAGTTCCCCAGGGCCGAGCTGGTCTATGCGAACGATATTTCGGACGACACCGAGTTTTTCATGATGCTAACCTCGAACAAAATCGACGTGGCAATCGGCGGGCAGATCACCGTCGATTTGTACAACAAGGCCAACGGCGGGATCATCCGCAGCACGGACAAGCCCGCGCGTTATTGCGACGGCGGCTTTATGATGAATCTTGGCGAACACGATCTGAAGCAGATGATGGACAACGCCCTGTTGGAACTCACCACCGCCGGCGAGCTTGAGCGCATAGCTGGCCGCTATATGCCCGTGGACGACAAATACATCCGCCTGCCCGCCCAGCCGTTTAGATAATTTATAGGAAAATATTCCTTGCTAGAATCTCTGGCTTCGTGTAAGATAAAGCCGAAAAATGCCCCTTATAAAGGGGGAACGGGGTCTTGCGGCTGCTGAAAACTTAAGGTTAGCACCTGATATAACAGGCAAAAAACAGGTGAAAACAGGTAGTCAGCAAGTGAGTGCCCCCAGCGAAAGCCCAGTGTCGAACCGGACAAATTTGCGAATCGTGCATTCGAAGCAAGAAAGTATTAACGGGATGTTATGATTTTTATTACAAACAGAATCCTTAATCCGGAACGCACCCCATGACCGTCCTCGACATTCTCATCAACTATCACATCGCCTTTTTGCAAGGCCTGTCCGTCACGGTTCAGTTGTGCCTCATCATCTGGATCGTTGGCATCATCCTCGGCATTGTTCTGGGCGTAGTCGGCGCCTACCGCCGCGCGACGTGGGGCCGTTTCACCCGCGGCATGTCGTTCGGCTTTTCGGCGATCCCGACTCTGGTCATCCTGTTCTGGCTGCACTATCCGGCGCAGGCCGCGTTCAACGTCGTGATCGATCCGTTCTATACGGCCGCCCTCACGCTCGCCCTCGTCAACATGTTCGGCGTCGGCGAAAACGTGCGGCAGGCCATCGTCGATTTCCCGCGCCAGTATCTTCTGGCAGGCCGCGTATGCGGCATGTCGACGGCCAGCATCGTGCGCCACATCCAGCCGCCGATCCTGTTCCGCCAGCTTTTGCCGACCCTTCTAATCCTTCAGGTCGGCATGCTGCACGCCAGCCTGTTCGCCAGCCTTATCTCGGTCGAGGAAATTTTCCGCGTCGCCCAGCGCATCAACAGCACCATCTACCGCCCCATCGAAATCTATACCGCGCTGGCGCTGTTCTTCCTGCTCGTCTGTCTGCCGATCAACCTGCTGGCGGCCTACCTTAAAAAGCGCTACACGCGCGATCTCTCGGAGCGCTGATTATGTTAGAGGCCGTCAATCTGAACTTTGGCTACGGCAATACGCCTGTCATCAAAAACATCAATCTCGCGATCAAACCGGGCGACATTACCGTCGTGATCGGGCCGAGCGGCTGCGGCAAGACGACCTTGCTGCGATGCATCGCGCTTCTGGAGCGCCCGTGGGAAGGCGAAATCCGCATCGACGACGCCGTCTATTCCTACCCGTGGCCGGAAGACAAGCCGTTTGCGTCGCCGTGGCCGGCCCTGACCACCGTTTTTCAATCGCTTTTTCTGTGGCCTCATTTGACGCTGCGCGAAAACGTCCTGTTGCCTGTGCGTCTGCACGGCATCGCCGACGGCAAGGACAAGCTTGACGAACTTATCGACGCTTTCGACATGGGCGCCTTTATCGAGCGCTTTCCCAACGAAGCCTCGCTCGGCCAAAAACAGCGCGTGGCGCTTGCCCGCGCCTTGATGCTGCAGCCGCACTACCTTCTTCTTGACGAAATCACCTCGGCGCTGGACGTCGAGCAGATCGCCAAGATTCTCGGCCACCTGAAACAATTGCGCGGCAAGGACATCGGCATTTTTCTCATCACCCATCTTCTCGGCTTTGCGCGGCACGCAGCGGATCAGGTCGTGTTCATGGCCGATGGCGAAATCGAGGAAAGCGGCAGCCCGGATATCCTTAAAAACCCGAAAACCGAACGGCTGTATCAGTTCCTCTCGGTCGTCGCGGCGGCCAGCTGATGCTTGATATTGCTGGCCCATTTTAACCAAAGAAATCAATGCTTGCTTTTCCGCCGGCTTTTCCCTAATAAACCCGCTTTCAAGAGAGATTACGGCCATGAAAAAAGACACGCATCCCGATTACCATAATATCACCGTCGTCATGACGGACGGCACCGAGTTCACGACCCGCAGCACCTACGGCAAGGCGGGCGACCGGATGCAGCTGGATATCGACCCCAAAACCCATCCGGCATGGACGGGCCAATTCCGCTCCGTCGATCGCGGCGGCCAGCTGGCGAAGTTCAACAAGCGTTTTGCGGGCTTGACCGGCAAGAAAGAAGCAGCCGCTGCCACCCCTGTCGCGGGCGCGGAAAAGATCAAGCTGACGACAACCGGCGCTGCCGCCAAAAAGAAAAAAGCGTAACGCAAAGCGCTACGCTGAAATAAAAAGAACGCGGCCTTCGCAAGAAAGCCGCGTTAATTTTTTACTGTGATCGACCCTCTCCTAATAGCGGTCGGTTTCGTCACCGAGAATTTTCACGCCCTGGATCATGCCAAAGTTCGGCACCTCACCGGCGTCCAGCTTGGTCCGCACCATGGCGTCCAGTCGCAGAATGCGCGCGTAGAGCGCATGCGTGCGCGTTAAAAGATCGCGCAGGCCCTGCGGCAACTCGTTCAGTTCCGGCCCCGAAGGAACTTCGCATTCCTCGCTTTCGGGCAGCATGTATTGCGGCGAGGCGAATTGTTCGGGCGAAATCTCGCCGGACAAAAGCGCCTTCATGGCCAAAAGCCACGTCATGACCTGAATGAGCCGCGCGGAAACGCGCG
>JAQUPC010000039.1 GCA_028716765.1 Alphaproteobacteria bacterium | reverse complement strand
GGCCGCCGGACAAGATGATCCTCGATCTTGGGCCGCAAACGGCGGCCGAAATCAAAACGGCGCTGGCGGATTGCCGCACGGTGGTATGGAACGGGCCTCTGGGCGTTTTCGAGGTGCCGCCGTTCGACGCCGCGACGAATGCGGTCGCCAAAGCCGTGGCGGACTTGACCGTGCGCGGCAAATTATTGTCGGTGGCGGGCGGCGGCGATACTGTGGCGGCGCTGGCGCATGCGGGCGTGACGGCATCGCTAAGCTATGTGTCGACGGCGGGCGGCGCGTTCCTCGAATGGCTGGAAGGCAAGGAATTGCCGGGAGTCGCGGCCTTGAAACAAGCGGCCGTCCGGGCAAAAGAGGCAAAGCAATAATTCAACAACGAGCATCGCGGAGCAAGACCATGCCACAAAAAATCTCGATGCTTGCATTGGCGCTGGCCGTCATCGCTTTGGCTTTTTCGCTCTACACGGCGAAAACGCGTCAGGCTGGAGCGGCGGCGCAGGAAAGCGCGTTCGCGCGCGTCAAGCGCACGGGCGTTTTGCGCTGCGCCTACTATGTGTTTCCCCCGGCAACATATCGCGATCCGAACACGAAGGCGCTGTCGGGTCTTAGCGTCGATATGATGGAGCGTATCGCAAAAGACGGAAGCCTGAAAATCGAGTGGACCGAGGAGATTAATTTCGGAAGCTGGCAGCCGGGGCTGATGGCCAAACGCTTTGACGCCGTGTGCACGCCGATGTGGCCTGACGCCGCGCACGCGCGCGAAGCCTTGTTCACGCGGCCGATGTTCTACGCGGGCATCAATGTTTATGCTCGCGCCGGCGATCACCGATTCGACAACAATCTTGCGGCCATCAACGATCCGGGCGTGACCATTGCGGTTGGGGAAAGCGAGCCTACGGTCACGATGGCGCAGGATCATTTCCCCAAGGCGAAGGTTCTTGCCCTGCCGCAGAACGCCGCCGCCGGATCGGCGGCGCAAAGCGTGCTGGCCCGCAAGGCCGATGTGTTCTTCTGGGACGAGAACGGCATTCGTGAATTCTTCAAAGCCAACCCAGGCACGCTTCATAACGTCGACCCGAATCATCCGGTCAAGGTGATGCCTTTCGAGTTGATGGTCGGCCTCGGCGAAGACGATTTGCGCGACTTTCTCGACATCGGCTTGCAGGCGCTGGAAGACGCGGGCATCACCAACCAGTTGCTTGACAAATGGGAGGCCGCGCCCGGCATCTTCTACCACATGGCCAAGCCGTATGTCCTTCCGCCGCAATGATCTTCGCCCGGACTCCGGAAAAGTTCATAAAAAAACCGCCTGACAAGGCGGCGGCGATCCGGCTGTAAAGAGCAAATCAGGCGACGACGTTCGGCGATTCCTCCGTTGCCGGCGCGTCCGTTTTTCTGGGGGATTCGCCGGTGGCGGTCAGGCCGACGCGCAAATAGGCGATCGAGGCCGCCGAGGGGAGTTGCGTTTGCACCTTGCCGTTGCCGTCGTAATATTCGGTCACCATAACGCCGGATGCCGGGTCGAAACGGATCGCGGGCGAAATGCGCTGGATTTGAGGCGCGACAGACGTGGCGTTTGTTTTTGGCGCAGCCGAAGGCGGCGCCGTTACGCGCGCGGCGCTAACCTTTGCTGTCTGTATTGAACCCGTTACGTCCGGCATTTCTTTTTCCCTCGTCCGCGCTCATTTGTTTTGAACCAGGCAGCGTGGGCACTCATAACATTCACACATACTATGCAGCCGCCATTGTCCGCTTCGCACCTGCAACAACCTCAATTGGATTCCTGCCTCAAATAACTTTCTTACCAATTTGTTCACCATAATACATTTTTTTTCTCTTGACAAGAGAAACATTGTTGATCTCACCTAGAAAAGACTTAATCGCCCCGTCTTTCGTTTACGATCCGTTCATTTTTTATTAATGAAATGTTAGGGAAGCTCTCCTTCGCGTCCCTTTCCCTCGCATTTCTTCCTGCAAGGATCTTGCCATTTGCCCCAGCCTTCGTCCCTCGCCCTGACATGGGCGCTTTCGACAATCTCCGGCTACGGCATGTATGGCGTGCAAATCGCGCTGCAGTTTCTGCGGCGCGGCGGCGGGCAAATTATCTCCACTCATCAACCCGGGCCGGTCATGCTTCCGGAGCCAAACCAGTCGCGGATGGCTCCCGTGCTGGAACTGGCCGCGAAAATCGCCGGGTTTATGCGTCAAAATCCCGATGAAATGCTCGGCTTTGAACACGCCGTTTTGCACGCCGCCGGCAACGATTTCGCCGGATTTGAAGGTCAGGACCGCGTGCGCGGCCGCCCGAACGTAGGATGCGCCGCGATCGAGCACAAGGTTTTCAGTCCGAACGCCCGCGAAGTGGCGGGTCATTACGATATGCTGATCGCCATTTCGCGCTGGAACGAGCAATTCTTGCGCGAGCTGAATGTCGGTCCTGTGCACCTGTGCCATCAGGGTATCGATTGTAGCCTGTTTTTTCCTGCGCCGTCCTCGGGCCGGTGGCGGGACAGGTTCGTCGTCTTCTCCGGCGGCAAGTTCGAGTTTCGCAAGGGGCAGGATATCGTCGCCACAGCGTTCAAAATTTTCCGCGAACGCCACCCCGAGGCCTTGCTGGTCGCGTCATGGCAAAATCTCCTGCCGCTCGATCCGGCGCCCTTTCAACTGGCGGGACACTGCCGCACCGTGCCGCAAGGCGACGGGCAAACGTTGCACACGGCGCGCTGGCTTCTTGAGCAGGGCTTGCCCGAGGGCAGCTTCATCGACCTTCCCTACACGCACAACATGCTGATGCCGCAGGTCCTGCGCGAATGCGACGTCGCCTTGTTTCCGAACCGCTGCGAGGGCGGCACCAATCTGGTGGCGATGGAGGCGATGGCCTGCGGCGTGCCGGTATTCGTCGCCAACAACACGGGCCAGCGCGATCTTGTGGAGATGCTCGGCTGCGGCGCGCTTTATGACCAGAAACCGGTGAAAGCCGCCCCCGGCATGGCGGCGCTCGAGGACTGGGGCGAAACGAGCGTGGACGAGACCGTGGCGGCGCTCGAAAAGGCCTACACGCAACGCGCGGCAATGCGCGAGCAGGCTTGGTTGGCGGCGGAAAAAATCAAGGCGTGGGACTGGCCGCCGCAAAACGAAAAACTGCTGCGCCTTGTTTGCGCATAACGCGAACCTTCCGGAATTTCAGGCGTTTTCTTCCTTGAGCCATGTCACCGTATGCTTGCGGGTTTCCGTCTTTAAGGCCTGATGAAGCGCCGGAAACAGTCGTTTCACGCGCGCGTCGAATTGCCAGGGCGGATTGGCAAGAATGAAGCCGGAGCCGTTGAGGCGATCATGGCGCGTTTCTTCGGCGTAGATAAACTCCGCGCACAGCAGGCTGGAAAACCCGGACGACCGGAGAGCTTCGTGGAATCGCCAAATGGCGGGCCTTTCCTTGACGGGATACCAGATCAGAACGTGGCCTTGCGGCCAGCGTTTCGCCAAAGCCGTCATGGCCGACGCAAGACGTTCAAACTCGCCGGGATTCTCGAAAGGCGGATCGATGAGCGCCAGCCCGCGTTTTTCCTCCGGCGGCAGAAAAGCCGCCAGCGCTTCGTAGCCGTCGCGTTCATGGGTCTGCACTTGAGACGTGCCGCGAAACAGTCGCTTGAGATCGCGCGCGTCTTCGGGATGGAGTTCGCAGGCCATAAGCCGGTCCTGGGGGCGGAGCAGGCGCTGAACAAGCAGAGGCGAGCCGGGATAGAGGAGGCCATCCGCTCTTTGTGCGTTCAATTCCCGGAGAACGCGGACATAAGGAGCGAGTTCCGGAATAAGAGGCGATTCCAGCAAACGAAAAATGCCCTGCAAGGCCTCGCCCGTTTTTTGCGCCCACGGATCGGCCAAATCATAAAGCCCGGCGCCGGCGTGGGTGTCGAGGACGGCGAAGCCTTTTTGCTTCGCGCACAGGCTGCCGACAAGAAGCGTCACAAGAGCATGCTTGACGACGTCGCAAATATTTCCGGCGTGATAAATGTGGCGGTAATTCATGAAGACGCGCAATTTTCCTTAAAGAGGCAGAAATTGCCCGGCAGGATATGCCCGTCCGGAACTTTTTGCCCGGCAAAAATTGCCGCTTATTTCCTAACACAATGGCATTCACCACCCTTATCAACAAGTGTCTTGACCCAAATCAAGTGATTCGGCGTGGCATGTTTTTCGCAAGGAATATCACGCCGTTAAGAGGATGTTCATTTTTCGGAACTATGGTTAACGGCACTTAACCATGCGGAAGGAGTCCGCTTTCACTCTTGAAAGGAGTTCTAACTATGGCAATCGGTGATATCTCCCTAACGGCGTCTGCTCGCGCCAACCTTATGTCGCTGCAAAACACGGCATCACTGCTCGGCACGACACAGGCGCGCTTGTCTTCGGGCAAGAAGGTCAATTCGGCTCTCGATAACGCCTCGTCCTTCTTCGCATCGCAAGGCTTTTTGAACAGCGCCAACGACCTTGCAGGCTTGAAAGACAGCATGGCTACGGCCCTGCAGACGATCAAGTCGGCGTCGGACGCGATTACCTCCATCACGAACGTCGTGAACCAGATGCAAGGTATCGCGAACTCGGCGCTGCAGTCTACCGACTCAACATCGAGAGATAACTACGCCACGCAGTTCAACTCGCTCATGACGCAGCTCGA
This sequence comes from Alphaproteobacteria bacterium, assembly GCA_028716765.1. The sequence goes on along the minus strand of JAQUPC010000039.1, from coordinate 12,032 downwards.
TGGACTGGTGACCGACTCGACGTTCAACGGTACCAACCTGCTGGAGTCCGCCTCCAACACTCTGACGATCTTCTTCGACGCAACCAACACGACGTCGTTGACGGTCCAGGGTGTGGACTCAACCAGTTCCGGCCTTGGCATCAAGGCCGCTGGCAACAAGTGGGTGGCGGCGACGGACATCCAAACGACCCAGTCCCTGCTGCAAACGGCGTTGACGACGTTGCGCACGAACTCGGCCTCGTTTGGTAACAACAACACCATCGTGCAAACGCGTTCGAACTTCACCACGAACCTGATCAACACGCTGCAAACGGCGTCGGACAATCTGATTCTGGCGGATACGAACGAAGAAGGCGCCAACCTGCAATCCCTGCAAGCCCAAAACCAGCTCGGCATCGTGGCTCTCGGCATTTCAGGCCAGTTGGCACAAGCCATTCTGAAGTTGTTCTAGGTATCCTTGAGAGAGTGGGGCTTGCCCCACTCTCTCTTTTTTTAGCGACGAGGCCGCGGCGCCGGGACGCGGGATAGAAAAGGGACCGGTTTTTCTCGAAGGAGTCGAGCCATGCCGCTTAAGATACGCGTGAAGCCCGAAGGCAAAATTTTTGCCGGAGGCGCCGTTCTCAAAAATGTGGGCCGCCGTCCCGCCGAACTTCTCATTCTTTCCGACAGCCCCGTGTTGCGCGAAGACTATATGATGAACGCCGAGCGCCGCAACGAATCGGACGCCAGCAACGTCTATTTTCTTCTTCAGGTCATCTACCTGTTCAAGGGCAAGGGCCAGCCGCTCGACAACCTCGTCGTCGAGACCCTGAAAAGCTTTTCCGTGCTTTATCCCCATCTTGCGGATCATGTAACCGAGATCGTCCGTTATCTGGAGGCCGGCGAACCTTTCAAGGCCTTGCGCCTCGGCCACAAGCTGCTTGCGGAGCAGCACGACTCCGAAAATCAAAATGAACCGGCGGACGCCGAAAAGCAGCCCGCCGCCATGCTTGCAACGGCTTCATCATAACAGGAGGAAATATGAGCGTTACTGCTAAAGATAAACATCAGACCTACACGGCCAATCAGCGCGGCGAAGAAACCGTGCGCGAAACGGAAGCCCGCGCGCTGCTCAGCTGCGCGAGCCGCCTCGAGACTGTGCGCAAGCCGGATTGCGGCCGCGACGATTTCGTCGCCGCCATTCAACACAACCAGCAGCTCTGGACGCTCTTCCAGGTTTGTTTGTGCGAACCGGACAACGCCTTGCCGCATGGCCTGAAAGTTCTTTTGCTCAATGTAAGCCGTTACGTCGACAAGGCCAGCCTGCGCGCCATAGGAGAAAGCAATCCTGACATCTTAAGAGGGCTGATCAGCATCAATCGCAACATTGCGGCGGGACTTAGCGCCGGCGATAAAAAGGACAACCCCGCAAGCACGCCCAAGGTCCCTTCGCCGGACATGCCTTCGTCCGTGATCACGACGGCCTGAAGAAGACCGGCGGCTTTTTAGAACGTCCGGGTTTTGCGGCAGGGCCTCAAAGCCTCCGCGCCGCCGTCCTTCATCAACGTCCAGCCTTCGGGCCCAAGCGTTTGCAGGGGCCGAAAGCGGGCCTTGTAAGCCATTTTAGGCGCGGACGCTATCCAGTAGCCGAGATAAACATAGGCGAGGCCTTGCCGCGCGGCTTCGTGCACAAGGGACTGGATCAGGTGCGCGCCAAGACATCGCCGCGGTTCGTCCGGGCTGAAAAAACTGTAAACGGCCGAAAGACCGTCTTGCACATGATCCGTAATGACGCTTCCCAAAAGCCGGCCGCCGCCATCCGGTTCCGTTTGCGCGCGTAGCTGATAGAAAGAGGTGCCGGCGCCGCCTTCTACGGCCATCGCGGCGAAATCCGCGCGCGTCATGCGTGCCATGTCGCTGTCGGAATGCCTTGTGCGCTGATAGCCGAGGAACAGTTCGTATTGTTCGCCGGTGACGGACGGGCTGACTTTTTCCAAAACCAAATCCCGGTTGCGCGCCGCGATCCGCCGCAAGGACCGCGATGGCCTGAAGGGCGCCACGGGAATCCGTACGGGCACGCAAGCCGTGCAGGCCGGGCAGGCCGGGCGGTACACGATGTCGTGACTCCGACGGAATCCGGCGCGCGTCAACGCTGCGTTGATCGCGACGTTTTTGTCTTCTTCGCCCGTAAGCCGGGCGAACAGTTTGCGCTCGACGCGCTCCGGCAGATAGGGGCAGGGCATGGGGCCGGACAGATAAAACGGCAGGGAACGGCTCAGCCCGTGAGCGATAATGGACATGAGCCAAATCTAGCACCCCGGCAAAAGGGGCAAAAGGGGACCGGAAAAAGAACCGCTTGTAAATAGACAAGTCATTGAAATACTGGAAGAATTGACAGGTCCGGCTAAGGCGCAGGCGGCGGGGATTCCGCGGTCTTCTGCGGCTCCGCAGGCGGTAAGGATTGACGCAAAAGCACGATGCTGATTCGCCGGTTGCGCGGATCCTTGGCGTTGTCCGGGACCAGCGGATCGCGATCCGACATGCCGACAACGCGGGCAATGCGCTGATCGTTCACGCCTCCCGCGACGATCTCGCCCAGACTTACGTTCGCGCGTTCGGACGACAGCGTCCAGTTGTCGCGCCGCGATCCCGCCGGGAACGGCGTGCTGTCGGTGTGGCCCGTGACGGAAATCTTGTTCGGCAAGCGGGCGATAACCTTGCCTACAAGACGCAGCAAATCCCGTCCGCGCTCGTAAGGAATAGCGCCGCCCGAAGGAAACATGGAGAACTTGTCGCGGTCGACGATCTGGATGCGGAGACCCTCGGGCGTCCGGTCGATGATCAACTGCTGGGCGAGATCCCTTAGTTCCGGCGAGCCTTCGATCGCCTTTTTCAGCAAGCTTTCGGCGTCCTTGAAATGCTCCTCCTCGCGCTTCATGGCCTCAGCCAGAGCCTGCTCTTCCGTAAGCGGCGCTTCGCCTTGCCCGGCGGTTTGGTCCTTGCCGCCGTTCCCGGTCTTGTCGGATTTGCCGCGCACGTCTTCTTCGCCTTCGTCGCCCTGGCCGACGGTGGGGATCGTGCGATTGTCGACCGTCGGCGGGGAGGAATCCGAAATTTGCACGCCCTCGGCGTTAATGGTGCGGCCGCCCATCACGCCGCCCGCGCCGCCTTCCGATTTGGCGATGCTGGCCGGCGCAAAATAATCGGCGAGGCCTTTCCGTTGATCCGAGGTCGTTACGTTCAAAAGCCACATCAGCAAAAAGAACGACATCATGGCCGTGACGAAGTCGGCGTAAGCCACTTTCCACGAACCGCCGTGATGCCCTCCTCCGCCGTGGCCCCCGCGTTTTTTGCGGCGAATGATGATGACGGGTTTCTGCGGATCAGCCATGTTCTATCGAGGGCTTATGTTGGTGCCGACAAGGCCTGGGTCGCCTCTTCGACTTCCGTGAAACTCGGCCGCACGTCGGTCTGAAGCGCCTTGCGCGCGTATTCGATCGATATGGCGGGCGCGAATCCCTGAAGGTGGGCCAGCATGCCGACCTTCAGGCATTGGAAATAACGCGAATCGGCGGCGAATCTTTGTTCAAGCGAACGGCCCATGGGGCCGATGAAGGCATAACCCGTCCACACGCCCATGAACGTTCCGACGAGCGCGCCGCCGATAAGACGCCCCAGAACTTCGGGCGGCTCGGTAATGGCGCCCATCGTGTGAATGACGCCCAGAACGGCGGCGACGATACCGATGGCCGGCATGCTGTCCGCGACGGCAAGGACGGCGGCGACAACGGCGTTTTGTTCGTTATGATGCACCTCAAGTTCCTCGTCCATCAGCGCCTCGATCTCGAACGGCTTGTCGGAGCCGAGCGTCATCAAGCGGGCGTAATCGCAGAAAAACACCAAGGCATGCTCTTCCTTCATAAAGCCGGGGAACGCGGCAAAGATCGAGCTCTCTTCCGGCTTTTCAATGTGCGACTCCAGAGACAGCATGCCCTTGGTTTTTGCCAGCCTGAACATCTGGTACATAAAGGATAGAAGTTCGACGTAGGATTCTTTGCCGAAGCGGGGTCCCTGAAAAAGCAGTTTCATGGACCTGAGCGTACGCATGATGACAACTTTGGGGTTGCCGATAATAAACCCGGCCGCCGCCGTGCCGCCCATGATGAGAATTTCGATGGGAGCGGAGTCGGCCAGCACCTTCAGGTGCCCGCCTTCGGCTACGAACCCGCCTATTGTGCAAACAACGGCGATCAGAACTCCGGCAATAAAGTTCATAGGACGCTTGCGAATCACGAGGCAGCCGGGATTGGCTGCCGGATAAGCTCCATCAATGCGTCAGGATCGTTAAAATCGTTTTAACGATACGTGAAACGGCCATGTTTTTCGGAAAAGACGAAACAAACCCCGGCTTCAGGGCCGTTACGCCGAAGACATGAGGCAAACGGAAAAAGAGGGGATTGCGCTTAACAGCCGCCGCGGAGGCCGCAGGACGCTGCCGGTTTGGCGTTGCCAAAGGCGGGGGCTGAAACGGAAGCCTTGATAAAGCTTGCGTTTCCGGTTTGGGCCACGGCCGTGGAGGGTTCTTTTGCCAGCAAGCCGGCGAATTCGCGCTTGATCTTGGCCTGGCCATCGCGGAATTGCGCCAGAAGCTTGCCCCCCAACACCCGGCCGGTCGGCAAGTTGACACTAAGCGGATTGATCTGATTGCGGCCAACCCGTACTTCGTAGTGCAGATGCGGGCCTGTCGAACGCCCCGACGATCCTACGAATCCGATGACATCGCCCTGATTGACGCGTGCGCCCGGATGCATGCCGCGGGCAAAACGGCTCATATGCGCATAGGCGGTCTCGATGCGGCCGTTGTGGCGCAAAAGAATGAATCGGCCATAGCTGCCTTTGAACCCGGCTTCCGCGACGATGCCCGCGCCCGCGGCGAAGATGGGCGTGCCGGTCGCGGCGCCGAAATCGGTGCCTTGGTGCATTTTCGAGTAACCAAGCAGGGGATGCCTGCGCATGCCGTATCCGGAGGTTACGTGCGCGCCGTCGACCGGCGTGCGCAAAAGGGCGCGTTTGATGCTTTGCCCGCGCTCGTCGAAATAGTCGACGGTGCCGTCGGCAAACGTCACGCGGTAGAGAGGCATGACTTTGCCGGCGACTTGCAGCGCGGCATAAATGATAACTCCCTGGCCGACCGGCGTGCCGTTCTTTGTCGTGGACTGGTCGTAAAGGACCTCGAACTTGTCGCCGGGGCGTATGTCGCGCTGAAAGTCCACGGCATGGGCATAGGCGCGCAATAGAGCCGCCATGACGGCGTGCGGAACGCCCTCGCGCTCGCCGGCCTCGTAAAGGGAGGAGCGGATTTCGGCGCGCACGGCAAAACGCTGGCGGTCAAGGGAAATGGGGCTGACGCTGCCGGTAAACTCGCCGCCTGTTTCGCGCACAACGGAAACTTCTTTGGTCGTCTCGGGCTGGAAGGTTACGCCGATAAGGCTTTCTTCGTCTCCCAGACGGGAAAAGGCGAGCGTAACCTCTTGGCCGCCCTTCAGCTTTTTGTGCTGATAGACTTTGTTAAGCGCGGCGGCAACGGCCAGCGCGTCTTCCGGGCTGACGTCGGCGTCGGTCAGCATGCCGGCAAATGTATTTCCTGCCGCCAATTCGACTTCGCGCGTGACGATTTCGGGCTTCGGCGCGACAGCTGCCGTTGCTTGCCTTACTTCCCTATTAACCCCGGTCGCGGCCGCAAGGGCGGCTTGAACGGGAGCCGAACCGGCAATTTCGTTGATGACGGGCTGCGCCGTAGCAACAGTGGCAACAAAGGCCGTTTCGACGGCTTCCGGGCTTACGAACGGCGGAAAGGCGGCGTGGCCCGCCACGCCTATTACGAAGGCGGCAAGGCCGGAAAGAAGCAGCGGCGTTATGCGGCTTGGTTGCAAAGAGCTTGCGCGAGCCGATCCAAGATGAACTCTAATCAAACGAAGTTCCTTGCAGGGGTTGGTTTATTGACGTCGAGCAAAGCGGGCGAAAGATGAGCGCGGTACCAGGCCCTGTCAACGCCGAATTTGGGCCGTTAACTAAATTAACGCTCTATTTTTCCTGTGATTCTGTGGATAGCCTTGTTTTACTAATTGATATTTCTTGTTTTTCCGTGAGGCTTGACCATAAAAGCCCTTAGTTTTGCAGGGCAATAAAATTAACGAAAACGGCTTAAGTTTTATAACATTATGTCTTTGTTCCAAAAGCCGAATCCGGATATGGGGAAAAATTCAGCGCGGAGAGACTCGCCCGCTTAGGCGGCATTTCCCCTGTATGGCAGAAAACCGGGTACGACCCACCATCCGGGATGGTCCTCATAAAGACGCGCCGCGGCCTGACGCGATGCCGAACGGTTGGGATAAAGGCCAAAGCACGTCGCGCCGCTGCCGGACATCCGGGCCAGCTGGCAATCGGGCGAGGCCGCCAAAGCCGCAAGGATATCCCTGATTTCCGGCATCAACAGGCAGGCGGCTTCCGTCAGGCTGTTGCTGCGCTCGTGCAGCATACCCGCAAGTTCGACATTGCTTTTGGGATCATGCGTCAGCCGCGCCGGGGCGGCAAAGGTTCCCTTGAAGGCTTTGTAAACGTCCGGGGTCGGCAACGCCTTGTTCGGATTGACGAGAACGATGTCCGTATGCGGCAAGTCCGGCCCGGGATCCGTGACGTTGCCGATGTCGCGGAAATAACAGGTTGCGGCGTCAACGCAGCACGGAACGTCCTGGCCGAGAGACGCCGCGATCCGGCGCAACAGGGAGTCCGAAGAAGGAACGCCCCAGTGTTCGGCCAAAAGGCGCAAGGCCGCCGCCGCATCGCTCGATCCGCCGCCGATGCCCGAGGCGACGGGCAGGTTTTTAACAAGCGTCGCTTTGACGTTGAGCGGACGATCCAGTTCCTGCGCCAGGGCGCGTAAAGCCCTTACGGCAAGATTGTTTTCCACGGAGCCGGAGCTCAATTGCGCGGCCATAGGGCCTTCGAGCGTAAAATCAAAGTCAGCCGCCGGTTCAAGACGCAGGGAATCGCCTATGTTGGTAAAGGCCACGAGGCTATCAAGGAAATGATAGCCGTCCTCGCGGCGGCCCGTAACGTGCAGGTAAAGGTTGATCTTGGCAGGCGCGAAGGCGTGGAGGGCGGGCATAAGCGTGAGGCCGGGCAGGACGGCTGCTGGAGAGCAGCGGGAGTTGCAGACGCGAACCTTAGCCGATGCGGGCCGTTGCGAAAATCGGAAAAATGAAAAAAAGAAAGCCTTAACTTCTATAAGAGCCAAGCCATACCAAGAGTGAACGGTCGTAACGAACAGGCAGAGCAAACAAAACGGAACGGTTTTAATACGTAAGTAAGAAATATCGCGCATATTGTGTTGGTCTTTTATCGGAGGGTTTCCCCATGCGCATCCGTTTCGTTTTATTTGCGTTGGTTTTCCTTGGCTGCCCATCTTTTTCCTGGGGTGTGCCGCCCGTCGCGCCCGGTATTCCCTCGAGCCAGGCGCCCGGCCAGCCATGCTCCGTATTGGGCATGTCCGGCATGGCGCATGATCATACAACTCTTGTCGTCTGCACCCTTAATAATCCGGATCCTTATGCTGCGGATTGTGCGAGCGGATGCAAGTGGAAATCGATGTCGGGGGGCCAGGAAGGACTCTCCTATACGGCGTGGGGCACTGTCACCTGCGCCAGCGGGTGGAGTTTGGCTTATACGGGCGTAGGTTTGTTCCCCGCCCTTGGTACAATAGCCCCTACGACGGCTGATCCCGTTTGCAGCGCGGTTACGACCGGAGACAGTGGCGGAGCTTGGGGAACGTGGACCAACTCGGTCACCGACGGCCATGTTTCTCTTCCTTGTGCGGTGTGCGTCAAATAAGTTTTTTAGGATCCGTAAATCCCGCTAACTCTGCGGGCACAATGGGCGGGTGTTGCCGTTCTTCTGTTCTGGAGGCCTTCATGCGCAGTCATATTGTTCTAGCCGTTCTTGCTCTTATGACCGTTTTTGTTCGGACACCGAGTGCCGTTGCTGCCGACGGGGCTGGCTCCTATACGGCGTGGGGCACAACTACCTGTGCCAGCGGGTGGAGCGTGGCTTATACAGGCGTTGGTTTGTTTCCGGCCCTTGGCACCATCAGCCCTACCGTTTCCAATGCTATTTGCAGCGCGGTTACAACGGGAAGCGGTGGCGGGGTATGGGGAACATGGACGAACTCGGTGACCGATGGCCACATATCCCTTCCTTGCGCCGTTTGCGTAAAGAACTAGGCACGCTTCGAAAGTTTTTTAAATACGTACCGGCAGGCTTTTCGTTTGCCGCGGGAGCCTGCTCGCTGTATAGAACAAAACATGAACATAGAGGGCAGTGTACCCAAAGACAAAGCCGGCTTGCGGTGGCTGTTTCTCGATATGAACAGCTTTTTCGCCTCTTGCGAGCAGCAGGAGAACCCGGCGCTGCGCGGCCAGCCGGTCGCGGTGCTGCCGATGATGGCGGACACCACCTGCGCCATCGCCGCCAGTTACGAAGCCAAGGCCTTCGGCGTCAAGACCGGCACAATGGTGCGCGAGGCCAAACGGCTTTGCCCGGGATTGCGCCTCGTTCAGGCGCGCCCGCGGCTGTACGTCGAATATCATCACCGTTTTTTGGAGGCGATCGAAACGTGCCTGCCCGTTGAGGATGTGCTGTCGATCGACGAAGTCGCCTGCCGCCTCGACCGGGTGCAGCGCGAGCCGGAAGCGGCGCGGCAACTCGCCAGCAAAATCAAGGCCGTGATGCGTGAGCGCGTGGGCGCTTGCCTGACATGCTCCATCGGCGTTGCCAGCAACAAGTTGCTCGCCAAGCTGGCCTCGAACATGCAGAAGCCGGACGGCCTGACGCTTCTGCCGCTTTACGATTTGCCGCAAGCCATTTTGCATCTCGAGCCGATGGCGTTTTCCGGCATTGGTCCCAACATGGCGGCGCGCCTGCGCCTTGCCGGGATTTGCGATATGGCGAGCCTGTGGGCGGCGGACGCGGCAAAGCTCCGCCGCGTTTGGGGCGGTGTGCCCGGCGCGCGGTTCCATGCCCTGCTGCACGGAGCCGATTTGCCAAGCCCCCGTCATCCGCGCCGGAGTCTTGGGCATCAGCACGTTTTGCCGCCGGACGAGCGGCGCATGGATCGCGCCACGCCCGTCATCCGGCAATTGCTGAGCCGCGCGGCGGAGCGGCTGCGCGACGAGGGATTTTATTGCCGCCGCTTGCTCCTCGACATCAAATGGACGCAGGAACTCGGCTATTACGTGCGGGAACAGCGTTTCCGGGAGACGCAGGACACCGGCTTTTTGCTGAAAGTTCTCATGCTGTTATGGCAAGGAGCGCCGTCCCTCAGGCCGCTCCGCGTCGGCGTGACGCTGGCCGATCTGACGCCTTGCGAGGCGCACCAGCTCGACCTGTTCGACAGGCCTGAAACCGGGGTTCTGCCGTCCGTCCTCGACAGGCTTAACGCCCGCTATGGCCGGGGCACGATCGCTTACGGCGCGCATGTGCCTTCCATGACCAGCAAAATCGCCTTCCAGCGCGTGCCGGAGATGAAGGAATTTTCGTAGGGAGCGGCTTTTTCCGTCCCTCTGTCCAACCACCTTGCTTTATGTTAAGCCAAAAGCATGAACCAGCGGCAGACCGATCAACTGGACAAGGTGTTGGCTCTTGCGGACTCCAGCCACGAGGGAGAGGCCGTAGGCGCCGTGCGCAAGGCGCGGCAGATCCTTTCGCGCGACGGGCTCAGCTTCGGCGATCTCGCCCGCGCCGCATCGACGAACCGCTCGCGTTTTTCCCTTCCGCGCGCGCTGTTTTCCGGGCAGGCGGTGCACCTTGAGGCGCAAATCGCGCAACTGCAGCAATTGATCAACGATACGCGCAGCGACAATCAAAGCCTGACAACGCAGGCCGACTTTTGGCGCCGCCGCGCGTTTGAGATGGAACAGCAGCTGAATCTCAGCCAGTCGGATGCTCAGCGGTGGAAACAGCTCGCGCGCGAGACGGCGGAAAAGCTGTGGGACATCAGCCAGATCGCCAGCGCGCCCGAATGGTCCGCCGGCGAAGCCCCCGATGACGGCGCTTTGCCGTTGACGGGGTTGGCGGAAGCGAAGCGGGGGTAGATCTTGCTGGACGGCGGCTTCATCCCGGATCGCCTGTTTCAATCCGTCGAATCTTTTATCGTTTTTTGGACGCACGAAGGGACCGGGACTCTGGCGCGGCTTGCCGTCGACTTGCCCGCCGAGGCGTGGTGGGTGCCCGCGCTTGTTCTTATCCTGCTCGGCATCGCGGCATTGGTCGATGCGGTTGACGGGCGCGTGCCCGATCCCCTGGTTCTTGCCGGTCTTCTTGCGACGACGGCCGCGCAGGGGCTTTATGCCGATTGGCCTTTGGCATCCCGGCATCTGCTTTTCGGCTTCGGCGCGGCCATGGCGCTATGGGGCGTCAATCAACTTTATTATACGGCGGTCAAGCGCGACGCCTTCGGCATGGGGGACGCAAAATGGACGGCCGTGGCGGTCGCGGCGTTCGGCCTGAAACCCGCTTTATGGGCGTGGGTTATCGGCGCATGGCTGGGGCTGGGATGGCTGGGGCTTAAAAAGGCTTATGCCTACGCGCGTCGGCTTGCCTCCGCTCCGCCGGTCGAGACCGGGTCCAGCGACCACATTCACTTCGCGCCGTTCCTTTTTACAGGGCTGCTTGCGGGGCTTTACTGGTATTATTTGCGCTAGAAACGGCTTGCGTCAGGGCTGTTTCGGGCCGTGTCCGCCGTCCGGCTTTCCGTCCCTATGCTCCATGCCTTCGCGGAAAGCGCGAATGCCCTTGCCGAGATCGCCCAGAATATCCGGCATTTTTCCGGCGCCGAACAGCACTACGATTACCGCCAGCACCAGAATCCAGTGGAGGAGGCTGAACTCGCCCATTACCGGGCTCCCTTGGCCGCAGGTTGCGCGGCCTCGATGCGGCGCAGCGGCGGCATGTACAGCAAAAAGGCCGCCGCGACGTAGATGGAAGAATAGGTGCCGACAAGGATGCCCCATGTCAGCGCCAGCGAGAAATTGATGAGCGTCGGCCCGCCGAGGAACACGAGAGGCAGAAGGGCGATAAGCGTGGCGCCCGCCGTCATCGTCGTGCGCGAAAGCGTCTGGTTCACGGAATCGTTGATGATCGCGCGCAAATCGGTCGCTTTTTGCCGCCGCAGCGTTTCGCGAATGCGGTCGAAAACGACCACGGTATCGTTGATCGAATACCCGGCCAGCGTCAAAAGCGCGGCGACGGCCGTGAGGTTGAAATCAAGCTGCAAGATCGAATAGAGGCCGACGGTTACGAACACGTCGTGCAGCGTCGCCATAAACGCGGAAAGCCCGAATTGCCATTCGAACCGGAGCGCCACGTAAACGCCGATGGCCAGAATGGCAAACCCCGTCGCCAGTATGCCGGCGTGCAGCAATTCCGCGCCCACGGTCGGCCCCACCACTTCGACGCGGCGGTATTCGTAGCCGCCGCCGAGTTTTTCCCGCACGGCCTGTACCGCGCGCTGTTGTTCGGCTTCGCCGCCTTCCTGCCGCTGAATGCGGATCAGCACGTCGTTGGGACTTCCGAATTCCTGCAGCTCGACTTCGCCGAGCCCAAGGGCTCCGAGTTCCGTGCGCAACGAACTTACGTCGATGGCCTTTTCCGCCTTGGCCTCGATCAGGATGCCGCCCTTGAAGTCGATGCCGAGATTGAGCCCGTTCACGAAAAGAGAGATGACCGTGACAACCATTAAAAGAATGGTTATACCGAACGCCCACCAGCGCTTGGCGACAAAGTCGATTTTGGTGCCGGAAGGGATAAAGTGATGGGGGCGCAAAAGCATGGATAACCTCGGTATTATCTGGTCCGCCTTACTACATCTCCTTGCCGGACCTGTCCAGTTTAACCAAACCGTAAGGCAAAAGGTTTAAAATGACCGCCCTGCAACCCCCGGATTGTAAACCATGTTCCTGAAAAAACCGTCCCGATCCAAACGGCCTAAAGACACAATG
>JAQUPC010000038.1 GCA_028716765.1 Alphaproteobacteria bacterium | reverse complement strand
GGTATAAACCTCCGATCGGCCCGCGCGATTTTGCCGCTATGGTCGCCTCCCTGTACCGCCGTATGCAAACACCTCAATCTTCCAAGGGGCCCCGCGAAGATCTTCAGCCCAAAATTTACGATCTGCTGGAATATGAAACGATGCGCCGCCGCGCACAGCGCTAAAATGTATGGTTAATTTCCCATATTTTTGTTGCCGCAGCTGCCAAATTATGGTATGCCAAAATTAATGCGTCACCACAAGAATGTTATATTACGTTGTTACAGATAGTTTTTGTGCGGTATTTTATAGGGAATGTATAATCATGAACGATCGCGGCGAAAAGATTATTAGTCTGGCGCGGGAAATGCTCCGCTCCGAGTTCCCTCTTCCGGGCGCCGAGACGCAGGACCTAAAAAAAGCGCATATCTCTCTGAAAACCCTTTGCCTGACGGCTCTTCTGGCCGCATTCGGCGGCGCGACGGTTGCTCATGTTTTCGACGAAGCTCGCCGCCCCGTCAGCCGTTACGAACGCGTCGAGCTGAATGCCTTGCTTTATTACGCGGCACGCCAGAAGGCGCTCGACGAGGAAAGCTTGCGCCGTGACGTTGTGGCGAAACTTGCCCTGCCGGGCCTGGAGGATATATCGGTTTACGATTTCCGGCGCGCCAGCGATTACCTGAAAAGCCTGATGCGATAAAAACCGCCAATTTTCAATATTCCCTCTTGATATGGGATTTTTCCCATAGTAGGTTGTGGTGAACAACACGGATTCGCCCATGCCCGCACAACGCACGAAATGCCGCGCCGCCTCCGGAAAAAAGCCGGGCTCCGTCCCACGAAAAATCAGGGTCCGCTATATATCCCTCAATTGCCGCATGCCCGCCGTCAGCGTCGCCGATCTTGCCCTTATGCTTGAAATCGACCTTATGCTGAACAGGCGCGAGGATTATATTAAACGGCTTCAACGGGCGTTAAACGCGGCCGCTTCGTTCTCAGGTAAAAACCCGCGCCGTCATTAATCTTATTTGCCTTTTATTCCTTTTAGGTTTAAGAATAGTTCTGACGATCTTTAATCCTTGGAGTTAGCCATGACAGCGCTGGATGAAAACGAACTCAAGAAAAACGTGAAAGACAAGGACACGTGGCTCCGTTTTGTGTACTTGGTTGTATTCGGCGTGGCCTTCTACCTGTCCATTCTTTTGACGTTTGCCGTGTCGATCCTTCAATTTCTCGCCAAACTGTTCAGCGGCAGTTCGTTTGCGTCGTTGTCCGAGTTTGGCGGCAATCTGGCCGCTTATCAGGCCCAGGTTACGCGATTTTTGACCTTCGCCTCGGATGAGAAGCCGTTTCCGTTCGCGGCTTTCCCGGCCAAATCGCAAAACGCGGAAGGTATGCCCCTGTAATTACAGCATAATTACAGTGCATTATCCCGCGTTTACGCATTAAAGCGTTTATTTGCTTTCAGGCACGGAATCCTGCTATGCAGGCGTCGATCGGATATGGCCGAAAATTGTGGCAGGCCATAGGAAACCGGCTTTTGGAAAACATTGCCCCGCGACAACGAAACCAAAGTTTATGTTTCAGGCTTTTTGCCAGGCCACATATTAAATTGACGACCGGATGAAAGTTACGTGACCACATTTACCGACCTGGGCTTGAGCCCCGGCATCCTTAATGCCATTCAGGATGCAGGCTATTCGACCCCCACGCCTATTCAGGAACAAGCCATTCCTTACGTTCTGCAGATGCGGGACGTATTGGGCTGCGCCCAGACCGGCACAGGCAAAACGGCAGGGTTCACCTTGCCGATGATCGAAATGCTGGCCAGCGGACGCGCCCGGGCCCGCATGCCCCGTTCGCTCATTCTCGAGCCGACGCGCGAGCTGGCGACGCAAGTCGCGGAAAGTTTCCGCACCTACGGCAAATACTACCCCCAGCTAAGCATGGCCCTGCTCATCGGCGGCGAGAATATGGATCCGCAAGTCAAGCTTCTGGACCGCGGCGTCGATGTCCTTATCGCCACGCCGGGGCGTATGATCGATTTGTTCGAGCGCGGCAAGATCCTGCTCAGCGACATCAAGATTTTCGTGATCGACGAAGCCGATCGCATGCTCGACATGGGCTTTATTCCCGATATCGAGAAAATAGCCGGCCTGCTGCCTCCGTTGCGCCAAACCCTGTTTTTCTCGGCCACCATGCCGCCGGAAATTCGGAAATTGGCGGATCGTTTCCTGAAAAACCCGAAAACCGTCACGGTCGCGCCCCCGGCCTCGACCGCCGATAACGTCACGCAGGTGTTGATCGACCTGCCCACGGACAACGATTGGCAGAAACGCGAAGCGCTGCGCATCCTTCTGAAGCGCGAGAACGTCCAAAACGCCTTTATTTTCTGCAATCGCAAACGCGACGTCGCCTCGCTTGAAAAATCGCTCAAGCGCCACGGCTTCAACGCCGGGGCGCTGCACGGCGACATGGATCAGTCCTCGCGCACGGCGACGCTCGATGCCTTCCGCAACAATGAGATCACCCTACTGGTTTGCAGCGACGTCGCGGCGCGCGGCCTCGATATCGCCGATGTCAGCCACGTCTTCAACTTCGATGTGCCGTTCCATGCCGAAGATTACGTGCATCGCATCGGCCGGACCGCCCGCGCCGGAAAAAGCGGCGTGGCCTACACTCTGGCAACGCCCGAAGAGACCAAACAGATTGCTGCGATCGAGGCCCTGATCAAACAGAAGATTGCGCGCGAGACGATTCCGGATTTGCCCGAGCCTTCCAAAAGCGCAAGGGCTGCAACGGCCCATCGGGGGCACAAGGATTCCCGCCGCCGTCCGGGAAAACCGCCTCGATCTGATTCGCCCCGCGCTGAATCGCAACGGCATGCAACGCCTGAAAAAGCGCCGAAAAACCTCAAGCCCGTCCCCAGAAAGCACGCCGAATCATCGCCGCCGCAGAAGCAGCCCGCCCAAGGGCAACGGAGTTTTGGCGACAATCTTCCGGCCTTTTTGGCCCGTCCGGTCGTCCTGAAAAGAAAATCAGCCTGATTTCGTTAAAGATTCCTTAGCCTTAAATAGGTTAATGCCTTGTTATCTCTCGATAACAAACTTGCCGTAGCGAGTCGGCTCTGGCAATCCTGAGGCTATGTCTTTTATGCGTTTCCTTCGTCTCCTGCTGTTTCCGTTCACGATAAGCGTCTATTGCATGGCGCTTTCGTTTGTGATGGCCCAGCCCCTGATGGCCGCTGACGGCGGTCAGCGAAGCTCCGCATCAACAGAGCAGGAGCCGACACTGGTCCAGGCCGATCAAATGTCTTACGACCAGAATACGAATACCATCGTCGCGGCCGGTCATGTCGAAGTCGCAAGCGGACAGCAGTTGCTGCATGCCGATAAAATTATTTACGACCAAAACAAGAACGTCATTACGGCCAAGGGGAATATCTCCGTCCTCCAGCCTTCCGGAGAAGTCATGTTCGCCGACGAGGCCGAACTTACGGGCGACCTGAAGCAAGGCTTTGTCGAAAAGGTCAAGGTTCTGTTTCCCGACAACTCCCGGCTCGTGGCACAAGACGCCCAAAGATATGAAGGCCGATACCTTATCGCGGACCGCGGCGTTTATACGGCCTGTAATCTGTGCGCCGACGATCCCGAAAAGCCTCCGCTGTGGCAACTCAAAGGCGTTCGCGTTACGCACGACAACGAGGCCCACGACGTGATTTACCGCGACGCGACGCTCGAGTTCGACGGCGTCCCGATGTTCTACACGCCCTATTTCTCCCATCCGGACGCCACCGTAAAACGGCGGCAAGGTTTTCTCGGCCCCTCCGGCGGATTTAACCAGTACGTCGGCACTTTTGCGCGCGTTCCCTATTATTTCGACCTCGCGCCGAACAGCGATTTGACCCTTATGCCCGTTTTCAGCACCAACGACCATTTGCAATTGACGACGCAATGGCGTCATCGCTTCGAGAACGGAAGCATGCAGTGGGACGGCAGCTTTACGCACACCGATCTCGTCGACGAATACGGGGTCGATCAGGGTAAGCAATGGCGCGGCAACCTGTTCGGCAAGTCGCTGTTCGATCTCGACAACGAATGGCGCGCCGGCACGGACGTCGCCTTTACGTCGGATAAAAGCTATTTACGGCGCTACAACATCACCTCGGAGGACATGCTGACCAACCGGGGCTACGCCGAAGGTTTCCGGGGACGAAATTACGCCGTCAGCAATCTTTACTATTTCCAGGACTTGCGCCCCGGCATTCAGCCCGCCCAGCCCTTTGTCGTTCCGGAGATGAGGTTTAGCGCTCTGGGCGAGCCCGGCAAAACCCTGGGCGGGCGATGGTCGCTTGATGGAGGCATGCTCGTCACGACACGCGACCGCAGCGCCGATCCCACGAAGCAAGGACCGGATACGAGACGCTTGTCCTTCGATGCCGGGTGGGAGCGCCAGCTTGTTTCGACGACGGGCTTTTTAACCGAGGTTTCAGGCTTTGCCCGCGCCGACGGCTATTGGGCCGACAACGTGCCTGACCCCGGCCTGCCCGCCGGATCCGGTTTTTCGAATATTACGGACGTACGCCAGTTCGCGCAAAGCGACGTTACGGTTCGTTATCCTTTGGGCCGTCACGGCGACGGCTATCAGCAAATAATCGAACCCATCGCCATGCTTTCGCTCGCACCTCAGGTAAGCGACAATCAAAAACTTCCGAACGAAGACAGCCTCGACGTCGAATTCGACGAAACCAACCTGTTCGCCTCCAACCGCTTTACGGGCATCGACCGTATTGAAGGCGGCGTGCGCACGGCTTATGGCATCCGCCATTCGATAACCGGCGACAACGGCGCCCGCATCGAAATGCTTGGCGGCCAGGTCTTCCGGGTGAAACGCGACGACAATTTCCCGGAAGGCTCGGGTTTGCGCGACCAGTTTTCTGATTACGTCGGACGCATCGACATGCTCCCCACCAAATGGCTCGATGCCATTTACGGCTTCCGCATCGACCGCAAGGAATTGAACTTCCAAAGGCAGGAGGCCAGGATTTCGGCGGGCGTGCCGGAATTCCGGCCGTACACAAGATACCTTTTGGCCAACCAGACCGAGGCCACGACCGGGCTTTCCACGCACGTCGAGGAAGGCACGATCGGATTCAATTCGCGCTTCGCCAAATATTATGCGCTGTCCGCATCCTACACGTATGCCTTCCTTCCCCAGCCGGGGCCGCGCACGACAACCGCCGGCGTCTCCTATCAGGACGAATGCTTCCAGCTTGGATTGACGGCGCAGCGCGACAACACGAACCGCGCCGACGTCAGCACGGGCACATCGGTTATGTTCCATTTTTATTTGAAGAACATCGGCGGCGTGCATACGGATTCGGTGGGCAGCGGCACCTTCCAACAGCCGGGCCTCACTCCAGCGCGGCCAACGCCTGAACAAAATCCCGAACAACCGTAACGCCCGGCGTGGCTGGCGGATTCTCTTCCCCCACAAGCAGAAGGCACTTCCCCACGCCTGCGGCCTGCGCGGCCTGCATATCCCGCGGCTGATCGCCGATCATCGCCGAACGCGCGAGATCGAGTCGCAGCCGCCCGGCCGCTTCCAGAATCATGCCGGGATTGGGCTTGCGCCAGAAGCATTGGCGCCTGAATGGATCCACCGTCCCTTCAGGGTGCTCGAAGCAGGCCAGAGCGAGATCGATTCCGATCCCCTCCCGGCGCAGGGACTCCAGCATCCACGCCGTCAGGTCTTCATGATCGGCCGCCGTATAGAGCCCACGCGCCACGCCCGATTGATTGGTGACGATTACAAGCCGATAGCCCTTATCATGCGCCGCGCGAAGAAACGGGAACAAGCCGGGCATAAAGGCGAACTTTTCGCGCGCGCCGACATAGCCGCGATCGACATTGACCACGCCGTCTCTATCCAGAAAAAGTCCGCGCATTCCCGGCATCCGGCCTTTCCCAAGCCTGTGTTCACGGGAACAGGTATCAGAAAAGGCCTTTCGGCGCCATGCGTTTTCTGATACCAGTCCTTGCGTCTTTCTCTTTCAAGGAAACCGCCATGCAACGCTTGCTCGTACTTTTTCTGGCCTTTTTTATTGGAGTTCTTCCCATGACCGCTGCCGACGCCGATGCAAAACCCGTGTCCGATCCCGAAAACACGCTGTATCTCGATCTGCCGGACGGGCGCGTCGTGATCCGGTTGCGCCCCGACCTCGCGCCGAAACACGTGGCGCGCATCAAGGAACTGGCGCGGCAGGGCTTTTACGACGGCCTCGTTTTCCACCGCGTCATTCCCGGATTCATGGCCCAGACGGGCGATCCCAAGGGCGACGGCACGGGCGGATCGGGCCAGAAACTTGCCGCCGAATTCAGCAAGGAGCCGCATGTCCGCGGCACCGTGTCTATGGCCCGCGCCGCGAGCCCGGATTCCGCCGACAGCCAGTTTTTCATCTGCTTCGGCGAAGTTTCGCATCTTAACGGTAAATATACCGTTTGGGGGCAAGTCACCTCAGGTATGGAATATGTCGACAAGATCCAAGCCGGATCGTCCGCCGACAACGGCAAGGTCTCCGACCCCACGAAGATAGTTAAAATGCAGGTGGCGGCGGACGTTAAATAACCGGAGACGCTCGCAAAAACCCGTCGATTGAAGTGGCCCCCGAAACAGGGCTATATTTGCTTGCCCATTATCGATCGTGAATTTTTTGTGGAGCGTATCATGCCTAACGAATATCAATTGACGCCTGATTATAAAACAACGGGTCTGGATTCCATCGGCCCCGACATCAACGCCTACAACGCTTTCGGCCATACGCCTGTTCAGGTTGCCCTTCAGGCGGGCGCGTTGCATGAACTCGAACGGATTTTGGCCGATCCCGCCTGCACACCTGAAAAACCATCCGCCGCAGGGCACACCACCGCCTGGTTCCTGCACGTTTGCATCGAGCGGCGCAGGGAAAAACGCCTTTTCTCTCTCGACAAGCCGATAAAGATGAAAAAGCTGCTTACGGCGGCCTATAAAGAACGCGGTTTATCGGAAATGGATGCCCCCGGCTCCGCGAAACCGTCCCGGCCTTCCAGCGTAACATTCAGGGCAACCACCGTGAGGCTTTGCGATATATATATTTAAAGGCTCATGATCGAACCTCTCCATATCATCGGCGGCGGGTTGGCGGGATGCGAAGCCGCGTGGCAGGCGGCTGAAAGGAACGTGCCCGTCGTGCTGCACGAGATGCGGCCAATCAGCGCCACCGAAGCGCATCAAACGGACAATCTGGCGGAGCTGGTTTGCTCGAACTCGCTGCGTTCGGACGACAGCGAGGCCAGCGCGGTAGGCTTGTTGCACGACGAGCTGCGCCGTTGCGGCTCGCTGATCCTGCGCATGGCGGACGCGCACAAGCTTCCGGCAGGCGGCGCGCTGGCCGTGGATCGCGAAGCCTTTGCCGCCACGATCACCGGAGCGGTAACCGCTCATCCCCTTATCACGCTTAGGCGTGAGGAAATCGCGGAACTGGACGGCTTTCCGGAGTCCGCGATTATCGCCACAGGCCCCCTCACCTCGCCCGCGCTGGCCGAAAACATCCGCAAGCTGACGGGCATGGAGCATTTGCATTTCTTCGACGCCATCGCGCCTATCGTCCACCGCGACAGCATCGACATGAGCAAGGCGTGGATGCAATCGCGCTATGACAAAGCCGGGCCGGGAGGCACAGGCGCGGATTATATCAATTGCGCGATGGACAAGGCGCAGTATGAAGCCTTTATCCATGAACTGCTGACCTCGCCGAAAACGGAATTCAGGGAGTGGGAGAAATCGCAGTCGCGGTTGCGCGAAGCGCAGAGCAGTCGCGATCAAGAAAATGTTACGCCGTATTTCGAAGGCTGCCTTCCCATCGAGGTGATGGCTTCGCGCGGCGCCGACACGCTGCGTTACGGGCCAATGAAGCCCGTAGGCCTCACGAACCCGCACACAAACGCGAGGCCTTACGCCGTCGTACAGTTGCGGCAGGACAACGCGCTCGGCACGCTTTATAATCTTGTCGGGTTCCAGACCAAACTAAAATACGCGGAGCAGGAGCGCGTGTTCCGCGCGATCCCCGGACTCGAAAACGCCGTGTTCGCGCGCCTCGGCGGCCTGCATCGCAACACCTTCATCAATAGCCCCTTGCTGCTCGATGCGGAACTGCGCATGAAATCGCGCCCCGGCATCCGTTTCGCAGGGCAGATCACCGGCGTGGAAGGCTATGTGGAATCGACGGCTATCGGCCTGTTGGCCGGGCTGTTCGCCGCTGCCGGAGCGAAGGGAAAGCCGATAAGCCCGCCGCCGCGCGAAACGGCGCTCGGCGCGCTGCTAGCACACATCACGGTCCATGCCGACGTTGAAACGTTTCAGCCCATGAACGTCAACTTCGGCTTGTTCCCGCCCGTTGAACTGCCTCCGAAAGTCAAAGGCTCTCGCCCGCGCAAACTCGCGATGACGGCAAGAGCGAAGGAAAAGTTGGGGGAGTGGCTGGGGGAACTTAATTATTAATTGAATGAATCCTGTACGCGTCATTGCGAGGGCCGGCTCGTTTGTCTAAGCCAAAGCGAATGGCCCGAAGCAATCCAGAATCACAATAATCAAGATTGGCTTTGTTGGCTCTGGATTGCTTCGCTTCCGATGGTCGCTCGCAATGACAATTCTGTTTAGATCGTAAACACTTTAACGAGAACCGAAGACTGCTTTGATCACGCGCCAAATGAACACTTGATAATCCACAAGATACCGCCGCCAGAGACGGCGCGGCTCTTTGTAAAAACGCCAAACGAAACGAAGATTCAGGCGGTTGATCCATTCCGGATAATATTGCCCGGCCTCAAGATACTGATCGAAAAAGCCGCCGCAAGTAATCGCCAGCCCCTTGTAACCGGCCTCGCGCAAGGCGAGCAGAAAAAGTTCCTGCTGCGGAACGCCCATGCCCACGACGGTAACATCCGGCTCTTTGGCAAGCACTTCGGCGACAAGCGATTCAAATGACCTGAAGCCGTCGGCGGCGCCAAGGATTCTGAGAAGAGGATAGGCCTCCTTCAACTTCACGGCCGCATCAGCCGCCACGCCCGGCTTGCCCCCGATAAGCATGACCGTGCGCCCTAACAACGCCGCCTTGTTGAAAAAGGGGTCCGCGAGCGTCGACATATCGAAACTGATGCGCGCGCACGCAACGCCTCGCAGAATGCGGCAAGCAACGGAAACGCCGGAACCGTCGGGCAGCACTATATCCATCCGCTCGAGCGCCGCGACGTATTCCGGATGTTCTTTCGCTACGGCCCATGAGTAAGGATTGATGAACGTTATAAACCTGCCCTCGTCCCGCTCGTAAAGCAGCGAACACACGGCTCCGATCGTATAGCCAGTGTTGAGAGGAAGGCTGAGGAAAATGATGCGTGCGGGGGTCATACAAAAACTGTCAGTGCATGAAAGAATGATACAGCGCTTCATACCTGTCGATCTGACGCTGCAAGGAAAAATGCTTTTCGATCCGAGCCCTTCCAGCCTTTCCAAGAGCCTTACGATCAGACCTGAGCATCGTTCTAAGCGCCGCAGTTAACGCTTCGGTATCAGCGGGAGGAACAAGGAGACCGCAATCAGGAGTCAAAACTTCCCGCGTTCCATCACTGTCCGCGGCAACGACAGGGCAACCCGCAGCGAGAGATTCGAGTACGCTCATCGGCATGCCTTCGGATAAGGACGGCAACACCATAAAATCGGAATATTTAAGCAGCCGCGGCATATCTTTACGAGAACCGATCAACCTGATGCGTGACCCCAGATCATTGTCCTTGATGAACTTTTCAAGAGTTGCTCTTTCCTCTCCTTCTCCCGCGCATAAAATATAGAAGTTTCCGGCATCTTCCCGCGGTAAGGCCTTATAAGCCTTAAAGAGATAAATATGCCCCTTAAGCCTGTGTAAACGCGCAACAACAAGAGCCACAATCGCAGAAGACGGTAATCCGAATTCTTTGCGGAAATCCTCATTACCATCGCACATAGCATCAAGTTCCGGCGCATTCGGAATGGCGAGTATCTTTTCCGCCTTTATACCTTGCCTAGCAACACTGTCCTTACGGGTGTGTTCCGAAACCGCAACCATTTTAGACGTCAAAGCACTATTGGCCATAAAACGGTCAACCGCCTGAAACCAGCGTGGCAGCTTATCCGTCGATATAGCCTGCCTTGATATTCTCACAGGCACGCCAGCAAACCACGCCACGGTAACGCCCAGAATGTTGCTGTAATGCGTAAAGCCGTGCAAGACATCGGGTCGCATCTTACGTAGAAGGCCAAATAAACGAAATAATCCCCGCATGACCGTTATGAGATTCACAAACACCGCCGCATTTGACCGCCATGCTTTAAGATCAATAATTCGCACACCGTAATTTTTTTCGAAAAAAGAACAATAGCCGCCTTTATCGTAAAACGTGACGCAACAAACTTCCCATCCTTTTTGGGAAAGCCCGCGCGCAATTTGCATCATGGAGCGTTGAGCCCCTGCCGCTTCCATTTGCGTGATTAAAAGCACTATCTTTGCCATATTTATCCTATTTTCCCGTTGTCATTGCCTGAAGAGATTAGCCAAGGCTCGCCGAGAATTGCATCCCAAACTCGCGGCCTGATTTTCACAAGATGTCAGAAAATACTGAATTTGTGTCGCCACTTTATCAAGCAACATCATAAATACGGCATAAAGTCCTTTTTTAATCAGCTTAATAAAATAATTATTCATTTGATGCCTCTATAAATTACAGGAATTATTATTCCGCCAATTCAAACCTAAAAACATGCCACCCGCCAAAAGCCACAGCCCCCACCCCGCTGGCGAAAGGGCCTCTTCCTGAAAGACGCTGTTGATCAAAATGAAAAAAAGCCCGATCGGCAACAACGCCATGCTGGCGTTTTGCCCTGCCGCCGTTGCCATTTTCCAGACCTTTTTCCAAAGGCGGCTGTAGAAAACAAGAAAAACAGATACGGCGATACCCATTTGGTACAACATAACGCCAAAAGCGCTTTCAAGCGCAACGTCGGCCGCCCCCAGATGCTGATAGCGCACAAAATGGGTTAGATCGCTGCTTTCCTTCCCCAGCGTTGATAAATTCCCGCCCACGCCAACGCCGCGCCCCAGCGGGATTTGCAAAAATCCATTAATGGAGCCGATAAGCCCCAAAATATGAAAATCATTCGTAATGAGGCCGTAAATAATCACGCCAGCCATATAAACAAAGGTCAGAGCAAACATGGCCAGCAACAAAATGCGCGGGCGGCGGCCCGACATTTTAGCAAACGCCAGAAGCGAAAGGGAAAGCGCCGCGAGAACCAGAGCGCCCTTGGCTCCTATAAAAAATAACATGACAAAGGAAATTGCCGATAGAATATAAGACCGGAACATAAGGCAAATGAGCGAACAAAAACACAGTTCGTAACTGTAGGATATTGGGTGCATATTCGGCCCGCGCAAACGCGGCATATATATATCAAGACCGAAATCCCCGGATAAATTCAAATAGGTACGTTTGTCCAAAAGTTCATCGATAGAGGTTATGGCGGGCCGGAAATCAATATACTTCATGCTCATGTATTTAATAACGTTAAATAACTCCAGCATCTCTTTTTGAAAAACGAATTCAACCGCGCCCCATGCAATCAAAATCACAGTCAGAACGCGGATGAGGTTGACGAAGAACGAAAGCGAAAGCCTGCTGCCCGCCACCACGCCGATAACAAGGAACATCACGCCGCCGAGATAAACGCGGTCATAGATCACGACGCTTTTAAAGTCGGCGTTGACAAACCCGAGAACGGAATAAGCCGCCACGGCGAGCGAGAATAACACCGTCCAGCGCAGAATGTCGCGGTTGTCCGCAGCCCAAAGATTTCGCGAACGCACCCATGTCACAAAACAGGCGGCGGCGATCATCGCCGTGACGGCGAAACTCGTTCCCAGCATGACGTTGAAGGCGGGCGCGAAAGCGTGGCCGTATTCGGTGAGCGCCGCGATGATGCTGTTCTGCATGAAAAGCGCGGTCAGCAAAAACGCCAGCGAAAGTTCCGCGCTCAGGAAAATCGCCGCGCCCGTCAGCGCAACCAGCGCCGGAAGCGCATAGGCTCCGGCCATCTTGACAAGAAACAAATACGCCAGCAGCGCCAGATAACTCAGGCCGACGAAGAATGCCGCCCGCGCCATGTCCTGTTTGCGGATGGAGGTAGCGCCTTTTTCTTGCGTCATTCCCGCGAAAGCGGGAATCCAGCGCGAGCGATAGCGAGCATGTAACTCATGCGGCCCGCCGACGCGGGCCTCTGGATCCCCTCCTTCGCGGGGATGACGGCTGTGCTTATCAGAATCAAAAAGGCGCATTATCGCGTTTCACCCATGTTTGGCTTCAATCCCAAAGCCTCGATGGCAAGTTCGTCAACCCCGCCGTGGCGGTCGACGAGGCCAAAGCCGCCGTTGTATTCCCAAACAGCCCACGGAATGTTGTTGGTCTCGAATATTTCGCGCATGTCGCGCAGCCAGTTCGCGCGCGCTTCGGGCTTCACATAAGGCCTGTAGACTCCGAACTCGAGGCATATAAGCTTCGCCCCGGCGCGTTTGCTCCACGCCAGCCCCGAGGCCATTTCCCTCGCCAGCAAATCCTTGTTCCAGCCCTTGGCAAGGTAGGCTTTCATATTCTCCCCGGCGTTTTCCGGCACGGCGTCATTCGTAACGGGATAATCGATGCCGTCCGTTTTCTCCGAGGGATCGAATTTCTCCTCCCAATGCGCGGCGTGATGCGTGAGAAACATCGGCTGGTAATAATGGAAATCGTACAAAACGTTCGCGTCGGCATAGGGCTCGGCTTTCGCATAATTCCACGGGCCGTTCTGGATGCTGCCTGCGATCAGCAGATGGTCGGGATAGGTTTTGCGCAACGCGTGAACAAGCTGGCCCTGCACGTCCCACCAGTGCGGGCGCAGCTTTTTGCCCGGCTCGTTCAGCAGCTGCAAAGCAATGCGGCTTGCGGGAAGCCCTTGAAGGGCCGGCGCCGCCGCTTTCCATGTGTTTTCCAGAAAGGCCAGAAGTTCGGCGGGCGTCATCGACGCCATGTGCTGCTGGATTTCCCCGCCCGGATGAAGATCGATAATGACGGCGAGATCGCGCTTCAGAAGATCGGCGATGTCGCAACGCAGTTTCGCAAGCGTTTCGGCCTGATCCTCCGCGTCTTCCATGCTAAGCCAGCCGGCATCGACGGGAAGCCGGACAAAATCGAAACCCAGATTCTTGATGAGGTCAAAATCGTCTTCGCCAAGCAAGGGCCGCCTGCCCGCTTCCCACCACCCATAGAGGTTGATGCCCCGCCGCATGCTCTGAACGCTCGTGCCGCCCGCGCCTGTTTCGGCGTACGCGCACACTTCGCCGCGCGCCAGCCCGGGTTGAAAACACAGGAGAGCGAGAACAAGGAGGATTCTCTTCATAAAAACCTTTCCTTGATAAACCGCTTGATCCTTTGCCACAGCGACAGCTTCCACCCCTTGGCCCAATGGTGGATGATCAGCGTGTCCGGCTTGATGTCGGCGAACATAAGCTGCTTGACCGGCTGCGTGGCGTCATAGGGGTTGTAGGGATAAAACGTGTGCGGCGGCAAAATGGTCAGGTCTGGAAAAGAACCCGATTGCAAAACTTTCATGCACATGTCGGGCGCGATGATGGGCTCATCCGATTTGGCGTAATGCTCTTCCATCGTCTTAAGGCAGGCGGTGAAAAACGAAGCCCCCGCCACGCCGCCGCAAATGCCGTTCGTGGCGCGGCCCTCGCGTTCGTAACAAAGGAACTGGCGGTAGGCGAGCAACGGATCGAGCGGCCGGATCGCTTCGGCGTCGATGTCGAGATACAGACCTCCCTGCGCCGCGATGGCATGCAGACGCACATAATCGCTGGCGAAGGCGAATTGGCGGCGCTCGATAAACCGCCAGGGCATTTTCAAATCGCGCGGCAAGGTGTCTTCGGTCCAGAAGACGTAGTTCCAATCCGGCATATAGCGTTTCCAGCTTTCGACGCAACGCACGCCAAGCGGATAAACCGGATTGGGCCCGAACCAGCAGTAATGAATGGTTTTGGGAATGACAGTCAGAGGTTGATCCATGCGCGCTACTCCTTCTCGCCGGAACTAATCTTAACCTTTTTCTCGAAGAAAAGCTCGTAAGGCTTCATAAAACGGGTAATAAATTCCCGATCAAGGGGCATCCACAGCTTCTCGTTACCCGTCAGGTTTTCCACGCGCGAACGGTGCTCGGCAAAAGCGGCGCGTTTTTTCGCCAGATACTCTCCGGCGCGAATTTTGCGATGCGCCGCAAGCGGAGACAGCGCCATCATATGTCGCAGGGCTCCGAAAGGCCAAAACCACACCGGATATTCGTACACTACCCCATTAAACCCGGCGTCTTTCAAGGCTATGTCCAGCGCCGCGGCGACCGCTCGGTGGTCCGCGGTCCTGTCGATGCCATAGGGCGAAAGGATAAGCGCAGGCTTGAAGTCCGCGATGATCTTGCCCAGATCATCGGCAATTTTTTCGATGCGCGAGGAAGCATCGCCGTCCGGATGCATCAGCAAAACGACGTTATCCTCGCTTACGCCCATTTGCGCGGCGGCCCGCTTAACCTCGCCGCGGCGTATGGCGGCCAGATGATCGGGCAGCCCGATGGGAGAGCCGGTCGTCACGCTGTTGTCCGTGACGACCACGATGCGAACGCGCCGACCCTCGGCGCAAAGCCGCGCAATCGCCGCGCCGCAGCCAAGCGTTTCGTCGTCCGGATGGGGCGCGATCGCCAGCACAGCCCCTTGCGGCAGTTTTTCCGTAACGTCGCGGCTGAAAAACGCGAAGAGCTCCTGACTAACTGCGACGACGGCCGATTTGAGAAGTCTGACAAGAGCGCGCATGCAAGCCCTATCCTCTCGCGCGCATGATGCGGGCCTGATCGCGCTTCCAGTCGCGCTGCTTGATGGACTCGCGCTTATCCGCCTTGTGCTTGCCCTTCGCGAGGCCAAGTTCGACCTTGGCGATGCCGCGTTTGTTGAAATACAGGCTGAGCGGCACCAACGTCATGCCTTCGCGCTTCACCGAGCCTAAAAGCTTGTCCATCTCGCGCCTGTGCACGAGAAGCTTCCGCGCCCGGTGCGTTTCGTGCTGAAGATGCGGCCCGGCCAACTGGTATTCGGGAATATAGGCGTTGAACAAATACAGCGCGCCTTCCTTGGCCCCGGCGAAGGATTCCTGAATGCTGGCCTGCCCGAGACGCAACGATTTTACCTCGGTTCCGGTCAGCATGATGCCCGCCTCGACCGTATCGGTAATAAAGTAGTCATGCCGCGCCTTCCGGTTAAGAACGGCGAAGCGTTGGGCCTTTTTGCGGTCGGAAGCGTTCTTTGCACTCATGCAATAAACTAAAGCATATTTTTCAACGCATTAACAGTTTGTGTTGATAGGGAATTCTTGCTTTTTAATGGTTTGATTTGTTAAGATCGAATCAGGATTCGTTGGCATTTCCGGTACATGCCGGCGCAACTCGTTCTTCATTTAACCTTAAAGTTCCATGCCGCCACAGCGCTTATTGCAGGCCATAGCCACTGTTTCTCTGGCCATCATGGTCCTTTGCCCCAGGGGTCCGGCCCTGGCCCGGCAGGCCATTGCGCCCGGCAAACCGCTGTCGGGCTATCATAAGGCCTTTGCGTCGCTAGACGCAGGGCAATGCGGCCCGGCTGAAAGCCTCGTCAACCGCGGCCCCAATCCTGTTTTAAATCTGGTGTTGCGCGGCATGCTGATGGCGCAGCCTGGTAACGGCTACAGCTTTGACGATCTTGCGGGCTTTATCAGCGATCATCCCGATTGGCCGGGCCTTAGCGGCATTATCATGATCGCCGAGCAAAAAATACCTTCCGGCGCCACGGCGGATCAGATCGTCAACTGGTTCAACGCCCACCCGCCTCTTACCCCTTCGGGATTTTACCGGAATATCGATGCGCTCGATGAACGCGGGCAAGGGTCCAAAGCCGTCGAACTGGTTCGCGACCGCTGGATCAATCGCGATTTTTCCGGCGACGAGTTTACCGCCTATCAGGCGCGTTTTGGCCACGTCCTGAAGCCGCAGGATCATCGCGCCCGTCTCGATCATCTCTTGTGGGATAACAACATAACGGCGGCGCGGGCCATGTATCCCTTTGTCGACTCCGCCGCGAAAGCCCTGGCCGAGGCGCGATTGGCGCTGGCCAACCAGCTTAACAGCGCTGAATCGTTTCTGGCGCGCGTGCCTTCCCATTATCATAACGATCCGGGGCTTTTGTACGAACGGCTGCGGTGGCGGCGCAAAAACAACATGGACGACAGCGCCATTGAAATTTTAAAGCAGGCGCCCGGCCAGCTTGGCCGTCCCGACAGCTGGTGGGACGAACGCAACATCATGATCCGCCGCGTCATGGAACGGCGCGATTATCGTCTCGCCTACAAACTGGCCGCGGATCACGGCCTGCAATCGGGCTTCGATTTCATTCAGGCCGAATTTTTGGCGGGCTGGCTTGCCTTGCGCTTTCTCAATCGACCCGACCAGGCGCATGACCATTTCCGGGCGCTTTTTGAGGCCGCCGCCACGCCCATATCCCGCGCGCGCGGCGCCTACTGGCTCGGGCGATCGCTGGAAGCGCTTGGCGACAAGAGGGCGGCCGAACAGGCCTATGAAACGGCGGCGGCGCTTAGCACGACATATTACGGCCAGTTGGCGATAACGCGCCTTTACGCCGATCCCGTAATAAGAAGCGATCCCGAACCCGCTATTCCTTCCAACGTCCGGGCGGCG
>JAQUPC010000037.1 GCA_028716765.1 Alphaproteobacteria bacterium | reverse complement strand
AAAGGGGATGCGCGCGAGCGCCTTTAATAGCTTTTCGGGAAGACCGAAGCCGTTAAAATCTTCTGACATGTTCTTTTCTTTCACTTTCACATAGATGTTTGGTAGAACCAGCGCCACCGTGGCGCCGACTATGAGCGTAACAACGGCGGCCCCGGGAACCTTTGTTTCCAGGCCGACATCGAGAACTCTTAAACACCGTGAAAGGAAGGCGGCACTAAAAAGACCGCTTTAAGCGACTTGAAATAAGAGGCTTTGCCGTTAAAACCGGCTCAGTACACAAGCAAGAGTATCCTAAACGCAGGGCAGCCTATACGCCCTGAATGAAAATAAAGCAAGGAAATACGTTATAGTCCAACTTAAACAAGAGGATCGTCATTGCGAGCGCCTCTCTTGGCGCGAAGCAATCCAGCCCTGATATTGACAATCCAGTCCCTAAGGGGGACTTCGGGACTGGATTGCTTCGCTTCGCTCGCAATGACGGTTTTTGTTTAACGCGAGTTAGGCAGAAATAATAATACTTTGGAAAACCAGAACAACATGGCCGCCACCTTACTTCTTAACGTTCAAAACGCCGTCATCCGGTTCGGCGACAAGGTTTTGTTCGAAGACCTTAACTTCAACATCCGCGAAGGCGAGAAGATATGCCTTGTCGGCAAGAACGGCGCCGGCAAGACCACGCTGATGAACATTATCATGGGCGTCCGCGAGCTGGACGACGGGCTGCGCTGGCGGTTGCAGGGCTTGACCGTCGGCTATCTTCAGCAGGAAGTGACCCCAAAGCCCGGCCAGACGGTGCGCGGCTTTATTTTCGAAGAGCTGAAAAATCAGGACGGCAGCCACGATTACAAAATCGAGCGCGTTGTCGAGCCGCTGGAGCTGAACATCGACGACAGTATGGAGTCGCTTTCGGGCGGCCAGCTGCGCCGCGCCGCGCTGGCGCGCGCGCTGGTGGAAGAGCCCGACATTCTTTTGCTCGACGAGCCGACCAACCACCTTGATCTCGACGTTATCCAGTGGCTCGAGGGTTTTCTGAAGTCTTATCGCGGCGCGGTGATGTGCGTCAGCCACGACAAGGCGTTTCTCAACAACATCTCGGACAGGGTCTTTTGGCTCGATCGCGGCAAACTGAAAGTCTGCCCGCGCGGATTCGCCTTTTTCGACGAATGGGCGACGATGATCCTGGAACAGGAGGAGCGCGAGATCAGCAACCGCCAAAAGCTTCTGGATCAGGAAGTCGAATGGGCGAGCCGGGGCGTGAAGGCCCGGCGCAAGCGCAACGTCCGGCGGGTGGCGCTGATGAAGGCGGAGCGGGACAAATTGCGTTCCGACAAGAACGCCCTGAACCGCATGCTGGCGAAAATCGAGTATACGCCGGGCGAGATCGGGGCGGCGGCCTCGCGCATCGCCGCCGAGTTTTATGGCGTCGGCAAAAAATTCACGGGGCAGGGCGGGGAAAAGGTCATTTTCGAAAAGTTCAACTTGCGCATCCTGCGCGGCGACCGGATCGGCATCGTCGGCAAAAACGGCTCGGGCAAAACGACTTTTCTTAAACTTCTTGTGAAGGAACTAAGTCCCGACGCCGGAAAGGTGAAGTTGGCGAAGGATATCGTCTATTCCTATTTCGATCAGGAGCGAAAGGCCCTGAAGCCCGATCATTCGTTGCACCGCGTTTTGTGTCCGAACGGCAGCGATTACATCAACGTGATGGGCAAAACCCGGCACGTCTGCGGCTATCTGAAGGATTTTATGTTCGATCCCAAGACTGTGTTTCATCCCGTCAGCGCGCTTTCCGGCGGGCAGAAGAACCGGTTGATGCTGGCGAAAGTCCTTGCGAATCCCGGAAGTCTTTTGATCCTCGACGAGCCGACCAACGACCTCGATATGGATACGCTCGACAGGCTGGAGGACATTCTGTCCAAATACACCGGCACGCTGCTGGTGGTTAGCCATGATCGCGACTTTCTCGACCAGACGGTCAGCAAAATCCTGGCCTTTGAAGGCGAAGGGAAGGTCGAGGCTGTCATCGGCGGTTATCAGGATTATCTGGCGAAACGCGGGGGGAAGGCGGATTCTCAAAGCGCCGTCAAAGCCGCTTCGCGGAAAAATTCCAAAAACCAGACGTCCGTCCGGGAAAGGGTTCAGGACAAGTTAACCTACACCCAGCAATACGAACTCGATAAACTTCCGGCGAAGATTGGAGCGTTGGAGAAAGAGATCGCCGCGATCGAACCGCAACTCGCCGATCCCGATCTCTACAGCCGCGACGCCGGGTTGTTCCATAGTCTCTCCGCGCGTCTGGTAAAGGCGAAGAAAGAACTGGAAAAAATCGAACACAGATGGCTAGAGCTGGAGGAGAAGAGGCTTTCCTTCATGGCTTCAACAGGCGAATAAACCCCGTAGCTTTCGGTTAGAGGCGAAACTCGCTTCCGGCTACGGCCAGCTTGCGTTCTCCCGGTTTGCCGGGGCCAACTTGGGCTTCTTTGCGGGTGCTTTTGTCCAAAAGAGCAAAAGAATTCGCGCAGCCACGTCCCACCGGAATGTTTTTTGTTCCATTGTCTCTTTTCTTGCGTAAACCTTTATTTAAAAGTTGTACATGTTGCGCCAATTCGCTCCTGAAAACGTCTTCATCGGTTAGGCGTGAGCAAGCAATGAGAGGCGAGGTGATGTACAAAAGCAGAGATTCGGCCATGCCATTCAAGGGAATAACTGAATCGATAGTTTCCGGCAATTTCCCGGCGGTGAAATGGCCGATATCTTCATAAAAACCAAGCTCGATAGTGAGCCCATCGTTGTCAAGGAAAACAAGGCCGTTTTCATCGATACTGATCGTGGAGGGCACATCATAGACTTTGCCGTGCAAAACTTTGACCGTATTTTGATCCAACTGCCCACCCAAGTCGCCAAGAATAAACAGCCGTGACGTTTCTTCGGGGCGCGTCAGAATTGTTAAGATGTGCTCGGACTTGGCGTTTTGGGCCTCATCAAGAACGATGAGCGCGTGATCGAAGCTTTTGCCGCGCAAATGCTCAAGCGGTGCAATTTCAATAATTCCTGCCGCCATAAGCATTTCGCGGACAGCAGCGGCGCGCATCAAGTCAGGCTCGCCGCTATCGTCCAGCGGCGCGAGAATACGATCCAGGTGTTTATAAAAGGTGTTGAACCACGGTCTGGTCTTAGAGTCTATTCCGCCAGGCATGGCACCAAGGTCCTTGCCCCCTACGTTTTCCAGAGGAATGGACAAGATCAATTTTCTGAAATTCGCGCCGGGACGGCCGAGATAATAATCGCGGATTCTTTCCATGGCGAACTGAAGGAAAAAATAGGTTTTGCCAGTGCCCGCGGGCCCGGGGGTCAAAACGGCGCTGTACGCGTCGTTTTCAAGAAGCTCGACATACCGCCGCTGGTTATCGGAGTTGGGTGTAAGCTTGTTGACGTTGATGTTGGCGGCGAACTCAAATTTCCCGCCGCTCTTTTTCTTTTTCTTGGCCTGATGGTACGCGGGAGGAAGCTGTTTTTCATCGGTTTCATCAAACGCATAAGCTAAAGCCATGTCCAAATGTTCTCTTTTTCTGTAGTCTTTTTCAGCAACCTTTTCTGCAAATGGGATTAGGAAATTCCACACGAGCGAGATCTTGTCGAGTGGGCCACTGGCTATGATCTTGGGAGCGTTTACTCCGTTGGTTTTGAGCGTAATTCCGCCGACGCGATTCTGAATCTGTTTAAGATAAGCATTTTTTCCGCTCGTCAGGCGGTTATAAACCTCTCTTCCTGAAGCCCGAAATTCAATAGTTTGACTGGGGAGGACTTTCGGGTCTTCTGCACAGGTAGCCTGAATAACATAAGGCTCAAAAATGGCGCTATTTGCCAGTTCTTGAAGTTCGATCTTCATTTTGTCGATTTTTTTGCCTCTCCGTGTATAATCGGCTACGCCATGCTGCAGCGAGCCTTGCGCCTCAAAGGCTAGAGCAAGAGCTTCTTTAAGGTTTACCTCATCAGGCTTCGCATCATTGCGAACGACATTTTCCAATGCATAAAAGACGCTAGCTAGTCTCAACCCAAGCCCGGGATCGCTATTGGCCCGGGCATCTATCGCTTCCTGATTGATAACAAGGCGAGATGTGTGTTGATCAACGGGCACAATATCGAACTTCAAGTCATCGAATTTGCTGGAAAGAAACTTCAGATTCGATGAATCCGGCCCGATAAAATTCTGCACCTGTTCTGGATAGAGCGGCTTCGTCAAATAAAGAAACGTTTGCTGGCTTGCCGTAATTTCTTGAGTTGCTAGATTTAGCGCTACGACAACAGGTTTCTTGCCTTTTTTTCCACCGTTCTTATCCGCACCCATTATTCTCTCCTATAAAGCGCGCTGAACCGCGGTCTGCACAATGCAGGCCGCCGGCCTAACTTTTGTTGGGACCGTAAACACCAGTGACGATTTTTGGGAACTCTGGTGCAATTGGCTTTATGAACTGATGCGCTAAGACCGGCATGCGGTTTTCCAGAGCAAATGTTTAAGAACGACTCAAAATCGCTATCTCGCAAGTGCGAAGCTATGCTAGGCAGGCAACGATCGGCAATAAAGAAAATGAAAAAGGGGCAGAAAACACAGATAAGCATCCATAGATGACGGCAAATTTCTGCAACTATAGCGCGCAGTTCACGATAAACGCGCGGTTGTATAGTTAATGCGGAAGATTAATTGTTGTGGATAAAACTTAATCCAATGGCGCCGTCGCCTCATCCAGCCATTTTGCCGTGCCGTTGTCGACGAGAGGGCGCACGGCTTGCCGGACGCGCAGATGATAATCGTTCAGCCACTTGCGCTCGGCGGCGGACAGCATGTCGAAAACGACAAGCCGTTTGTCGATGGGAACCAGCGTGAGCGGATCGAAGCCGAACATTTTGCGCTCGGCGGACGTGATTTCGGGCCGTTCGATAACGGCCTGAATGTTTTCGATGCGGATACCGTATTTGTTCGTCTTGTAATAACCCGGCTCGTTCGACAAAGCCATGCCCGGTTTGAGCGGCGTGGTGCTCCGGCGCGATAGGGCTTGCGGCCCTTCATGAACGCCAAGGTAGTTCCCGATGCCGTGACCCGTGCTGTGCCCGTAATCCAGTCCTAACGGCCATAAAAATTGCCGCGCCAGAACCTCAAGTTCCGCGCCCGTCGTGCCTTCGGGAAACACGATGGCGGCGAGGGCGATGTGGCCTTTAAGAACGCGCGTAAAGCGGTCGCGCATTTCGGCGGTGGGGGTGCCAATGGCGACGGTGCGCGTCACGTCGGTGGTGCCGTCGAGATACTGGCCCCCGCTGTCGAGCAGGAACAGCGAGCCCGGCTCCAGAAGCCTGTTGGTTTCTGCCGTGGCGCGGTAGTGTACGATTGCGCCGTTCGGTCCCGCCGCCGCGATGGCCGCGAAACTTGGGCCGCGATAGAGGGGCGCGCCCGCGCGGCAGGCAAGAAGTTTTTCCCCGGCGATCAGTTCCGTGATTTTTCCTTCCGTCGCGTTTTCGTCGAGCCACGCGAAGAACCTAGCCAAAGCCGCGCCGTCGCGGCGATGCGCGGCGCGCAGGCCTTCCAGCTCAATCGGGTTTTTGCAGGCCTTGGGAAGGGCGCAGGGATTTTCGCTCCGCTCGATTGCCGCGCCAGAGTCTTCGAGAGCCTTCGCGACCGAGTAGGGCGTTTCGGCAGGGTCGATCCGCACGTTGCTTCGCATTTCGCCGAGCCGTTTCAGGGCCAGCGGGAACTCAGATACGCCGTAGCGCAGAACGTCGGGGCCGAGATGAACCTCAAGGCCGCTCGTCATCTTGCGCGGATCGACGAACCATTCCACGGTCGCGTCGGCGCGCAAAAGGGCATAGCTAAGCGGCAGGGGCGTATAGGGAACGTCGCCGCCGCGCACGTTGAGCAGCCAGGCGATAGAAGCCGGATCGGTGATGACGGCGGCCTGCTGCCCTTCTTTTCGCAATTCTTCGGCGAGCTTTTGCCGTTTGTCGGACGAACTCTGCCCGGCGTAGGTCGTATCGTAGGCATAAATCGGCGCGGCGGGAGGCGCCGGGCGATCCTTCCAGATAGCATCGACGGGATTGCTTGCGGCCGGAACAAGTTCGGCGCCGGTTTTTTTCAAGGCTTTCTTCGTGCGCTCAATGCCCTCGGCCGTATGCAGCCAAGGGTCGAAGCCAATTTTCTGACCTGTACGCGCGGTTTCCTTAAGCCATTCGGACGGGGTTTTCTTCGCGCTGTCGAAAATCGTGAAAAGTCCGGCAGGAATTTGCTGTCCGGCCTGAAGGGTGTAACGGCCATCGGTAAAGAACACGGCCTTATCCGTCATGACGGCGGCAAGACCCGCCGAGCCGGTGAATCCGGTCAGGAAATTGATGCGTTCGGCGCAAGGAGGCAGCGTTTCGCTCTGAAACTCGTCGGCCGTAGGCACGAGAAAGCCGTCAAGCTTTTGGCGCTTGATCTCGTCGCGGAGAGCCCGGAGGCGGGCAGCGTAATCGGGAGCGGACGTAGCGGGGTTCATGGATCAGAGGCGTTTCGGGGCGGGAAGCCTCATGGATAGCACAGTCCATTCGCCTTGTCTCATGCGTTCGACAAGAACGAGGCCTTGCTGCCGGTGCGCGGCCACGACGGCGTTGGCCTGATGATTGAGTATGCCGGATAGGATGGCGAAGCCCCCGGGGCGCAAGTTGCGCTTTAGGTCTTTGGCCATTTCGCATAACGGGCGGGCGAAGATATTCGCCATGATGAGGCCGTAGGGCGCATGCCGCTGCACGAGCTTCGAGGCATAACCACGGCTATTGCCTACCTGCACGAACGCTTGCAGCCCGTTTTGCCGGACGTTGCCTTGCGCGATGGCGACGGAGGCCGGATCGAGATCGACGGCAACGGCCTGCCGCTTGCTTGCTTTCGCGAACGCCATTGCCAAAATCCCGGACCCGCATCCGATGTCGAGCATGTCTTCCGGTTTGTGACCTTTCTTCAACACCCTCTCCAGCATCAGGAGGCAGCCGCGCGTGGTGGGATGTTCGCCCGTGCCGAAGGCGTTGGTGGCGTCGATCTGTAAGCCCCTGCGCTTGCCGCCTGCGGCTTTTTTGTGCGCGCTGCCGTAAACCGTCCAGCATCCGATGGCGAGCGGCGGGAAATCGGCGGCCACTTTTTTGAGCCAGTCCAGATTGCCGATTTTTGCAACGCGCAATAACGGCGTTTTGACCTTATGAAGCGCCGCCAGAACCGCAAGTTTTGCGCGAACCGCGTTCAACGCGGCTTTGTCCGGTTCCTTGTCGTAAAGAGCTTCCACTTCCGCCGTGGGTTTGCGCGGCGGCGCCATCACCGAAACCGCCACGGATCCCTCCGCAAGCACGTGTTCCACAGCCGGAGCAAGAACCGGCATGCACGTTACGGTAATTTTCCAAAGCGAGGGAGCAGGGGGCATCTGGTTTAAAGGCGTCGCCAGCCGTTTTCGCTCATGCAGGCGCGAAAGTCGCTCTGGCGGGCATCTTCCCTGTTGTCCATGGAATCCAGCGTTGGGAACAAATCGCAATAGGGGGTAACCGGCGGAAATACATAATCGCACTTAACAGGCACGCAGAACACCGAGGGGTTTCTGTCGCAATGCGTTTGCTTGAGAGGCGGTCCAAAAAGTTTATCGTTGGTCACGCCACGCATCCTTGAAGGAAAGCGGGCGTTCGCATGATCCATGCAATTGTAATAGGCCGCCTCGAACTCCTGCCCGGAAGCGTTCGGTTTTTGCCATTTCTCGGCGCAAGCGGCGAGAGTAAGAGCCGCGCACATAAGAATGAACAATTTCTTCATGTTATATGCCTTTCCTCATGTTCTGCTATGCCAGGATAGTACACGACAATATGCACAAAGTCATTGAAATTGGGTAAACGATTGACGCGAAAAGGGCTGTTTCCTCAGGGCGTGGGCTGCCAGCCGTGTTGCAATAAGCAGGCCTGATAGTCGTTCCAGCGGGCGTCAAGATTGCCGTCGGACCCCGCCATCGACGGGAAAACATAGTCGCCGCTCAGTGTCCGGCACGCCACTCCGGGGTTATCCCGATTGCAGAACGGCACGATGAGGGGGCTTCGGTAACGGCCTCCTTGCAGAGTGTAGCGATAGAGGGGCGGAAAGCGATCATGTGCGCGGTTTTGGCAAGCGGCATCACTCGCGTCGAATTCCTGCTCCGAAGCGCCTGGCTTTTGCCACGTCGCGGCGCAGGCGGCGGCTATGAGTAATATGGGTAACAGGATGAACAACCTGATCATATTTCGCCCCCGATAATATAATTTGCTGCTGTGCCTTAATATTACACGATTAGCGGGGCGGAGTCACGGATGCGGTTGGCAAGGCGGGGGCAGGAGGCATAAAAATCCCCACACTTTATAGTGTCATGCTTGCTCAAGGGGAAATGGCGTTTGCTATTTCACCTTTGTAACAAACCCAGCCATAACTTTTTTGATGCCGGATTTCGCGGCTCGTCATTTGTTGACCACGGCTTGGGATCGGATTACAAGGACCGCGGCCTGCGAACGGACACTGGAGAGGCATCAAATGCAAAATGATGATAGTCTGAGGCGAGAAAATCGAAAGCCATTAATCCTTGTCTTTGTTGGCCTATGTTTTTTAATTTTTTATAATTTCGGCTTCATTCTTACAACGATTTACGATTTATCCGATCAACACATTATTAAACGCTCAGCTCTTCGTGATGACATTAAGATTGGAGAGGTGGTGCCTCTCAAGAAATTGGCGCCAAATTTAGCAGGAACGGTATGCGTTATATATCCATATGGAAGGAATTTAAGCTTTGTCTCAGAAGATATTATGTCAAAGGTGAATCCAATTTTAGAAAGGGAAGGTTTTTCTTTAGGGGAAGGTGAGTGGGCGTTCGTTTTTATAAATAATGAGGATGTCGATTTGGCCCGCTATCATCTGTACAAAGATCTCGGAATTCAAAGTTTCGAGAATTTACATGATCTACAAAAGATTATCCCATCAGGCTTTGAGCCAACAAAATGTGTTGAAATAGAGCAGGCCGGATTATTTAAGGCCTTTATCTACGACAGGCCTTCACTCATGTTAGGGAGGATAAAATGAGCAGCCTTCTGGAACTCCTTAATTCCTTTCAGTTTCTTGCTAATGAGGCCTCAGCATTCACTGAATATCGCTGCTTGTGAGGCAGGAGGTCTATTTTTTTATAACGGTTACAAACCCCGCCATGACTTTTTTCACGCCGGATTTGTCGAAGGCGATGTCGAGCTTGTCGTTCTCCACGCGGCGGACGGTGCCGGGGCCGAACTTTTCATGAAACACGCGATCGCCCGCGTTGAACGCGCCTTCGCGGCGCGGGGCGGCGATCTCACGCGCCTTGCCTTCGATCACGGCTTGGCGCGATGAAGAACCTCGCGGTTGCCCGGCGCGCAATTGCTCGAACAGCGAAGGAGGTTTCTTTCTCCCGCCTTCGCGCTCAGCGCTTCGGCGCGACGAGCCGCTCGATGCGCCGGAGTGAAACGAAGGCGATCCGACGCTGATGTGCGAATGAAGTTCGATATGCTGCCCCGGCAATTCGGCGATGAAGCGCGAGGGCAGAGGGTTGATCCAGCTGCCGTGCAGCATGCGATTGGCGACGTGGCTGATAACGGCGCGGCGCTTCGCGCGCGTAATGCCGACGTAGGCCAGCCGGCGTTCTTCCTCGAGGCCTTGTGTGCCGTTTTCGCTGAGCGAAAGGCGGCTTGGGAAAATATCCTCCTCCCATCCGGGCAGGAACACGTAATCGAACTCAAGCCCCTTCGCGCCGTGCAGCGTCATAAGGCTGACCTGTTCCGTGCCGCTTTCGGCGGTCACTTCGAGCACGAGTCCCACATGCTCCAGAAACGCGGCCAGCGTGTCGAACTCGGCCATCGCGGTCACAAGCTCTTTCAGGTTTTCAAGCCGCCCCGGCGCGTCCGGCGATTTGTCGGCCTGCCACATCGCGGTGTAGCCGGAGTCGTCGAGCACGATCTGCGCCACCTCGGCGTGCGGCAGGCTCTCCAAAAGGCCGCGCCAGCGCGCGAAATCCTGCATCAGCGCGTGCAGGGTCGTGCGCAGTTTCGGCTTCAGTTCGTCGGTCTCCGATAGCCGCACGCAGGATTCGTGCAGCGAAATCTGTTCCTGCCGCGCGAAAGCGTGGAGCTGCTGGAGCGCCGAAGGGCCGACGCCGCGTTTGGGCACGTTGATGATGCGTTCAAGCGCAAGATCGTCCTCCGGCAAGGCGATAAGGCGCATGTAGGCCAGCGCATCGCGGATTTCCTGCCGTTCATAGAACCGCGCGCCGACAAGTACGCGATAGGGAATGCCGAGCGTAATGAAACGTTCTTCGAACTGGCGCGTCTGGAATCCGGCGCGCACCATGACGGCGATCTCGCGGAGCGAAACTTTCCGCCGTTGCAGCGCCTCGATATCGTCCGCGACCCAGCGGGCTTCTTCCTCGCCGTCCCATAAGGTGCGGATCTGCACCTTGTCGCCCATATCCGCCGAGGTCCACAGCGTTTTGCCGAGGCGCATGCGGTTTTTGGCGATCAAATGCGAGGCCGCGCCGAGAATGTGCCCGGTGGAACGGTAGTTTTCCTCAAGCCGTATGACGCGCGCGCCGGGAAAATCCTCCTCGAAGCGCAGAATGTTGCCGATCTCCGCACCGCGCCAGCCGTAGATCGACTGGTCCTCGTCGCCGACGACGCAGATGTTCTTGTGCGTCTGCGCCAGAAGCCGAAGCCAAAGATACTGCGCGACGTTGGTGTCCTGATATTCGTCCACAAGGAGGTAGAGAAAACGGTTCTGGAAATTCTCCAGAACGTCCGGATTTTGCCGGAGCAAGGTAAGCTGATGCAGCAAAAGGTCGCCGAAGTCGCAGGCGTTGAGTTCCAACAGGCGCTGTTGATATTGCGCGTAAAGCTTGGGCAGCTTGCCGCCCGCCAGTTCGCCTTTTTCGTACTGCACGTCGCCGGGAACGAGGCCGCGATCCTTCCATCTTTCGATGACCGCGAGGACAAGGCGGGCAGGGGACTTCTTTTCGTCGATGTTTTCGGCCTGCAAAAGCTGCTTGATAAGGCGAAGCTGGTCGTCGGTGCCAAGGATAGTGAAATTCGGTTTTAGGCCTACGCGCTCCGCGTGTGGCCTGAGCAGGCGCGCCGCCAGCGAATGGAACGTGCCCAAAAACCAGCCCTCGACCGAGCGGCCGCCGAGCATGGCGCTCACGCGTTCACGGATTTCGCCCGCCGCCTTGTTCGTGAACGTCACCGCCATAATCTGGCCGGGAAGGGCTTTGCCCGTGGCTAACAGATGAGCCAGCCGCGCGGTCAGCACGCGCGTCTTGCCGGTGCCCGCGCCCGCCAGCACCAGCACAGGGCCGTCCAGCGCCGTCACGGCCTCGCGTTGCGCCGGATTAAGGTCGTGCCAATAGGCGGGCTCGTGCGGAGCCGTGAGGGCCGGGGAATTCATAGAGCGGTGGTAACGCAGAAGGGGCGGTGCGGCAAGCGCGCGTTTGCGCGAAAGGCTTTTACACTCTTATCTTTGCCATTTCTTCCATCGACAGCAACCGGCTCATCACCTTGTTGCGTCCGGTTTGCTTGGCG
The DNA here is from genome assembly GCA_028716765.1 of Alphaproteobacteria bacterium. The sequence goes on along the minus strand of JAQUPC010000037.1, from coordinate 5,369 downwards.
TCATAAAGCGCGGCGTCCGCCCGGGCGATAAAGCCATCAAGCGGCTCTTTCGGAAAATACTCGGCGGCACCGAGCGAGATGGTGACGACCCCGAGCGTTTCGTTCGTGTTCTTGCGCTTGATTTGCTTGCTGCCAAGGCTGATCCGCAGCTGGTTGGCCACTTTTTCCGCCGAGGCGACGTTCGTGTTCGTCAGCAAAATAACGAATTCCTCGCCGCCGTAACGGGCGATGACGTCGCGGCCTTTCAGGTTTTCGATCAGCGTCCGCGCCACGAGGCGCAACACCTGATCGCCGATAAGGTGACCGTAGGAATCGTTGAATTTTTTGAAATAGTCGATATCGATCATCAGCATGGAAAGCGGCATGCCGGTTTCCGCCGCTTCGGTCGTGGCGCGCGCAAGTTCGGCGTCGAAATACTTGCGATTGCCGATCTCCGTCAGGGGATCGCGTAGGGAGTCCTTGCGCACCACGTCGAGATTGTAGCGCATCTCGGTTAGCTGCTGCGTCGATTGGGTCAGCTGGCTTTGCAGGCGCTGGTTTTGTTCGGCCATCGCCCGGGTTTCGTTGGCCACGCGCGCGACGGCTTCGCGGATCTGGTCCATTGAGGGAGAGGATTGCAGCGAGCCGGAAAACGTATTGAGGCTCTTGTCGTATTTCTGCGTGCCGGCCGTCGTCTGATCGATGGCGAGCATCACGCGGCTCAGTTCGTTTTCGATGTTGGCAGTGGCGGTCGTGAGAGCCTTATGCTCGGCTTCGAGGCTGAGATGGTTCTGATACAACGTGCTGCACTGTTGCTGGGTCAGGCGGCCGAACTGATGGAGCAAGGCGTCCATCGCCATTTTCAGGTTTCCGTCCGAACCGGAATGGTAGGCGTAATAAACGGCGAAATTCTCCGGCATGGGAGCAAGGCCGTCGCGGCTTAAATGTTCCAGCGATTCACGGGCCCATTTATCGGCCTGTAATTTGTCTTCTTCTTCGGTCACGGCAACCTCGCAGGAACGTCTTATCGAATTAGGATTTGGCAGGAACCGCCGAGCCTAACGGTGAAAGGGCCACTTAACATACATACAAGTTCTTACCAGCCCGTTAAAGGCGGCCGTTAATATTTGATAAAGCACGCATTTTCACAGCGAATCCGGAGAAATTCTATGCGTTGGGGCGCTTTTCAACCGCCGTATAGCCAGCTTGTTCAGGGCGTGGATATAGGCGCGGGCCGAGGACACGATGGTGTCCGGATCGGTGCCTTGGCCGTTGACGGTATAGCCGTCTTCTTCAAGGCGCACGGTCGTTTCGGCCTGCGCGTCCGTGCCGCCGGTGATGGCCTTGACCTGATAAAGGACCAGTTCCGCCTTGTGCGGGATCAGGGACTTTAGGGCGTTGAACGCCGCGTCGATAGGGCCGTTGCCCGTCGCCGTGGCGGTTACGTTGCGGCCGTCGATCGAGAGTTCCAGCGTGGCGCTCGGCGGCGTGCGCGATCCCGCATGAACTTCCAGCCCCACAAAACGGAATTGGTCGTTGGCGCGCGCGATCTGATCGTCGACAAGGGCCAGAAGATCCTCGTCGAACACTTCCTTCTTGCGGTCGGCGATATCCTTGAAGCGCTTGAAGGCGTCCGTGAGCGCGTCGTCGCCGAGTTCGTACCCTAACTCCTGCAGCTTGGAGCGGAAGGCGTTGCGGCCCGAAAGCTTGCCGAGCTTGAGCGAGGTTTTTGTGAGCCCCACGGATTGCGGCGTCATGATCTCGTACGTCTCGCGGTTCTTAATCATGCCGTCCTGATGAATCCCGCTTTCGTGCGCGAAGGCGTTGGCGCCCACGATGGCCTTGTTCGGCTGGACGTTGAAGCCGGTGATCGTCGAAACAAGCTGTGACGCCCGCGTGATTTTTTCGCTTACGATATTGGTCGTAAAGGGCAGGGTGTCACGGCGCACGCGCAGAGCCATGACGATTTCCTCGAGCGCCGCGTTGCCTGCGCGTTCGCCGAGGCCGTTGATCGTGCATTCCACTTGCCGCGCGCCGCCAAGGGCGGCGGCCAGCGAATTGGCCGTGGCAAGACCGAGATCGTTATGGCAATGTGCTGACAAAATCGCTTTGCCGATGTTCGGCACGCGGTTGACCAGCATGCGGAACAAGGCTTCGTATTCCTGCGGCGTGCTGTAGCCGACCGTGTCGGGAACGTTGATCGTCGTAGCGCCCGCCTTGATGGCGGCTTCGACGCAACGGCAGAGGAAGTCATGTTCCGTGCGGCTGCCGTCCTCGGCGCTCCATTCGACGTCGCCGCAAAGATTGCGGGCATAGGCCACGCTTTCCGCCACGCGTTCCAGCACTTTCTCCGGCTCCATGTTGAGCTTGTGCTTCATATGGAGCGGCGAGGTCGAGATAAAGGTGTGAATCCTTTGGCGCGGGGCGGGGCGGATGGCGTCGGCGGTGCGTTCGATGTCGTTCTTTTCGGCGCGGGCAAGGCCGCAAACCGTCACGTTCTTGATCGTCTGTGCGATGGCGTTGACGGCCTCGAAATCCCCGCGCGAGGCGATGGGAAAGCCCGCTTCCATGACGTCCACGCCAAGTTCTTCCAGCATCAGCGCGATCCGCACCTTTTCGTCGAGGCTCATGGCCGCGCCGGGCGATTGCTCGCCGTCGCGCAAGGTGGTGTCGAATATGATGATGCGTTGGGGATCATGGGGCGCGGGAGGGGTCGTCATGTCCAATCCTTTATGAGGTTAATCGAGTTAAAATGTTGCAGGGTCAAACAAAGGCGATGCGACAGGCTAACGCCCGCGCAGTCGAAGCGGCGCAGGGAGAGGCGAGTAAACCCGGCTCGTTGCGTTCGTCATGAAAATACCAACAAAAGAGCCTCGCAAACCATCGTACGGAACTTAAACGATCGCGAGTCCGGCGTAAAGTGTGATGTGTCGCCTTTAATCGGATTTAATCCTTTACGGCACGAACATTACATAAGAAAATACCGGCAATCTGTGCGTTCTTTCCGGGAGTCGCCTATGGCTATAACGATTGTTCAAGCTGCCCCTGAAAAAATGGAACGCCATATCGGAGATCTCGCAGATATTCATATCGATTGTGTCGAGGGCGGGGCATTGGTCAGCTTTATGCTGCCGATTTCAAGGGAAAAAGTCCTTGAATACTGGCGAGACATTTCAGCCGGAGTGCGCAAGGGGAACACGATCCCGTTTCTTGCCGTTGACGGGGCTGAAGTGATCGGCGGAGTGCTTCTGAGCCTTGCGGAACTCGCCAACCAGCCGCATGTGGCCCAGGTGCGCAAATTGCTTGTCCCACGCAAACACAGAAGGAAAGGAGTTGCACGCCAGCTTATACAGGCCCTTGAAGCCGAAGCCATTAATCTCAATCGTTTGTTACTGTATTTGGATACGGTCAAGGGCAGTCCGGCTGAAAGTCTTTACCGTGAACTCGGTTATGAAATCGGGGGCGTCATACCGAACTTTGCCCTATTGCCAGATGGGACGCGGTGCGAGTCCGTTATATTCTACAAGCAATTATAGGGGATCTCTTTCAGAGACGTTTAACAAAAACATTTCACCGTTTTGCCCCAATTGCGCCCTCAATAAACCGCGGCGATAGGACATCATAAAGACAATGCGACCCCAAAAGGCCGGCATTGTTTAAACCTTACAGAGGAAAACTCACATGAAAAAGGTTACATCACTTGCTTTGGCGGCCCTCGTTGCTTCCGGATTTTTGGCAACTACGCCCGCTGTGGCAAAAAACCACGAGGCCCCAAATGCTGGCAAGCCAGGCATGATTAAGGCCGAGGAAGGAACGGTAAAACAGGAAAAAGGTATCGAGACGGGCGAGAAGGCGGGGACAGTTGCTCCGGCCGAGGCTGCCAAGGACGATGCCAAGGCTGAGAAGAAACAGAAGCAGGAAGGCGCCGTTGTGGCGCCGACGGGTGAGGCATCCAAGAACGGAATGGGCACTGCAACCGCGACTGGTAAGTAGTGTTGTCTTTGGGGCGTCTCCCGCCGGAGCAATCCGGTGGGAGATTGTCTATAAAGGTATGCACTCATAATTAACGCGGGTTCTGCGCGTTCATTATAAGTACAGACCCTAAGCCTCGCCGATTAACTTCATCCATTCGTTTTCATTTAGAATAGTCACGCCCAACTCGCGCGCTTTAGCGGCTTTGCTGCCGGGGTCTTCGCCGGCGACAACAAAATCGGTTTTCTTCGAGACGGAACTGGCGACGGTCGCGCCGAGCGATTCCGCCTTTGCCTTGGCCTCGGCGCGGCCCATGTTGGCCATCGCGCCGGTGAAGACGATTGTTTTTCCGGAAAGCGCCGAGCTTGTGACTGTTGGCGCATAATCCGTCACCATAACTTCATTCGCCAGATCGTCGAGCACTTCTATGTTATGCAGCTCGGCGAAGAAGGCCGCGATGTCTTCCGCGACGAGCGGCCCGATCTGGTCGATGCCGGTAAGTTCGTTCCACGCTTCGGAGCCTTCCTTGCGTGCGGCCATCATGGCTTCGCGCCAGCGCGAAAGGCTGCGATAATGGCGCGCCAGAAGTTTCGCCGTGGCCTCGCCGACCTGCAGGATGCCGAGGGCGAAGATGAATCGGTCAAGCGGGATTTGCCGCCGCGCTTCGATGGCCGCCAGAAGGTTGTCCGCCGACTTCTTGCCCCAGCCTTCGCGTTTTTCCAGCGCGGCGCGGTGTTCGTGCAAACGGAAAATGTCGGCAGGCGTTTGCAGCCACTTCAGTTCCCATAATTCGCGTACGCGCTGCTCGCCGAGGCCTTCGATGTTGAAGGCGTTGCGGTTAACGAAGTGGCCAAGGCGCTCCACCGCTTGCGCCGGGCAGATGAGTCCGCCCGTGCAGCGGCGCGCCGCCATACCTTCCTCGCGCACCGCCAGCGAGCCGCATTCAGGGCAATGATCGGGAAATTCGAACGGCTTTGAACTTTTCGGCCTTAGTTTCAGATTAACCTCGAGGATTTGCGGAATCACGTCGCCCGCGCGCTGGATGCGCACCACGTCGCCTTCGCGGATGTCCTTGCGCTTGATTTCGTCTTCATTATGCAGCGTGGCGCGGCTCACGACTACGCCGCCGACGGTTACGGGTTCAAGTTCGGCGACGGGAGTGAGAACGCCGGTTCGTCCGACCTGGATAATGATTTTGTGCAGTTTCGTTTCGGCCTGTTCGGCGGCGAACTTATGCGCGATGGCCCAGCGCGGGGCGCGGCTGACGAAGCCGAGGCGCTCCTGCATCGCCGCATCGTCCAATTTGTAAACCACGCCGTCGACGTCGAAGGGCAGCGTGTGGCGCTTTTCATCCATCTCGCGGTAATAGGCAAGAAGGTCTTCAGTCGTATTACAAATTCGTGCAGGTTCATTGAGTT
>JAQUPC010000036.1 GCA_028716765.1 Alphaproteobacteria bacterium | reverse complement strand
AGGGCATCATGGAAGGCAAGGCCAAGCCGGAATATGGCACGGCCGTCGACCTGCTGACCAAGGCGGCCATCCGTGAAATGATTGTGCCGTCATTGCTACCCGTGGCCGCTCCGTTCGTGCTGTACTTCCTGATCGATGCCGTGGCGGGGCAGGCGGCGGCCTTCGCGGCTGTCGGCGCCATGTTGCTCGGCACTATCGTAACGGGCCTGTTCGTCGCTATCTCGATGACCTCGGGGGGCGGCGCGTGGGACAACGCCAAGAAGTACATCGAGGAAGGCCACCACGGCGGCAAGGGTTCCGACCCGCATAAGGCCGCCGTGACGGGCGATACCGTCGGCGATCCCTACAAGGACACGGCGGGTCCGGCGATCAACCCGATGATCAAGATCACCAACATCGTGGCGATCCTTCTGCTGGCGATTTTGGCGAGCATGGCGAAGGGCTGATTTCCCCGCTTCTCGCAAAAAATTATAGTTAATAACAGCCCCCGCGAATAAAACCGCGGGGGTTGTTGTTTATGGGAAAGTTTTGTTGAATATTGACTTGGTTTTTAAATAATAACTCAGCCGAGGAAATCGGGGAGAACATATGAGTTTAGGTTCCGTTGTCATTCAGAGCGTGGCCAAACAGCTTTCTCATCTGGGATTCCGGGAGATAAATTTGCCCTCTGTTCAAATGAGTGGCGTCGAAAAAAACCATTACGAAATCAGCCGGGAACTCGTTCTGCCGGATTGCAGGACATCTATTATCCTCACCCACCGGATTATGCCGGTGAGCAATGCCGCGAATGTTTACAGCGTGAGCCGGACGATACCTCTTTCGATGTCCGGACGCATGGGGGTGGTGACGGAAAGTTTCCGGGTAAACACGGCATTAAAAGGCAAAAAACCGGCCGATGTCCGCAAGGTGTTCGCTGAAACGAGCCGGAAGATCGCCGATCAAATTCTGGCGAACGCTTTGTCGGGATGCTCAGAAGAATTGACGGACAGCAAGAATTATCCCGCTGTGAAAAGGCCGTTACCGTCTATTTACGATCATTTTGAGATAATGGGATATTCGCTTTGGCCCGTGAAACGCGCCACGCCTTTTGTGTTTTCAAAGCGCCGCGGGCCGACGTTCGTTATTCGCGGCAAAGGGAAACAAGGCGGTTTAATGATTGTGGGATACCCGGAGGGCTGGGAAACGCCTTATCTATCCCTCGATGTGCGCGATTTTGCCGAAAGGGTCGCGACGTTGGGCTTTTCTCTCCGCTGAAAATAAAAGTCCGGAAAAGACCTTGAAGCGCAAAAGTTTTTTATAAAAAACGAAAAATTACTTTCACCCTTTAAAACGTCAAAATCCTTCCCAGCTAATCTAATAACAGGAATCGTTCCGGCTCCTGATCCCATAACGTTAAATAAAGGAGGGATAATATGAACTTTCGTTTAATGGCTCCCTTGGCGGGGCGCAGCCTTTCCCGCATGAGCGACAATCCGTTCGTCTCTCTGCAACGTGAACTTAATCGCGCGTTCGACGACATGTGGAGCGGCCTTCCGGCCGCCGAAGCGACAGCGGCTTCCACGGCGCTCAGGCTCGATGTGAAGGAGGACGACAAGGCCTATCATATCACGACCGATCTGCCCGGCATTGCCGAGAAGGACGTGGATGTCACGTTTCAGGACGGCATTCTTACCATTAAGGGCGAGAAAAAAGTCGAACGCGACGAGAAGAAAGACACATGGCATATCATCGAACGGTCGAGCGGAAGCTTTGCCCGTCAGCTGAGTCTCCCCGCGAACATCGACGAGGACAAGATCATCGCGAAGTTCGACAAGGGCGTTTTGACGATCATGCTCCCCAAAATGCCTGAGGCTCAGTCCAAGGCGACGAAGATCGAGGTCAAGGGCGGGTAATTAAGTGGGGGCCCTCTCCCCTTGAGGGAGAGGAAGCAAAAACCTGGGTTTGCTCTTGCAAGCCCTTGGTTTTTGCAGGTGAGGGGTCACCTTTTACATACCCCTCCCCTAACCCCTCCCTCAAGGGGAGGGGGACTCTACGGTTCTTTTTTTCTCTATCCCGGCCATATTTTAGGCTATTTTCCCGGGTCTTATGCGGCCATTAGGCCTGTTTAGAAAGCCTAAACGAAAAAGCTTTATCACTATTTCCCATGAAACGCCGCCCGCCTATCAAGCAGCCGCTGCCGCGACGCCCTTCCAAGGGAGGCCGCCGTATGCCGCCCCAGCTCAAAAACAGGTGGCAGCAGGCAAAACCCGCCTTGCGCTGGATTTTGAAAGCGTCCGTTCTTGTCGCGATTTGGGGCGGGGTGACGCTAGGCGCGATTTTGGCGTGGTATGGGTACGACATGCCGGATGTGCGGCAGGTTACCCAGCCCGAACGGCGTCCGTCCGTCACGATTTTGACGGACGATGGATCGGTTCTCGCGCGTTACGGCGACCTCTTCGGGCGTCATGTCCGGCTTGGCGACGTCCCGCCGGATCTGGTTCACGCTATCGTCGCGGTCGAGGACCGGCGCTTTTACGGTCACTTTGGCATCGATTTGATCGGGCTGATGCGGGCGACCGTCCAGAATATCCTTGCGCGGCGCGTGGTGCAGGGCGGTTCGACGCTGACGCAACAGCTCGCGAAAAACCTTTTTCTCACGCCCGAGCGCACGTTCCGCCGCAAGGTTCAGGAAATGCTTTTGGCGTTTTGGCTCGAGCGCACCTACAGCAAGGATCAGATTCTTACAGCCTATCTGAACCGCGTCTATTTCGGCGCGGGCGCCTATGGCGTCGACGCGGCGGCGGAGGCGTATTTCAACAAGCGCGTCGAGGACGTCAATCTGCGCGAGGCGGCCATGCTGGCGGGGCTTTTGCGCGCGCCGTCGCGCTTCTCGCCGAAACAGGATCCCGCGCAGGCTATGGCGCGCGCCGGAATCGTTCTCGCGGCGATGGAAGACGCCGGGTACATATCCGGGGATCAGAAAAACGCCGCGGGGGCGAATATTCCCATGCCGCGCCGCAAGCCGGGCGCCAGCGGGGACGGCCGCTATTTCGCCGATTGGGTGACCGATCAGGTCAATGGCCTGCTCGCCAATGCGCCGCAGGATCTCGTGATTTCAACGACGCTCGACTTCAAGCTTCAGCGCATGGCCGAGCGGCACCTTACCGCCATTCTGGCTGCGGACGCCAACAAGGACGTAACGCAAGGCGCATTGGTCACGCTTGCGCCCGACGGGGCGGTGCGCGCAATGGTGGGCGGGCGCGATTACGCCGAAAGCCAGTTCAACCGCGCCACGCAGGCCATGCGCCAGCCGGGATCTTCCTTCAAGCCCGTTGTCTATCTGGCGGCCATCCGCGAGGGCATGTCGCCTTATGATACGTTCGAGGACGCGCCTTTGTCCGTCGGCCATTGGTCGCCCGAAAACTACGACGGCCAATATCGCGGCAGCGTTACGGCCCGCGAGGCTCTTGCGGACTCCATCAATACGGTGGCGGTGCGGGTGTTGCAAAAAGCCGGAATTCCCCGCGCCATAGAAACCGCGCGCGCCCTTGGCATCACGTCGCCGATCGGGCACGACCTATCGCTGGCGCTTGGCACGAACACGCTCACGCCGCTGGAGTTGACGGGGGCTTATGCTTCGATCGCCGCGGGAGGCCGCGCCATTTCACCTTATGCCATCAAGGAAATCCGCAACCGTTCGGGGCAGGTCTTGTACCGCCGTCCGGACGTCACGCCGCCCGTGACCGTCGATCCGCAGGCTGTGGCGACGCTCGTTGACATGATGACGGAAGTGATAAACTCCGGCACGGGAAGGCGTGCGGCGCTTGGCCGGCCCGTGGCGGGCAAAACCGGCACCAGTTCGGATTATCACGACGCCTGGTTTCTCGGGTTTACGGGCGATTACGTCACGGGCGTCTGGCTCGGCAACGACGACAACAAGCCCATGAAGAAGGTGACGGGCGGCAGTCTTCCTGCCGCCGTTTGGCACGACTATATGATGGAGGCCGAGGCCAATTTGCCGGTGCGGGATTTGCTGTACGGATCTCCGGTCATGACGGCGCACGCGACGGAAACATATGATGCGCCCGACGTTTCCTCCGGCGTGTCCGACGTTCTCGGCGGGCTTATACGCAGCCTCACGGGACAATAAGCCCCAAGCGTGTTAGCTAACCTTCGCCGGGCTCAAAAGCTTTTTCGCTGCCTCATAAACCACATCCACGCTCAAGCTTTCCATAAGGTTGGGGTGATGCGCGCCGGGATGGGGCAGGCGGGCGAGTAATTTCTCCGCGCTTTCGGGCGTGCGCACGAACGCGGAATGTTTCCCCCACGGGCCGTAAATCTTTTCATATCCGGGGCCGAACAATCCGAGCGTTGGCGTGCCAACGGCGGCGGCGATGTGCATCAGGCCGGAGTCGTTGCCGATGAAAAGGCGGCAGCGTTTCAGGCACGCCGCGACCGTCAAGAGATCAAGGCCAAGGGCGTCGATTTTCCGGTTGGAAGGCAGGGAAGCAAGCAGGGGCGCAATCTGCTCGCGTTCGTGCGGCGCGGCCGTTACGAACACGCGCGCGCCGGGCAAAGGCCCGTGAGACGCCGTCAATCTTCGCGCCAAAAGAACGAACTTTTCGATAGGCCACTGCTTGACGGGCCAATTCGCAGCGGGGCCAAGCGCTATGACCGGCGCGCCATGCAGGATCAGTTGCGCGGCCGCGTCTTCGGCGGCCTTGTCCGTCCATATGTGGGGCGCAGGCGGCGGATCGAGATTCAGGATGGCGGCGTTGTCCTTGACCTTATGCCCCCCTGTTCTGGATGCGGGGGGATAAGCGCGTTTTTTGGCCCGCAAAAGGCGCGAGACGATGCTGTTGCGGAAATCGACGATAAGATCCCACCGCGTGCCTGCGCATTCACGCCATAAACCAAGCCAATGGCCGTTCCAGCGCTTTTTGCGAAGGACGATAAGACGCTTAAGACGCGGCACGGCGCGGAACAGATCGGCGGCTACGGGGCCGCAAACAATCGTAAAGCGTGCCTTGGGATATTTTTTAACGAGCCATGCCAAAACGCCCGTCGTCAAGACGGCGTCGCCAATGCGATTGGAGGTGATGAAGAGGATGCGCATGAGACGGGGTTGAGGGGTACGGGATACGGGAGTCGGGTTATACTAAATTCCGTATCCCTTGTCCCGTATCCCTTTGCGGGATGACACGACGGGCAAAACTCTCTAAATCATTCTCATGACGAAAACGAAGGGCATTGTCGAGGTATTCACGGACGGGGCTTGCAGCGGCAATCCGGGACCGGGCGGCTGGGGCGCGCTTTTGCGTTACGGCGAGGTTGAAAAGGAACTCTCGGGCGGCGAGCCGGAGACCACCAACAACCGCATGGAGATGACGGCGGTCATAGCCGCGCTGGAATCGCTTAAAAGGCCGTCGCACGTGCATCTCACAACCGACAGCCAGTACGTGAAAAACGGCATCACGGAATGGATGCCGCAATGGAAAAAACGCGGCTGGAAAACGGCGGACAGGAAGCCGGTCAAAAATATCGATTTGTGGCAGCGCCTCGAAGCCGCGCTTCAGCCTCATGACGTCAAATTTTTCTGGGTTCGGGGCCATAACGGCCATCCCGAAAACGAACGCGCCGACCGGCTGGCCACGGCCGCGATTCAAAAACAAAAATAAAATCCCCCTTCCTCAAGGGGAGGGTGATTTTTTCTAAGCCGCGCTTTTTAATCCCTTGATTGTTTCGAGCATCGACTCCGCGCCGGAAACGCCGAACGCGCCGGGTTTTTCGACCGCGAGAACCTTGACCTCGCCGTCTTCGGCGTAAAGCGCAAAACGTTGGTTGCGAATGCCCATGCCGAATTCGCTGGCATCCATTTCGAGCCAGAGCGCCTTCGCAAGCGTTGCGTTGCCGTCGGCAATCATCGTTATGCCTTCAGCCCTGCTGGGAAGCGTCGCCGCCCATGCGCGCATGACAAAGGGATCGTTAACGGACATGCAGACCACGTCGATGCCCAGGGATTTAAACGCGCTCAGCAGTTTGATGTAGCCCGGCATATGCTCGCCGGAACAAGTCGGGGTGAAGGCGCCGACCACGCCGAACAGAACAACCTTCTTCCATTTGAAAATTTCGTCCGTTTCCTGATCCTTCAGCGTATGATCTACGAACTGCTTCAAGGTTACATAAGGAATCTTTTCCCCGATCTTGATCGTCATGGCTTGCCTCCGGTGATTGAGGAAGGACGCAAAACTAGTGTAAGAGTTGAAGGCGCTCAACGCAAGCGAACGGCCCCGAAAGGCCTTAGCACGTATAGGGTTTCGCGTGGGCTTTAACCAAGCCTTCAAGCACCTTTCCGGGGGTCAGAAGTTCCGGCAGAACAACGCCTTGCGGCGCGGCGGGGCCAAAAACGGCGTTGAAGGGAATGCCGTAACGGCCGTGCCGTTTCAGGAAATCGGCGATGCCCGGATCGGGGTTCGTCCAGTCGGCGCGCATGGCGATGACGCCGGGCTTGCTGAACAGGCAATGCGTGACCGCTTCGCTTCGCAACGTGAATTGCTTGTTGGCTTTGCAGTTCACGCACCAATCGGCCGTGATGTCGACGAACACCGTTTTGCCTTCGCTGACGTAGCGCGCGAGTTCCTTTTCGTCGAACTTTTGCCATGAGGCGCCCTGCGTCACGGCCTCGTTTGCCGCGGGCGTTTTTGCCAACAATGCCGTGCCGAAGGCCAACAAGGCGAGCGCGATAATAACGGCGCGGCTTAACAGGCTCCACGCTTTGCTTCGTTGCCAATAGAGCGTAAGCAGCATGCCCAGAATGCAGGCGCCGACAATCACGACGCCGAAGAGCGCTATTTCCGCCTTGAGAACGTACAGCAGCCACAAAGCCGTTAACGCCAGCGCCACGCCAAGCACGCGCCGCATCGTGATCATCCAGTGCCCCGGTTTCGGCAACAAGGTGGCCAGACGCGGCCATAGCGCGATGACGAGATAGGGCACAACCATTCCGAAGCCGAGCGACAGGAAAATGGCGAGAATTTCCTACGGTCCTTCCGCCAAGGCGAATCCGACGGCCGTGCCGAGGAAGGGAACGGTGCAAGGCGTGGCCAAAAGCGTGGCGAAAGCGCCCGTCACAAAATCGCCAGCCAGCCGGGGGTGGTAAACCGGATCGAAGCGGCCGGTCAGGAAACCGGGCAACGTTATGACGTACATATCCCATAAATTGGCCGCGAAAAGCGTAAGCAGCAAAACAAGAAAGACGAGAAACGGCGGTTGCTGGAACTGGACTCCCCAGCCCACGGCGCGCCCTGTTTCCTTGAGCAGGATCGTTGCGCCCGCGAGGACGAGGAACGAAAACATAATGCCCGCGGCCGTCGTTAAAAACGAACGGCGCACGGCGCGGGTTTCTCCGCCGCCGTGACTGATCACGCTCAGAACCTTGAGCGACAAAACCGGCAGAACGCACGGGGTAAGGTTAAGGATAAAGCCGCCGAGAACGGCAAGGACGATAAACACCCACAGGGCAGGCGTGTTTTCGGGCGAAGAACCGGAAGCGTCCTTTGCGGCAGAAGCAGCTGGCGGCACGGGCTGCGGAACGAACGAAGCGTCGAGTTTTTGCTCAAGCGCGCGCGCGCCGTCTACGATCGTGACGGTCAAAGGCAGGGTTTCAAGCGATATGCCTTCGGGCAGTTTTTCGGCGGGCTTAAGCGTGAAGGTGACGGACAGCTTGTCAGGGCTTGGCTCGACAAGAGGTTTGGCGAATTCGACATGCGCGTCGTTTTCCACAAAAAGATCGGGAACCATAAACGTCTTGTTTCCTTGAACGGTGATGGCAATGCTGCCCGACTTGCGCTTAACGCTCGAAACGGCAAAGCCGGATTGTTGCGTACCGCCGGGAACCTGCGCGCGCGCGGCGTCGATCAGAGGCGCTTCCGGCGAGGGCCGGGCTGCGCCCGGGGGCACGGCAAGGGTCAGTTCATAATGCTTGGGCACGCATATGTTGCCGCACAGCAGGATATCGAGCGAAGCATCGAGCGCAAGCGGCTTGCCGGGCACGCGCACATGCGCGTCGATGGGCAGGACGACATGGCCGTTGTAGCCTATGGACTCCATGCCCTGTTCTTCAAATCGCGTGGGCGCGGGATAGAGAAGAGCGGCGCTTTGCAGATTGCCGGATTCCGTTTGGCTTTTCTGCCAATCGATCCTCGGCGGCATGCCCGCATAACCCGGCGCGCGCCAATACGTATGCCAGCCGGGAGCCAGTTGGATCTCCAGCCCTAAGGGAACCGTTGCGGCCTCGCCTGTGCCGTCGACACCGGCGATCAAACGGACGGCAACGTCGTTGTCGCGCTGCCACGGCCCGGCAGCCGCTTGAACGGTAGCCGGGAGCAAGCCCATGATCAGAATAAGGAGAAACAAATACCTGCGCATGATGGTATTGTCCGAATCAACCCTTTCGATTTGGTTTACGATGCAATAGAATCGTGTCGGAAATCATGGTTAATTTAGCCGGAAATTTGGGCGCCACTATGACCCCTCGCATACCTGAAGGAAAGGACAAGCTGAAAGGCACGGGTTGGCTGACGGGCCAGATGCTCATCGCCATGCCCAGCATGATGGACCCCCGGTTCATGCGCACCGTAATTTTTTTATGTTCGCACGGGCTTGAGGGGGCTATGGGGCTTGTCCTGAACAAGCTTTACGACGATTTGAGTTTCAAGGGGTTGTTGAACCAATTTGACATAAAGCTTTCACCGGGCATGCCCGAGATGCCTATTCATTTCGGCGGGCCTGTGGAACCGGCGCGCGGGTTCGTTCTCCATTCCACCGATTACGAGCGCGAGGGCACGACGCGGGTCAGCGACTCGGTCGCGTTGACGGCGACGATCGAAATTCTTCAGGCCCTTGGCGAAGGACGCGGCCCCGCGCGCGCGATGCTGGCGCTTGGCTATGCCGGATGGGGCGCGGGGCAACTGGACAACGAGCTTCAGGCGACGGGATGGCTTGTGGCCCCGCCGGACGAGGAGATTATCTTCGGCGCCAATACGGAAACCATGTGGGAACGCGCCCTCGCCAAAATCGGCGTCAGCCCGACGATGCTGTCGGGCGATGTCGGGCATGCGTAGGAAAGCAATCAGCGTAAAGCTTGAGTGCTAATTGAGATGATTATGTGCCGACAAGCGATTTTATTTTCCTGCTCAATAACTTTTCTTGACGGTCAATCTGGATGATTTCCTCACTAGCTTCACTAATCAGATTGAGATCCTCTGCCTTCCATACACCCTCAACAGCAACTTCCCGATGAAATTTAGGGTGTGCTTTTTTAATGTCGACAAGCTTAACAAAGTTAGTTGTGATTGAATTTGAATTATTCATAATGCCTTGAACTAAAACAAGGTTGTCATTTGATAATTTAACTGCGCAATCAACCACATAATGTCTGTTGCTATCTCCAATAAGACTAATGTCTTTCTCAATCTTGTCGCGTGGTACGGAGTGGACAATTACATCGAAGATTCTTTGCCTTAGTTCATATTCGGTGCGCCGCTGTTCTGTAAAGAAAACATCTGATACCCAACGTTGAGTTGCGTTTGCTACCCAAGCTATGCCGCTTCCAAGTTGTGTGTCGTTAATTTCATTTAACACAAAAGATCCTTGGTCGAAAACAAGCCCAGTTTCTTCGGCTATCTTTAAAGCTTTTTTAGTATGAGATGATTTTATGTCCGTTCCAGATGAAAGTATGGTGTTCCAGCCCAGTCCATCATCCGAAACGATATATCCATTTTTTCCATGGCGAACCACAATAGTTACATTGTCGCCGTGTGGAAAAAGACAACTTGTTCCTACCTGTGCGCCATCATCAGACAGGCGCAGTGTATGGAAGTTGGCCAAGGCCTTGGTTATTTTGTTAATGTCTATCATCGAATTCGAACCTTGGTTCGTGTGGCGGCTCAGGTATTGTACCAACAACATTTATTCTACCAAAAAAATAGTTTATGGCTTCTCTATAACTCCCAATTTTCTTATCAATATGACTGGCGGCATCCATATTATCTCCTCTGCCCCTTGGCCATCGCCGATTATGCTTCCAAGCGTAATAGCGATGTTCTTTTTCGGGAAAGGAAAGCCCGCGTAAACTGTTCGGTATATTTTTCAAAAACTTATTAGCATGCGCGTTTTGAGGAAAGAAATTCATTCTTTCAATAGGCATATCATGCCATACTAAAACAAGCGAGCCATGCTGTTGAATTGTTTGAGTGGTCGAAGTGCACTGTAAAAATAAGCTTGATTTGATGGCTCCATCAATCGCAAGCGGCGCTTTTAATTTGACAGCACCGATGCTAGTGGCAACCCAACTTGCAACACCCGCGACATTCTTGCGAGCGTTGAGTATAGCATCTATGTCTTCAATCGTCATCATGAAGGTTTACATTTCAGCTAACAATGATTGGTTGGCAAGGGCATGTACATTGGAAATGTAAGGACTAGAAGTCTCTGATTAACATAATGAAATGATCAAACAAACATATATTTCAAACATAAAAATTTCTTTTCACCCAAACTTCGCCTTTTGCTTGCGCGCTTCGTAGAGCGCTACGGCGGCGGCGTTGGAGACGTTGAGGCTGCCGATGGCGCCTCCCGTGGGCAGGCGGGCGAGTTCGTCGCAATGCTCGCGCGTCAGGCGGCGCAGGCCTTCGCCTTCGGCCCCGAGCACAAGCGCCGTTTTGGCCGAAAGGTCGATTTCGGACAAATTGCGCGTTGCTTCCTCGGCAAGGCCGACGCACCAGTAACCCGCTTCCTGCAATTCGATCAGCGCGCGCGCGAGATTGATCACGTGCACGAGCGGCACATGCTCCACGGCGCCCGAGGCCGTTTTAGCCAGAACGCCGGTCGTGGATGGCGCGTTGCGTTCGGTCAGGATGACGGCGCCCGCGCCGAACGCAGCGGCCGATCGCAAAATTGCGCCGACGTTGTGCGGATCGGTCACCTGATCGAGCACGATCAGCAAATCGGGTTGTTGCGCCGCTTTCAAAACGGCGTGAAGCAGCGGCTCCGGCAAGGGCGCCGTTTCAAGCGCCACGCCCTGATGCACGCTGTTCGGCGGCAGAAGGCGGTCCAACTCGTTGCGGTCGACGATTACGGGCGAGGGCCGTTTCATATCATCAAGCGCCGCCGCGGCAAGTGTTCCGGCAAGCGCCGATTTCCCCGCCTCGGTCAGCCACAGGTTGAAGCACTGGCGGCGCGGGTTGAGCCACGCTTCGCGCACGGCATGCACGCCCCAAAGCATAAGGCCGTGACGGGACGGCGTTTGCGCGGGTTTTCCGGCCTTGAAATTCTTTTTCTCCCCCGTCTTTTTGGCGTCACTCGCCTCCGTTGTTTGCGCGCGGGCGAAAGGCGAAGCCTTTGGCGCATGTTTGCGCGGCGGAAAGTTTTTGCCGCCCTTATCGCGATCGCGGCCGAAGCCCCGCTTTTCGCCATCGCTCTTCTTCGGGCGCCTGTCATCACCCATGCCGCGACGGTCACGCCGGTGGACAGGCTTTGGGGATGACGCAGCGGAACGCTCCCCATCCGATTGTGGGCCGTGGCTTCTTTTTGGCCCCTTCTTGTTCTTAAAAGAGCCGTGAAAGGAGCCGCCTTTGGAGGCAGGAGCGGAAGAAGGCCGCGAAGAGCCGGGTTTTTTGCGTTTCATGCCTCTTTTAGAACGTGTAGGATTGACAAGCGCAAGCAAATTCCTTTAGTTGGCGAACCTTCAAGGAAGGGTGGCCGAGTGGTTAATGGCAGCAGACTGTAAATCTGCCCTCTCACGAGTACGTAGGTTCGAATCCTACCCCTTCCACCATTTAAAAAAGCCCCCGAATGGGGGCTTTTTTAAATGGTGGAATGTGGTGCGGTGGACGGCTTGCTCGTTCGAACAGCTCAGTGATAGTTGACGACAACATCGAAGGAAGGCTCGGCGCTCGTGCCCACGTTTTGAGTGCCATCGACAGTTAACGTCACGCCAACCAGCAAGGTTTTTCCCGTTCCGGGCGCAGCCTGGCTGACCAGGGAGCAGGGGGCTGCCGTGCCGTTGTCATAGGCGCACGTCGCTGCCGAAGGCGTTACGCCGGCGTCGTCCGCGTAGTTAGCAACGGAAATATCCACGGTCTGGGTCGAATTACCGAAGAGGGTCAAACTGCCGGCTTGTGTGGTGCCGCCGAGAAAAGCGCCGCCATCAGAGGCGGATACGTCGCCGGTCGTCGATATGACATAAGTTCCGGCTTGCCCCGCCAGCACCGTACCAAAATTGATGTCATTGACTTTTGTGACAGAAAGCGCGGTTTCGAAAGCGACATCTATCGGCACGTTTTGCGTTACGGCAAAAGCACTCCCCGCCAGCAAAAGCTGGAAAAGAAACGCACAGAGCGCAAACGCACAGATCCTCATACGTCTAACCCAAGGCCTTGCCCCATTTTTTTGGTGTGAAAACGACTACAGCCTGTTTATTCCAAGTTTCAATTTATAATCAATGGCTTGTAAATCGCACACAATAGTATTTTTGCAACGTTAACATTTGCCTAACACAGCAGCATGCATATTTGTAGTGCTTTTTTAGCTACAGGCACACAAATCAAAAATTTTTTGCAAGCTTTTACAGTTAATTAACCATGCAATCGTATGTTGTGAGTTCACAGCGAGGGCCTGACTGTCAGGAGATCGTTGTGGAACTCAGGAATGCTGCTCATTGCCTCAAACAAGGGAGGGAAGGCGGCGCTACGGTTACTAGGGTCATCTTCACTCCAGCAAAAGAAGGAAACAACCATGAGAATGAATCTTAAATACCTTGCATTGGGCTTAGTTGCCTCAATGTTCGTATGTGGCGATGCGCTCGCTGCTACTTCGGCGAACGTGCCAATAGACGTGGCCTTTGATACGGCCCTTTCGGTTACCAAAGACACCAATATCAACTTTGGCGTCATCGCGGATGTTACGGCCGGCACTTATGTCATCAGCACGGCGGGCGCTGTTGTGGCCAGCAACGGCGGACAGGTCATCAACGACTCGACTGCTGAAGCCGGTCAGGTCACTGTTGTGGGTTCTGCAACTCAACATTTCACGATCGAGGCTTCAGCCTATAATGCCGATGGTGGCGCGACACCTTCGGCGCTGATGTGCAAAATCGGTGCCGGTGCCGAAACTTCTTGCGATACAGGCTCGCCTTTGGAAAGCGCTGCTGGCCCAGGAGTGGGCGTTGCGGTTTCGCTTGGCGTGACTTTGACAACCACTGATCTTGCGACAGACGGCGATGCGCCGACGGTTGATGTGACGGTAGTTTACGCCTAAGCGAAAAACGCTTTCAGTTAGGTAAGTTGCTAAATAGGTGCGGGCAGGATAACATCCTGCCCGTATCTTTTTGTGTGTATGCCAGAGCACGAAAGGGTTGACCGACTCGCAAAAAGAAGGCGTCATTCCCGCGAAAGCGGGAATCCAGAGCCGCGCGTCTGCGCGGCATAAGAGGTCAATAAAGTCAGGCAATAGTTCAATTCCTCAGTTTCCTGACTCCTATGCTCGCTATCGCTCGCGCTGGATTCCCGCTTTCGCGGGAATGACGCAGTTCTTAAATGCAAGGTATCCGCAACGTGATGAGGACAAGAAAATATTGTCTTTTTGTTTTGGCGCTAGTCCTCGCCGGGTTTGCGTATTCCCGCGCCATGGCCGACAGCATCAACATTAATGAGATTCAAACGCTGACGTTTCCGACTTTGGGTCTGCCCTCCGGCGGCGGCAGCGTCAACCTCAGCATCAGCCCGCTGAACTCATCGACTTCCGGTACTGCCCAGATTCTCAGGGGCTCGGCGAGCCGGGGGCAATATGCGCTGTCTCTGGTGCAGGATGGCTCGCCCATATCCATATCGATAGATATTTCAGGGGTGAATTCAGGGGGTGCGGGTTTGACTTTGGACAATTTTCGTGGCTTCTATAACAGCCAGACGATTGACAGTTTTCCCAGTTCGACCTTAGCATTGCCAGCTGTATCTCCCGCGAGCACTCCTTTGTACATTGGCGCGAGGATTACGGCAAACTCAACCGTAACGCCGGGAGCCTATAACGGCGGTTTTACGATAACCGTTTTTATCCAGTAACCACGGAGCCTTATCATGAATTTAAGCCGCCTTGTTCTTCCTGCCGTAATGGCGGGCATTTTGTTTTTTTCAAATCCTGTTTGGGCCAGGAACGCCCAGATATTGATGGCGCCGACAAGGGTCGTTCTTGAAAGCGGAACCCGCTATACCACGGTTACCGTAAGAAATAGCGGTGATGGCGTCGGGCGATATAAGGTTGACCTTGTCGATGCGACCATGAACGAGAACGGCGGCATTAAAGTGAATCCGGACGGCGTCAAGGATGAATTTTCCGCGCATGATATGATCAGCTTTTCGCCGCGCTCGATGACTATTAATCCTGACGAAAACCAGGATTTGCGCATTCTCGTGAAAATGCCCCGTGATTTGCCGGATGGCGAATATCGCACTCACCTGCAGGTTAAAGTGACTGAAGGCAATCTTGATCCGGCGACGGGCAAGCGTTCGACGGAAGGCGCCAGCATCGTTATGCAACCGAGAATGGCTGCTGTTATCCCGCTGATTATCCGCAAGGGTCAAACCTCCTTCAATGTGAAAATCGATGACGCCAAGCTTCAAATGGGGGGAGGCGACGGCAAACAGATTCCCGAAGTTCACGTCAGCATGAGTTATTCAGGCAACCGCTCCGTACTCGGCGATTTTAAGGTAACGCATGTCGCGCCTGACGGCAAAGAAACGCAACTCGCCTTTGACCGGGGCATTGCGATCTACCGTGGCTTGACGAAGCGCAGCCAGACCGTTCCATTGACGGTTCCTGACGGCGTCAATATCCGCGCGGGCAAATTACGTGTTGCCTTCCTCTCGCAGGAAAAAGAAGGCAGCCACGTGCTCAGCGAAAAAGACGTTACGCCGTAAGATCACTCAAAAACGAATCGGTCCCCGCAGTTATTTCGCTGCGACGAGCGCTCGTGCCCATATCGATGACATAGTTGATCGCATGTCCTGCCTTTTTTAGGACATCGCGCGCCTGTGGATGATATGTGGATAACGGTGCGTTCCGCCTATCGTTCTCGCCAATTTCACAACGACTAGCGCAAAATTTTTCTCAGCCGCAATCCTGTGGATATGTGGATAACGCTGCGTGCCCTGTTTACCTTTACAGCCGAGCGTCCTAGCCAGAAATATAGTTAAAAAACCGTAAAGATAATGATAGTTTTTAAAGGCCATATTTCCCGCCGCCCGGCGGGAAAAAACACAACCTGCTGTAGCCGCTTTCTCCCATCACCACAATATATGCCCCGCCAAACAATCGCTTACCACCTCGCATTCATCGCTCCTGTTAACCACGATTCGCCTCAACACTCGCAACGGGTTTAATGCGTCCGCACCCTCATAAACGAAAAAAATTCCGGCATAAGAAAAGCCGTTTGATGTTTGGCGCAACGCTCGCGGCGACGGCGATTTTATCGCCGCCGGTGTTGCTGGCCGCCCCGGGCAATTACAACAAAACAACCAACGAATTGCCGAATGTTGAAAGCGTTATCGCCGGGAAGGGGAACGACGGCGCGACGGCGAGCGCGGCCTTTGGCCCGTTTGAGAGCGCGACGGCGAGTAACTGGGTCAATCTTGCGGCCGTTCGCGACAACCTGACGCTTGGAACTGTCGAAGCCTATGTCGACAAACAAGGCTTTTTTCTGCGCATGAATCGTGTCGTCGGGTTGTTGGGGCTTGTTTACAACCGTCAGGAGACGCCGGAGACCGCCGAGATCGTTTTGAAAGACGGATCGACGATTTTTCTCGATTTTGAAAAACGCGAATTCATCGAGAACAATAACCATCATTCGTTCTATCACAATGACATTTATAAAAAAGAAGATGAGTATTATGCGAACACGGATTTGCTTAACCGGATATTTCCGCATGTCGCCTTTACCGTGGACCTTGCGTCCCAGAAGGCCGATTTTTCAACCGTAGGGGGCGAATCCAAAGCCAAGCCGTCCGATCTTGCGCCAACGCCTCAAGCGGCGCCGGTGCAACCGGTCATTATTGACGACATGACGGGCCGTCAAAGGATGTCGGGATCTTCTAACGTACGGCCCGGCTCTCCAGGGTCTGCCAGCGATGTCTTGCAATTCGATCAGAACGCAATGCCCCCCGAAAAGAAATCTGAAATACCTGAGGCAACAACGCAAATTCCGGCTACAATCGGAAGCCAGCCACCTAAAGAAAAGGAGACATCTTCGCTGCCGGTTGAAGCGCCGGCAAAGATAGCCCCCAAACCATCCACGACACCGGAGCCTGGAAAAGACGAGGAGAAGAAAGATGGCGAGCCGTTAATCCTGCAGCCCCGCATTAAAAAACTAAACCCAAACAACGAGTTTATTGAAGCGCTTGATTTCGGAGATCAAATCTTTCTGCCGCTTGATGATTTGATCCAGATGTTTGAGTTTCCGATCAAAGTCGACAAGGACAAAAAAACAGCCGGCGGATTCTTCTTTGCGCCGGAGAACACATTTTTCCTCGATACACAAAAAAAGGAAGTTCGCGTTGGCGACAAACGCCTCGATCTTACGCAGAACAATATCCGTTTGCGCGACGGCCAAATCTACGTCAGCAGCAAAAGCTTTGCCGAATGGTTCGGAATCGAAAGCGTAGTCGATCGTTCGAGAGCCTCTATACAATTTACGACCGATAAGCTCCTGCCTCAGGAGGAACAGGAAGAGCGCCAGAATAGATGGAAAAAATTGATTAATGCCGTCGGGTCCGACGACAAGAACTATCCCGTCCTGCAAAACCCTTATCAGGCAGGAGGTTATCCGGCGATTGATGTCAATATCGGGTCGTCCTACATGCCTTCGGCTTCCGGCGGTTCCGGCTCGGATAGCGATAAAAGTCCTTTTTCGGCCAATTATAATATTCAGGGATCAACGGATCTGGCGTATTTGACCAGCAAGTTCTATGCGCAAGGCTCCCTAGACGGAGGAGCGCTCAGTCTTTTGCGTTTTCAGGCCGGGCG
>JAQUPC010000035.1 GCA_028716765.1 Alphaproteobacteria bacterium | reverse complement strand
CCAAAAACGGCTATTTATGCCGGCCATAAGGCATATGAAGCGGCCGGGATTTTGTAAACTTTATGTTAACTTCGCTCTGCTGAAAGAGTGTAGCGCAATAATTCTAAGCAAACTGATTCGGGGATGTGATTTGTCGCAGAAAGTCAGGCAATGCATTTCGGCATCTGGCGTAACAATTGTTATGGCCGGAGCCTGTTTTATGATGGTTTTAACGGGCTCCGTGGTTGCAGCACAGGAGGCGCCGCCCGCGCTTGCGCAATCTCCTGCCGTGTCGTCCGGCGCGTCTTCGCCCCAGCCCGGCGGGGAAAAACCGGGTGAGGGCATCAGTTTATCGTCCCCCCCCCCCTCTCTGGCTATAGACGCCGCTCAACTGGAGAAGCAGGCCGAGGAAGAAGCCGCGCGCGCAGCAGCGACGGAAGCAAAACGCGAAGAGGATTATAACCGCAAATCGTATAATCGTGCTTCTACGGGGCTCTTGCCGCTATCATCCGATCAGATACGTTCTTTCATGCGCCGCCTCGAGGCTACGCAGGAAGCGGCCCAGCCTCCTTCCTCAGGGCCGCCGAAAGGCGAGGTGAAAGTCGTATCCCTTTCGCTTGATCCCGGCGGCGAGCCGCCCACAATTAATTTGAACGCAGGCTATGTCACGACGATCGACATGGTGGACGCAACCGGGGCGCCCTGGCCCATTCTGGACGTGGGAATCGGCGGCAATTTTGAGGTGACGCCGACTCAAGCAGGATCCCATGTCGTAAGGGTCGTTCCTCTTACGCGGCTCGGCAACGGCAACCTGTCGATCCTTTTAAAAGACCTGTCCACGCCCATTATTTTCCGGTTGTCATCGGGCGGGCCGACGTTCCACATGCGTTTTGACGCTCGTGTGCCCAAACTGGGCCCGAATGCCAAAACCCCCCTTATCGAGAGGGGCCGTGTTGGACCCGTGGCGGGCGATCAGACGATTACCATGATCCTTGAAAACGCTCCGCCGAAGGCTGCAAAACGGTTGAAAGTTGCCGGGCTTGATGCGCGCACAATGGCGTGGAGGCTTGAGGATAAGGTGTTTGTGCGCACGCCTTTAACTTTGCTGTCGCCGGCCTGGAATGCCAGTGCGTCTTCGCCGGATGGCATGACGGTTTATGAAATTGGCGATGCCCCGGTTCTGTTGATGTCGGACAACGGAGCCATGCTGCGGGCGCGGCTTATGCGGGAAGAAGACCATGACAAATAATATGGACGAATTTGAACATGAAGACCTCGGTCCGATGGAGCCGCACGGCGGCGGCGGCGGGCTTAAAAAAGGCCTCGTTGAGGCTTGGCGCACCCAGCCGCTCTTCAAACTCATGGTTATCATGATTGTCGTTGGTGTCGCCATCGCTGGAGCTTTAGGGGTTTTTTCGGGCCCTTCGTCCAACGAGGCTTCGACGATGATGCGGACTCCCGATGTTCGTGAGCCGCCGGGGCCGAAAGATTCCCCTTATTTCATCGAACAGAACAAAATGGCGAACGCGGAACGTGCCGAAGAAGCGATACAGAAAGGCACGAGCGCACTTCCTACCCCTGTGGGACAGAACATCGACCTTGGCGATCTTACCAACAAGAATAAAGAAGATCCTCTGGCGGAATTTCGCGCCGAGACCGAAAGGCTTAAACAGGAAATAAATCAGGAGCGGCAGCAAAACGCGCAGCAGATGCAGCAAATGCAACAGCAGGTGCAACGGCCGCCACAGCAGCAACAGCAAGAAGACGACTCCTTGGCTAAAGCCATGCAGAAGCAAATGGAACAACTTATGGAGTCGTGGGTTCCTCACAAAATGGCGGTGGTTGAAGGCGAAGGATTAAAAGAAAAAGGGAAAGAAAGAGTTCAGGAAACGACCACGGCCGCAAGCGCGTCCGTGCAACCTGCCTCGACGCCGTCGGCCGCGCAAGTTACGGCAGGCAAAATTATCGTTCAGGCGGGAACGGTCAATTATGCGCAATTATTGACGGAGGCCAATTCGGACGTTCAGGGACCAATTCTTGCCCAGGTTCTTTCAGGCCCGATGGCTGGAGGCCGCGCTATCGGCCAATTTCAGGTCATGAACGATTTTCTGGTGCTCCGGTTTAATCTCATCAACTTTAAAGGCAAGGATTACCCCGTCAGCATTCTGGCGCTTGATCCCAACACGACGCTCGGAGGCATGGCGACCGATGTGGATCATCGCTATTTCGATCGCGTGATTCTGCCGGCCGCAGCGGCTTTCGCCCAGCAATTCGGACAAGCGCTTGGACAGGGCAAATCGTCGGTTGCCGTAACGAATAACGCGGTCGTCGTCGATCAGGCAAGCAAGAGTTACAAAGAGGCTGTGTTCGCGGGATTTGGACAGGCGGGACAAAGCTTGTCTCAATTTCTTCAGCAACAAGCCGACCAGATCAAGCCGCTTGTACGCGTTGCAGTCGGTACGCCGCTCGGATTGTTTTTCCTGAGTTCCGTGCATGAGAATCAGGAGCAATTGATGACGGCGGGAACAAGCCCTTATGCTTATTCCGGTCAGGCGGGGGCAGGTGCTTATCAAGGTGTACCGGGGGCAGGCGGGTATTCGGCTGTGCAAGGGTATGCCAGCCCCACTACCGGAACGCCTTACCCCACCGGATATTCCACGAATCCTTACGCAACGGGCGTGAATCCTTATGCCGCCAGTACGCCTGGCTACATGGGCTATAACCCTGCGGGAACGGGCCGCTATACTCCCAACACTCTGCAGACATCTCCCTCCGCGGTGAACATCATTATGCCTGGCCAAAGCGGGGGTGGCGCTTCCTATTACACCCAATAAAGTTCTTTGGAGTTGTGGCGAGGGTGCGCTAAAAAAACCGGTGCATGGAAGGACGGCCGGGCATAGATGTATGCTATTGCCTTCAAGTGAAAAAACATCCGATATGGGATAGGATTCTGTTCGGCTGATTCCATCTTGCCTATGGTTGGATTTTCATAAGCCGCCGTGCTATATTGACTCAGGGAGAAACAGGTCAATGACTGACGATCAAGAAGAATTGGAAACCGGTCCGGCTGTTCAGGAAGAGCAAGATCCGAACGCCGATGCATGGCACGAAGAATTGCCGCCCGAGGACGATTTTCACGATCAGCCGGAATCGGCAACTTCCATGACTGAGGAAATGGAATCCGAGACGGATCCATTCGAAGGCGGAGCGCCCGCAAAAAAAAGCGGCACAAAGGTCATGCTGGGCGTGATAGCCGTATTTGCCTTGTTTGCCGGAGCCATGCTTTACTTACAGTTCGGAAAAGATAGCCAGACGAAAGGCGGGGCACCTGTTCCTGCGGCTGCTCTGGAGGCCAACAACGAGGCCGTTCAGAAAAAGACCGACCGCCAGATTGCGCCTGGATCGGCGTCTCTCGAACCCCCTCCCGCTTCGTTGACGTCGTCCGAAGCAGACATCACGGCGATATATAACGCCGGCTTGGCTAAAACGACGGTGCCTGTCGCAAGTACGGTTGCAATTCCTGGCAACGCCGAGCCCAAATTAGAGGACAAGAAGCCCGTTGAGCCCGAAGCCAAAACCTCGGAAGTGATGACGGTCAATGCCCTGACGCCGCCAATCGCGGCAGGCGTCGGCGCTCCCTCAGCGCTTTCAGGAACGGTTCCTGCAGCCCGGCAGGAACCTGCAAAAACAAGTTCCGGAACAGGCGCAGAGCCTGCAACGTCAAGCGGTTTGCAACCTTTGGCCCCTTCCTCATCGCAAACGGATCTTGCCGGGCAAAATCAATCCGTGGAATTATCCAAAAGCCCTCAGCAGGCCGTTGTTGAAAGCCAGTTAAATGAACTTGCGGCGCAGATAGACGATATAAGGAAGGCGCTGCAGCAGACTTCCCAGCAGACCAATCAACTGGTTAGCCGCTTGGAATCAGGTCAGCTTTCCTCGTCGGGCGCAAACAACGAAGCGCTTAACAACCGTTTGGATAAAATAGAGCGGCAACTGTCTGATTTGTCCCGGAAGAAAGCGGCAAAAACGGAGGAGTCCGCCACCCTTCAAAAGGGGGGAGAGGCCGGAGATCAGACGGGAATTTCTGCGAATAGCAGTGTAGAAACGCCCCCAAAAACTGTCCGGAAAACAACCCGGCCCAAGGCAAAAAAAGCTGGTTCCGTACATAAATCGGCCGAAACGAAACAAA
The DNA here is from genome assembly GCA_028716765.1 of Alphaproteobacteria bacterium. The sequence goes on along the minus strand of JAQUPC010000035.1, from coordinate 12,936 downwards.
AGGGAGGAACTTGGGTTCTACGGGCGGCTACGCCGGATTCGGCCTGGGTTTCCGAAAGCGCAGCTTCGACGGAATTGAGGCATGTTCAGGTCGGCGATACTTTGCCGGGCATTGGCAAGGTGGTCGCTGTTCGCCAGACAGGCGACGGTTGGACGGTTGTCGGGTCCAAGGGAACAATTCGTTAACCAAGGCGGCCTGATTTAAGGGGTGTTTCAGCTCTTGAATCTGCAAAAATTAAACAGCTTTTTAATGGTTTTGCTCGTAATATTTAGAGGAAGGTAATAAAGGGTATATTAGCTGAAAAGCCATTTAAGGGGTCTTTATGACGATAGGACGGAAACTTGCCCCTGCTTCCCGGAACGATTTTGACGGAACGGCATTCGCTTGGGCATTGCTGGCGTTCATTGTCATTTTATTGGGACCCTTGGATGTCTGGGCCGAGGATCTTACGCTCGGGCTGATCGTCTGTCATATCAGGGGAAATATTATTCCCATCGCGCCGCTCCTCAGTGCAATGGCCTATGTTGCCGGAGCCATGCTGGGAATCAGCGGTTTGATGCTGCTCAAAAAACATGCCGATAATCCCAACGATAGCCAGGTTGTGAAGGCTCTGGCCCACCTTTTAGGTGGCGGTGCCCTAGCCGTTTTTCCTGCAGCGGTAGGAACCATGCAGGCAACGTTGCATTTGGGTGCTAGTGCAAGCGGCGGGAAAGACTGTGCGCCCGGTACCCCGGTGTCAGGCGCGGCAGGCCTCGATACGATGATGCAAAATTTTGTGAACAATATATATCAGCCCATGTTTTCGGCACTGTCGGTGCTCAGCTTTCTTGTGGGCGCTTTCCTTATTTATCGCGGGTTGCTTAAAGGATCCAAGGTCGGCACAGATCCCCGCGCCGCCGCGACTCATTCCATTCTCGTCAATCTTCTCATCGGCGGCGTGATGGTGTCGATTGGAGCTATGCTCCCCGTTATGGAAGAAACCCTGTTTGGCCCGACGACAACAACCTTTTCGGGCATCAATTGGACGGCGATTGTGGGCACCGCTGATACGACAAAAGCCGATTTGACGATCAAGGCGATCCTAATGTTTGTACAGGTCATAGGCGCGATAGCTTTTGTCCGAGGATGGCTCATGATAAAAAACGCTGTTGAGGGCACGGCGCAGGTGACCGTTCCCCAAGGCCTGACGCATGTTATTGGCGGCACTATGGCCATCAATATCGGAACTATGCTTAAGCTTTTTGACACGACGTTTGGAACCGGTCTTATTAACTAGCCGGGCAGTTTTTGATGGAATTTTGAGGGTAAAAGGAAAGGAGGAGGCAGGGGAAATTAACCGTCTGTTAATCCTTCCGGAGGAAGATAGGATAAAGGATAATTTTTAGCTTAATTGAAGAGTTAGGGAAGGGCGCGAGTATTGCTTATAATGCATTCGTTTGTTAGTTTATCCCTGTTGGCGCAAGGCGGCTATCGGCCATGATGGCGGGCTAAGTTCGTGCGGCGACATTTTAACATGAAGGAGAAGACCATGTCGAAAGAGAAATTCCTGAACAATCTATTTCAATGGGGTGTTCTGACGACGATTATCGCCGTCGCGCTGCCTGACTTTGCCTTTGCCCAAACGGCAGGTACGGTGCTTAATACGATTAGGCAACAAGAAGTTTCTGCTGTTCCCCCGATTCTTAGCGCCGTTGCTTACACGGGCGGCGCTGTGTTGGCCATTAGCGGGGCGTTGAAACTGAAACAACATGCCGAGAATCCCGCCCAGGAAAAAATGGCGCCGGGCATCGCGCGGTTGCTGGCCGGCGGCGGCCTTGCCGTTCTGCCTATGCTGTTGAATACGATGCAGAAGACAACGCATATGGATACCGGTTCAACCTTTACTGCGCTAACCCCAGGCTTCTAAGAGATAACTTGTCTCTTCTTCCGCTTTCCCTCGGCACCGGGCGAAAAACCGGCGCCGGGGGAACGGTTTTTAAAAACCGTTCGCAACTCAGATCGGAGATGGAAAAAGCGTTGTGGCGCGACGCGCACACGTGCCGTTGCTGCGGTTTTCAGGCTTCGAAATACCAGCGCGTTATTCCCGCAGATCCCGGGCAGGACGCTGACGATGCATTCATTACCGTTTGCTTGTTTTGCGAAGCCTGTTTTGCCCTGGACAAAGCGGGCATGGCCGGCGCCGGCGTTCTCATCTGGCTGCCCGAAATATCCCAAGCCGATCTCCATCATATTATGCGGGCAATTTATGTTGTGCGCGACAGCGGGCATCCGCTCGCCGAAAAAGCCTCAAAGGCGTTTGATGCGTTGATGGCGCGCCGCACCGAGGTCAAGAAACGTCTGGGCAGCGACGATCCCTTATTGTTGGCTACGGTGCTTACCGAAGCGTTGACCGAAGCCGAATATGACAAACGGGCAGCCAAGCTGGAAGGCATTCGTTTGTTGCCGCTGGACCGCTGGTTTGTTCGCGGTCGGGGCGGCGACGCCAATCATTTCCCCGCCATTGTCAAATATTGGCGGTCGCCCGAGGGGCCTTTCGGCAAGTTGCCGCCGGAAACGTGGGGGCCGATGTTTGATTCGGTCATAGCCAGGGCCGGCAAGCCGCATTAGGCAAATCTTCATAATAAGACCGCTATAGCTTTGAGATTCTTGATCCAGAGGACAAGAATGCCTAAACTCTTGCTCTTTCCTGTTTGCGGCCCATCGTGCCGCTGCTGTCATGAAAACGGCCACAAGTTTGGACTTCGGCGATGAGCGGTTTGACGGATGAACTTTTTGCCTCTCTTTTGATGGCCGCCCGTCAGCCGGTCGAATCCTTTATTCATTTAGAAACGAGCGATGACGCGACGGCTTTGGTGGCCGGCGACGGTTCGCTTATCTCGTTCATTAAGATTCTCGGTTCGCGCCAGATTATCGGCGACGCGGAATACCGCTGGATTGTCGATCAGGCCACGACCAAGCTTGGCGCCAGGTTCGATCGTCCCGGCTATGCGTTGCAGGTTTATTTCGCGCGCGACTCGAGCATGGTGGTGCGCGACATCGACAAGGTGATGCGCACCAACCGCAGCGCCGTGCAGGCTCTGGATCTGAATTTGGATGATTTGCTCAGTGAGCGCCGCCGCCATTTCGCGCGCTTTTTGGCGCACGAAGACATCTATTTTGTGCTGTGGACGCGGCCCTCGGCCGTCAACAAAAGCGAAATCGGCCAGGCTCTGCGGCAGCGCGCCGAGCAAAAATGGGTTGTGGCCACAGATGCGCAATATCCCATGTCGGCGCTGGAGCCTTTGCGCATCCGCCATAAAAGTTACGTTTCGGGCGTGCAAGCCGCGTTGGAGGAAATCGCCATAAAGGCGCGGCTGGTGACGACGCATGAAGCTTTGAGCGCCGTGCGCGCCAGCCTTTATCCTATGCTGGCCAACGAAGAATGGCGCGCCAATTTGCCGGGCGATCCTCTTTTGCCGCGAGCCCCGACCCGCCGGACGGATGTCTCCGAAGTCTTGTGGCCGCCTGTGCGCAGGCAGCTTTGCACAGGCGATGCCGAAATTATTTCGCCGACAATCGTTCGTATCGGCGATTTATTGTGGGGCGCCGTCGATATGACGCTGGGGCCGGCTGATCCTGCGCCCTTTCCTCAATTGCTGGCCCGGTTGATCGATAACGACGTTCCGTTCCGGCTTTCTTTCCTGATCGAAAGCGGCGGGGCGCATGGAACGGGCTTCCGGTCTTTTGCGGCGGCGATTCTGGCTTTTAGCAATCAGGTCAATCGCCAGATACGCGAGTCCATAAAAGCGCTTCAACAATTGGCCCAGAGCGAACCCGTCGTAAAGCTGCGCGTGTCTCTGGCGACCCATGCGCCCGTTGGCGAACAGAAACTTATAGAGACGCGGCTTGCAGCCTTGACGCAAGCGCTTGAATCGTGGGGTTACTGCCAGGCCTCTTCGGCGGGCGGCGACCCGTTGGCAGCCGTTATGTCTTCGGCTCTCGGCATTGCTTGCGCGTCGACGGCTCCGGCCGCCATCGCGCCTTTTCGCGATGTCGTGAAATTGCTGCCTTGGCAGCGCGCGTCTTCGCCCTTCGATGAAGGGCCTGTTATGTTCCGTACGGCGGACGGACGCATCTGGCCTTACCAAATGGGAAGCACGCTCACGACAACGTGGTTCGATCTGATTTTTGCCCAGCCGGGTTCGGGAAAGTCCGTTCTTATGAACGCCCTTAATCTTGGCACCGTACTTACGGCGGGCAATGCCCGGCTGCCCTATATCGCTATTCTGGATATCGGGCCGTCGTCGGCGGGCCTCATTTCCCTCATCCGCGATTCCCTGCCGTTAGAGCGCCGTTACGAAGCGATGCATTTCAAGCTTCGTATGACGCCGGAGTACGCCGTCAATCCTTTCGACACCCAATTGGGCTGCCGCCATCCTTTGCCTGAAGAACGTTCCTACCTCACGGAATTGCTGACCCTACTTTGCACGTCGCCGGGGCAAAGCGCTCCCTACGAGGGCATGACGCAGCTTGTCGGCTTGTGTGTAGACGAAATGTACCGTTGGCGGGACGACAGCGGCGCCAACACCGAGCCCCGGCCTTATCTGCTTCACATCGAACCCGAAGTCGACGAGGCGATAAAAAAATATAACATCCATTTACCCGTCGATCCCTATTGGTGGGACGCCGTTGACGCTCTGTTCGATCAAGGGGCCTTCCACGAGGCTATCCTTGCCCAGCGCCATGCCGTGCCGACGCTCGTCGATGCTGTTACGGCGGCGCGGCGTCCCCAGATAAGGGCGCTTCTTGAAGAAACGTCCATCGGCGCGTCCGCCGAAACGGTGATTCATGCCTTTGAACGCATGGTTGCTTCGTCGGTGCGCGAGTTTCCGATTCTCGCATCCGTGACAAGGTTTGACATCGGCAGCGCCCGCATAGCCGCCGTCGATCTCCAGGATGTGGCCCCGCAAGGCGACGATATCGCCGACAGGCAAACCGCCATTATGTATATGTTGGCGCGGCATGCTTTGATCCGGGCCTGGTGGATGGGGCAGGATTCGCTGCGGAACATGCCGGAAAAATGCCGTCCCTATCATGAATTGCGCCTTCGCGATATCCGGGAAAGCCCCAAACGCTTGTGCTTCGACGAATTCCACCGCACCAGCAAGACGACGGCCGTGCGCGCGCAGGTCGTGCGCGATGTCCGTGAAGGGCGCAAATGGGGCGTCCAGATCGTTCTGGCATCGCAGCTGCTGGACGATTTTAGTACGGACATGGTCGATTTAGCGACGGGGGTATGGGTCTGTGGCACCGCCGTGTCCGAACGCGCGATCAATGAAACGGCCGAGCGGTTCGGCTTGTCCGACACCGCCAGATGGGTCATGCGCTATCGTCTGACGGGGCCCCGGCCGAGCGGGGCTCCTGTGTTGTTGCTCTTAAGCACAAACGAAGGCCGTTACGAACAGCATTTGGTTAACACGCTTGGCCCGGTCGAACTGTGGGCTCTTTCGACTTCGGCCGAAGACGTCGAAGTCCGCACCCGCCTCTACATTGCGCTGGGCGCGCCGACAGCGCGCCAGATTCTGTCCCAATTTTTCCCGGGCGGCACGGCCCGGCACGAAATCCGCCGCCGCGTTGTGCTTCGTACCGAGAAGGGGGAAATTGAATCTGGGGCTACCAGCGTCGTTATTAATGAATTGGTTGAAGAGCTTACAGCGTATGCGCGAAATCAAAAGGTTAACAGGTAAACTGAAGGCAGGATAATAAGAAAAATGGTTGCAGCAACAAGCGCTCTTGGGCAATCTTATGCCGCTTCAAAGAACGATAAAGCATAGAGACGGAACGGATTGATCCATGACGGCACAGGGTAGTGAAGATCCTACTTGGCATATGATGCTGTTTCTGGCCGCCATATTGGGCGTGTGCTGGGCTATCTGGTATTTTTTCAAGTCGGAAATACTTGAAACGTTACGTTATGCCCGTATGGCTGAACTTTGGATTATAGGGCTTTTCGATCAGCAGGCGCACGCCTGTTTCCAGTGGCTACAGGCGGCGCAGATCGGCACGGTGAAACCTGCTCCCATCCCTACGGCGGAAGCTATGCAGGCTGCGTTCGGTTGCTACGGGGGGGGGGATTTGCGGCAGTTGCCGCCCGCAGAGGCGCTAAAATACTACAACATCACGCCTGCCAGCATGGGCATCATTACGACCTTGGTCGGCCGTTATGTACGGTGGGTTGCCGTGGCGGCCTGTGCCGGGATAGGCGTTTATGCCTGGTTTCTTTCGTCGCGCAATAAATTCAAAACCCGCCACAATCTGGAAAGCTTCATCAAGGCTCAAGCCAGAATGTGGCCCGTGATTTCCCCGATCGTGAACTTTATTCCCGGCAGGTCCAGTGCGCGCATTCCCGGCGAGGTGGTGCCGGACAAGCTGCCTTTGTTTGCCGAGGCCCTGTCGCCGGAGGAATGGATATCCTGGCATCGCATTCCCGTGGTGAATGGCATTCCGGAACGGGAAAAAGTGCGCAGGGCCTTTTTGTTGCAACTGGGGCCGCGCTGGCAGGGTAGCGCTAATTTGCCGCTCTATATATCGGCGCTGTTTGCCGCGTTCGCCATGAAGGGCGTTCAGAAGCGCGAAGAAGCCGAAGCCCTTCTTGGCCGCATGGCCCAGAGCTGGTCGCCGGAAAAAGGTTTTGTGATGGAAGACCAGTTGGCGGCCGAGATTAAAAAAATAGTCCGCGATCCGGCCATCGGCGGGGAAGCGTTGAAGATAGCCAATCGTTATGCTTATCGTACAACCGCAATGCTGGGGGTTCTGAAATGGGCCCGTTTCGTCGGCGGCGTTTTGGCGCCGGCGCAGTATTTGTGGCTACGCGGCGTCGACCGCTCTTTGTGGTATCCACTAAACAATCTCGGGCGCCGTTCGTTTCATTCCGAGGGGGCGGGGGCGCTTGCTCACTTTATGGCCGAGGAAGCGGCGGCAAAACCGTTGCCGATCCCGCGCGTCGATACCGCCATTGTTGCGCTCAACCAGTATTTGGCCGCGACTTCGGTCAACATCCCCTCGCGTGAAGAGCCGAATACTCTCGTTTTGCCCCGTCCGGAGTGATAATCAAGGAATTTGAAGGAGAAAAAGCATGACGCCTTTCGCCGTGAAACAAGCGAATGTCGAGGTCAAACAGGTTAGCCGTAGGTCCGGCAACTGCCTTGTGGCCAATTTCCGGGAAAGCATTCCGCCCGTGGTATGGCAGCTTGATCTTAACAAAAACCCCAACATTGTCGTGTCTTTGCGCGGACGCGACGACGAGTGGGACCTTGGTCTTGCTGAGCCCAAAGGAGGGTTTACGGCTGTCGCGCATTTCGATAATCGCGATGACGCCGAGGAGGCGTATGCGACGGTGAAAAAGGCCCTGATGAAAGGGCGCGCAAGTCACAGTTATGGACCCTTGCGCTGGGCTTTGACGATCATCATGGTATTGATTGCCGCCGCCGTCATCGGAGCTCAGATAGGCCTTTTCTCCGGCGATTCTTCGCAAGGCGATGCTTCTTCAGGCGTGAGTAAATCGTCAGGGCAACAACTTGGCGTCCCGTTGCCGGCGGATGAAGTGCTCACAGCGCCGCCGCAATAGCGAAAATGGGCTTGAAAAGTACGTTTTAAGGCCCATTTTAACCAAAAGATAACGAAAAACCTGCACATTTTGGACGCAAAAAAGAGTAATATTGCTGTCCTTAACCGTCGAGACGACACGGGTGGCTCATGCCTATTATTATGCCCAAACATCAGGTGCAACAGCGCAATATCTTGCGCGACGTTCGCCCTGCGTCTCAGCGTTTTTACGAATACTTTGGCCAGACCCAGGTTCTCGGTTCCGTTGCCTTTGCGGCGGCGATCGGGTTCCTTTTTTCGGCCGATCTCGCACGATTTGCCGATCTCGGTCTCATATTTATGCTTATCTACAACCGTTGGCTGTACCAGCGGCCTTTCTCGATGCCGTTGAAGTTTCCGGCCTATGCCAACAGGCCCGATCCCAAAAATCCTGTGCCGGGTAAAGGCGGGGCGGGCAAATCCGAGGGCATCCTTTTCATCGGCAACGTGACGGATCCGGACGAAGAGGCGCAGAGCCGGGAATTGTGGCTGACCAACACCGATGCGCGCACGCACATTTTGTATCTCGGCACGACGGGCGCCGGAAAAACCGAAGGCTTGAAGTCGATGGTTTCCAACGCGCTGGCGTGGGGCTCGGGCTTCGTGTACGTCGACGGCAAGGCCGATACCGATTTGTGGGCCTCGCTCTACTCGCTGGCGCGGCGCTTTGGCCGCGACGACGATCTTTTGGTGCTGAACTACATGACGGCGAACTCGGACGAGGGCGCTACGTCGAACACCATGAACCCGTTCTCGAACGGCTCGGCGTCCTACCTTTCCAACATGATCGTAAGTTTGATGCCGGATGCCGGCGGCGACAACGCCATGTGGAAAGAGCGCGCGGTCGCGTTGATGTTCGCGCTTATGCCCGCGCTGACGTGGAAGCGCGACAAGCAGGGCCTGTTGCTCGACATCGGCGTTTTGCGCGAATACATCGAATTGCCGGCCATCATCCGCCTTTCGCGCGATCCCAATTTGCCGGAGCGCATCATTCGCGGTCTTCAAGGCTACCTGAATACGCTGCCGGGCTACGTCGACGCCGCCTTCGACGACGAAGGCAACGAGCGCCCGCCGTCGCCCGACCAGCCGATGTACGATCTGCAGGTCGCGCGCCAGCAGCACGGTTACCTGTCGATGCAGTTTACGCGCTCGCTGCAGTCGCTTGCCGACGAATACGGCTACATTTTCAAGGTGCAGCTGGCCGATATTGACGTTTTGGACGTCGTGCTCAACCGGCGCATTCTCGTGGCGTTGATCCCGGCGCTAGAGAAATCCGGCGACGAAGCCGCCAATCTCGGCAAGATCATCGCCGCCAGCCTGAAAGGCATGATGGGCGCCACGCTCGGCAACACCGTCGAAGGATCATGGGAAAACGCCATCGGCAGCAAGCAAACGCGCTCCAGCTCGTCCTTCATGACCGTGTTCGACGAAGTCGGCTACTACACCGCGCAAGGCATGGCCGTTATGGCGGCGCAAGCGCGCTCGCTCGGCTTCTCGCTTGTGTTCGCGGCGCAGGATATTCCGTCGATGGAAAAGCGCGTCAAGCAGGAGGCGCAGTCCATTCTCGGCAACTGTAACCTCAAAATCTACGGCAAACTCGAAGACCCGACCGATACCAAAAAGTTCGTCGAAGATCACGGCGGCATGACCTTCGTCATGGAATCGACGGGCATGACGGCACCGACAAGCACCGTGTCCAGCATGTTCATGAACTTGCCGCTTTACGACAAGCGCGAGGCGTCGGGCGTGCAATTGCGCTCGCGTGTTTGTTACGATCACTTGCGCGGCCAACGGGAGGGCGAGGCCCACATCCTTTTTGGCGATGCCGCCTACAAGGCGCGCATGTTCCATGCCGTGCCGGAGAGGGTGAAAGCGCTGCGCGTGCACAGAATGCTGGCGGTTCCGGCCAGCACGACGGCGACGGCGGCGCGCGAACGCGCGATAAACGAAATTGCGTCGCGCCTTAAGGATCCCGAGTGGACGGCTGCGGCGGCAGCGCCGGCGGCTACGACCCCGGCTGAAATCGCCGCGCTGGCCCGGAACTGGTCTGCCGCTGAAAAGGCGGGACATGCACCGCTTGAAGCCGGAGCCATTGCCATCGCTGGATTGGGCATGGAGGCCGGAAAAACGGCCGCCGCCAAAGAAACGGAAATTCCTTTGCCGAAGAAGGCTGCGCCGGGAACGCGCGCGGCTGCCGAATCCGGCAGGAAACAGCCTTTGGCCGAACCGCTTGCGTCAATCCCATCCGTTTCTTCCGGCATTCCCGCGGCGTTGCCGGGCAACGGCCAGCCGTCGCTGCGGGAAGGCGACGAGTTCGCGTTTATGGAGCTGGAGACCGCGGACGAACCGTCCGTTGCCGAAGGCGGGCCAACAGGTGAAATAGGCTACGTGCCCGCCGATCTCGACATAAGCGTCGTTACGAGGCCCGATGGCAAGCCCGTGGACATCGACGTCATGAGCGTCGAATTGCCTGACGATCTCGCGGCCCTGATGAAGCAATCGGCCGGCAAGCTCAATCAGGGTCTTGGCGGCGGCGCTTCCGCCGGAGACGCGGAATAAGAATAAAAACGGGGATCGGGGATCAGGGATCGGAATTTTTCTGTTTCTCCGTTTTCTGATACCTGATACCTGTCCTCTTCATGCGCATCCTTCACATCATGGCGGGCCGCGGCCTTGGCGGCGCCGAAACCTACTCGACCGATATCATGTTGAGCCTGCATGAAAAGGGCGTGGATCAGTGCATTGTGATGGCGGCCGATGCGCCGCGTTATGAGGAAATTGTCAAAGCGGGAATCCGCACGGCCCCGGAAGTCTTAGGTCAATCTCCGTCATTGCGAGCGACCATAGGGAGCGAAGCAATCCAGCATGAATCTCCAGTCCAGGAAACAAACACTGGATTGCTTCGCTTCGCTCGCAATGACAATTTTTCAGGGGCAACAGATACCTTAATGTCCTTGGCCACCCGCCACTGCCGTTTCTTCCAGCGCCGCGCCTTGCGCCGTGTGCTGGAGCGCGAAAAGCCCGATCTTGTGCATTGCTGGATGCGCCGCGCCGCCTCGCTGATGCCGGATTGGAACAAGGAGCGCACCATCGGTTGGTTCGGCGGCTATTACGATCCGCGCCATTTCACGTCTTGCGGGCATTTTGTCGGCGTCACGAAGGATATCGTCGAGCATCAGATCAGGAACGGCGTACCGCGCGAGCGGGCGCATTTCGTGCCGACGTTCCCCGATGTGAAGGACGAGCCTGCCGTTGACCGCGCTTCGCTTAACACGCCTCAGGACGCTTTTGTCGTTCTGGCGCTTTCGCGCCTTCACCCGAAAAAAGGGCTGGATACGCTTTTGCGCGCCGCGCAAGCGCTGCCTGATGCCTTCGTCTGGCTGGCGGGCGAGGGGCCGCTCCGGAGCGATCTGGAAAAATTGACCCGCGGCCTTGATATGGAAGATCGCGTGCGTTTTCTCGGCTGGCGCATGGACAGGGGCGCGTTGTTGCGCGCGGCTGACGTGTGCGCGCTGCCTTCGCGCTACGAGCCGTTCGGCACGGTCATTCTCGAGGCGTGGGCGGCGGGAACGCCGTTCGTAGCCTGCAAAAGCGCCGGGCCCGCCGCGCACGTCGACGATGGCCGCAACGGTCTTTTGGTGGACATCGACGATGTGGAAGGTTTGGCCGGGGCGCTCGCACACGTGCGGACCGATGCCTCCCTGCGCCAGCGCCTCATCGCAGAAGGCCGCAAAACCTTTGAGGCCGGATATACGCGCGAGGCGGTGACGGCGCGGATGATGGGGCTGTATGAAGATATAGCGGTTGGCCTAAAGCTTGAGAAACAGGCATAGAATGTCGAAAGAAAAATTTTGCGAGGACAAAAATGGCCCCGGTTTGAGCCGGGGCCATCACGGAAAGAGAGCGAAGTTTGCTCACTTCTTATGTTTGGTTATGGCATTGATTACGGTGTCTTTGGGATTTTTGACGCAATAGGCGTACACATCTTGAACGGGGATATAATCATCCATTATGTCGGCTGTTTCAGATTTGCTTTTAGGACCATAAGCCGTCCAAATATCACGTTTTGCATCGTAGTGTCCCTTGACGTAATACACAATCGAGCCAACGTATTCATAATTGAGGGATGTCAGCTCATCACAGGTATAGGTGTCGTATTTTGATGCCGCTTTAGCGTTTTCCGCAGCATGGGAGGGCGTGCTGAAAGCCACGCAGACGATAGCTGCAATGGCAAAAGTGACGAACATTTTCATGATGCGCTCCTTTGGATGTAAGGGGTGGCGGCCTTGCTTAGTGAAGCTGAGCAGGCTTTGGACATTACGGAAAAAATAGCACAGCTTATGAAGCGCAGCAAGAAACGGGAATCCACATGCGCAAGGCGGTGATGAAAAAATGATGAAGCGTGCTGGCTTATTAATTCCGCAGCCAATTAGAAAAATCAACATTTAGTATGTTCGGACGAAAACAAACAAAGACCCTTTTCCCCTTAGGGAGACGGTCTCTTTTTTTCTCCGTTTTCAAATTAAACGATTAAAGACCTGATTCGCAAACGGATCGCGCACCACGATCATGACGGCGCGGATGATGGGGCTGTATGAGGCGATTCTTGTGCCAAACACGGATGGCGTTGAACGTTGACCCCTCTGTAATATTCGAGCACACTGGCCGTACGTTCTTGCCCTTGTGGAGGATTGGTTCATGCGCACATATCTTGTTGTCGCCATTCTTTTTCTGACAGGCGTTTCGATTGCGCCTTCTGCTCTCGCCGCGGTCTGCAAACCTTCCGAACTCATAGACACACCTTTTGTGTGTCTCACTAGGCCTTGCGATCAGCCGGGCGCTACGACGATGGATAATCTTGGCTATAACCTTATTGCTTGTCTCAAGGACGGCTTGACGGGAGAACATGTCTGGAAGTCGATGTCGGGAGGAAACGCCGGCGGAACTTGCTATACGGACTACTCTTTATCGCCGGGCCTGCCTGCCGGGAGTCCGTGCAGGATAGCGGGATATATTACCAAAGGTTCCCTCGGAACTTACGGAGTTTGCTACCGCGGTTGTACGGACAGCGAAGTTTGCGAATCTTCTACCCGGATGCCGGGCGCCAGCTGCGATTTTGGCCCGACTTTATCCAGCTGGCTTCCCTATGGCACCAACGAAGCGTATTTCTGCTGCCCAAGCTGACTTTTGTTTTCCCAGCCTAATCCGCGAACGGGTCGCGCACCACAATCGTGTCGTCGCGTTCGGGGCTGGTGGAAACGAGTGTGACGGGCGCTTCGATCAATTCTTCCAGACGCCGCACGTATTTGACCG